>NZ_BAAJPZ010000005.1:0-462637 GCF_057552455.1 Streptomyces sp. PKA51
AGGCAGCTTCCACTACCTCCTCATCGCCGCCGACCGCATCTGATGCGTCAGCCGTAGCCCGGCGATCTCCGGCGCGCCCGGCGTGCCGCCGTCCGTCAGCAGCAGGGCGGTGACGGCGTCCGCCGGGCCCTCGGCGAAGTGCACGTGGGCGCCGGGCAGGGGGACGACCGGTGCCGTGGCACCGTCGTCGGCGCGGATGCCGGTGAGCGCGCCGAGCAGGGCCGCTGCGGCGGCCGGGTCCGGGGTCTCGATCACGAACCCGGCCAGGTCGTGCGGGCCGCGCCGGGTCGTGGCGGCCCGGTACTCGCGGAAGATCGTCTCCCGGTCCGGCGTGTAGGTGATGAAGAACGGCGCCCACGGCGGGGTGTCCGGGCCCGTGAGCACGGCCTCGGCGAAGGAGACGGGTGCGCCCTCGGAAGCGAAGGTGTGCAGGTCCACGGCGTATCCCTGGCGCCGCAGGCGCTCCGTCGTCGCCGTCACGTCCGCGACGTGGACCGCGAAGTTCAGCGCCCCGCCGCCCGCGGCGAGCAGGGCGTCGATGCGGGGCATCCAGGGGGCCATCGCCTCGCCGTAGGGCGATGCCTCGAACGCGGCGCGGTCCTCGACGGTGAGGATCTCCACGTACCGCGCGTCCAGGCGCCAGGCGCCGTTGCGGAAGCCGCGGTGGGGCGGATTGGCGTGGGCGGGCAGGCCGGCGCGGGTGTAGGCGGCCACCGCGGCGTCCACGTCGGGGACGCAGTGCAGAAGGTGGTCGAACTGCGGTAACTCCAGGGCGTGTTCCATGCCCCGAGTATCACCCGCGCCGTCTCACCCGCGGCCCCTGGGCTTCGCCCGCACGTGCATGCGCTCGCCCTGGCGGCCGAAGAGGCTCAGGACCTCGACGGGGCCCTCGCCCGTGCTGCCGAACCAGTGGGGCAGCCGGGTGTCGAACTCGGCGGCCTCGCCGGGGCCCAGGGTCAGATCGTGGTCGGCCATGATCAGCCGCAGCCGGCCGGAGAGGACGTAGAGCCACTCGTAGCCCTCGTGCGTGCACATCTCCGGGGTCCGGTGGGTGGCCGGGATGACCATCTTGTACGTCTGCAGCGGGCCCGGCTGGCGGGTCAGGGGCAGCACGGTGTTGCCGTTGACGCGCTTGGGCGTCAGCCGGATGCGGGGGTCGCCGACCTCGGGGGCGCCGACGAGCTCGTCCAGGGGCACCTGGTGGGCCTGGGAGATGGGCAGCAGCAGCTCCAGGCTGGGCCGGCGCTGCCCGGACTCCAGCCGGGAGAGGGTGCTCTTGGAGATGCCGGTGGCCTCCGAGAGCGCGGCCAGCGTCACCCCGCGCTGGACGCGCAGGCGCTTGAGGCGGGGGCCGACCTCGGCGAGGGCTTCGTTGATCGCTTCTGAGGGGTGCACGAGGGCATTGCACCGCACCCGTTCCGAAAACGGCAACAAATGTTGCCGCAACAGGATGGCGGTCGCACGCTGTGCGCGGAGGTGATCGCCGTGAGCGATATGAACAACCAGGCAGCCGACGGCTCCGTGTACGACGTCGTGGTGGTCGGAGGCGGCGCGGCCGGACTGAACGCCGCCCTGCTGCTGGGCCGGTCCCGCCGCAAGGTGGCGGTGGTGGACTCCGGCAGTCCGCGCAATGCCCCGGCCTCCCACATGATGGGCTTCCTCTCCCGTGACGGGATGCCGCCCGAGGCGCTGCTGAACGTGGGCCGCACCGAGGTGGAGAGCTACGGCGTGGAGCTGATCGACGCCCAGGTCGACCACATCGCCCCCGGCTTCTACGTCCACCTGGCCGGCGGCCCGGTGCTCAAGGCGCGCCGCATCGTCGTGGCCACCGGGCTGCGCGACGAGCTGCCCGACATCCCCGGGGTGCGCGAGCGCTGGGGCCGGGACCTGCTGCACTGCCCGTACTGCCACGGCTACGAGGTGCGCGACCAGCCCATCGGCGTGCTCGGCACCCACCCGAACGCGGTGAACCACGCCCTGCTGCTGCGCCAGTGGTCGGACGACGTCGTCTTCTTCCCGCACACGATGGAGCTGACGGAGGAGGACCGCGAGCGGCTGGCCGCCCGCGACATCCGCCTGGCCGAGGGCACCGTGAAGTGGCTGGTGGTGGACGACGACAAGCTGCGCGGCGTGGAGCTGGCCGAGGGCAGCGTGGTGCCCCGCAGCGCGGTGTTCGTCTTCCCGCGCATGGTGCCGCGCGACGGCCTGCTGACCGACCTGGGCTGCGAGAAGGACGCGGGCGGCTGGGTGGTCACCGACGCCACCGGCCGGACCAGCGTCTTCGGCGTCTGGGCGGTGGGCAACGTCGCCGACCCGCGGGCCCAGGTGGTGACGGCGGCCGGTCAGGGTTCCGCGGCCGGCTTCGCCCTGAACCACGACCTGCTCGACGAGGACGTCGCCCGTGCCGTCGAGGAGCGCCGCGCCATGGCGGCCGCCGAGCCGTCCTTCCGGCTCTGACCGGACCCCTTCACCGCCGGAATTCACCACCCGGAACGCGTTGTTGTTCCCTTTCCTCGCCTAGGAGACCGCCCTCATGCGCCCGTCCCCCGTCGACGCCCTCACGGAGGAGATGTTCCCCTCCCGTGTGCTGCAGTCCGACAAGCCCGTCCTCATCCAGTTCTGGGCCCCCTGGTGCGGCCCGTGCCGCATGGTGAGCCCGATCGTGGAGCAGATCGCCGCCGAGAACGCCGACAAGCTCGACGTGGTCAAGGTCAACGTGGACGACGAGACCGCCCTGGCCATCGAGCACGGCGTCTCCTCCATCCCGGCCTTCATCGTCTACGAGGACGGCAAGCGCAAGGAGCAGTGGGTGGGCGCCGCCCCCAAGGCCGTCCTGATGCGGACGCTCGCCCCCTACCTCGGCTGAGGGCGGCGCGCCGCCCCCGCCCCGGCACGTCCCTCGCAGTCCGCCCTCTCCCGGAAAGCAGGTAAGGCCCATGAATCCACATCAGGCCGGGGACATCGACCGGGATGCCCTGGCCGACGCACTGGAGCGCGAAGCCCGACTGCACCTGCCCTACCTCGAACAGGCGATGGGCTGGCTGCGGGGGCTGCTGTGCGGCGGGGACGAGGTGGCCGCCGCCGCGGCGGTGGGCCGCGTCCTCGACGTGGGCAGCGGGCCGGGAGTGGTGGCCTGCCTGCTCGCCCGGTACTTCCCGTGCGCCGAGATCGTCGCGGTCGACCGGGACCCCGGCCTGCTGGAGCGGGCCCGCTCGCGGGCGGAGGGGGCCGATCTGACCGGCCGCGTCATCACCCAGCACGCCGACCTGCCGGGCGACTTCGGGGAGCTGGGCGGCGCGGACGTGATCTGGGCCAGCAAGGCCGTCCACCACCTCGGCGACCAGCAGGCCGCGCTGGACGCCCTCGCCGCGTCCCTGCGCCCGGGCGGCGTGCTGGCCGTGGCCGAGCGCGGGCTGCCTCCCCGGTTCCTGCCCCGCGACATCGGCATCGGCCGGCCGGGCCTGCAGGCCCGCCTGGACGCCGCCCTGGAGGACGAGTTCAGCAGCCTGCGGGCCCGGCTGCCCGGCCACGAGCGCACGGTGGAGGACTGGCCGGCGATGCTGGCCCGCGCCGGGCTGGTGCCCACCGGGAGCCGTACGTTCCTGGTCGACCACCCGGCGCCGCTGGACCTGCCGGCCCGCGAGCACCTGTACCGGCTGCTGGAGCAGTGGCGCGAGCACATCGGCGACCGGCTCGACGAGGAGGACCGCCGCACGCTGGAGTGCCTGGTGGACGGCGACGCCTGCACCGGCATCCTCTGGCGGCCCGACGCCTTCTACCTCACCGCCGTCACCGTGCACACCGCCCGCGCCTGCACCAGGCGCTGACCCGCCCGGGAACCTGCCCCGAGGACCTGCGAAGGTGCCGGGCCCGCCGTCGAGGACGGCGGGCCCGGCACCTTCGTGGCGTTGCTCAGGGCATGCCGGGCGGGGCCTCGCCCCAGCCCCAGATCGGCACGGTCTCGCGGCGCGAGGGCGGCGCGTCCGGCTGGGAGTTGGCCATCGCCCGGCGCGAGCCCCACTCGATGTAGGACATGAACGCCGAGCGGAACTCCGGGTCCGAGGGCAGCCCCACGGTGTCGGCGGCCTCCGTCATCAGCTGCACCCAGCGGGTGCGCTGCTCGGGCCGGATGGAGCGGCCCCGGTGGCTGCGGATCATGCGCTTGAAGCCGCCGAGCTGCTCGGTGTACAGGGCCGGGCCGCCGAAGACCTCGGCCAGCCAGGCCGCGACGTGCTGGGGGTGGTCGTCGGTCATGTACTGGAAGAGCGGGGCGAGCAGCTCGTCCTTGCGCACGTGCTTGTAGAACTCCTCGGTGAGCCGTTCCAGCGCCTCTATGCCGCCGGCCCATTCGTAGAGGGTGGGGGTCTTCTCTGCCACGGGGGCACCTCCCTTGTCCTGTGGTGGGTTATCCGAGTTCGAGCGTGGTGGTGGCGAAGGCCTGCTCCGCCCGGCTGGCCGGCACCGGACCGCTGTACATGCGCACCGTGTGGAACTCCGCCGCCAGCCCCCGGTCGATCGCCAGCGCGCCCGCCTCCTTCTGCGGCGCCGGGATGTCGAGGGAGACCTCGTCCTCGGGGCCGAGGTGCGCGGTGAGGGCGTCGAAGAGGACCTCGGCATCCTCGCGGGACTCGGCGAAGAGGGGACCGATGCGATGGGCCCCGCTGGCCGGGCGGATCACCCCGTAGCCGGTGAGCCGCCCGTCGCTCAGCCGCGCGTACGCCACGTGCCCGGGGGCGGCGAGCCAGCGGCGGACGAAGTCGCCCCGGTCGGCGGGGAAGTACTGCCGGTCGTAGGCGAGTACGGCGGCCAGGTGCTCGCCGGTGACGGGCACGGCGCCCGGCCCCGGCGCGCCCGCCCGCTGCGGGCGCCCGGTGTGGCGCACGGTGTCGTAGTAGGACACGAAGCCGGATTTCGCGTAGTCGTCCTGCCGGGCCGGTGTCGCGTCCAGGCCGAGCGAGCGGCCGCGTGCGTGGGGCACCGCGGCCTGCCAGGTGGCCAGGCCCAGGCCGCGCCCGCGGAAGGCGGGGTCGACGAGGTAGTGCCCGAGGAAGGCGTACCGGGCCGAGTAGTTGACGACCGACATGGCCGAGACCGGCCGGCCCTCCATGCGGCCGACGAAGAAGCCGCCCGGGTCGGTGGGCAGGAACAGGGCCGCGTCCCCGCGGCCGACGTTCCAGCGTTCACCGTCGGCCCAGGCGATCACATGGTTCCAGTCCTCCTGCGTGGCGACCGAGACGGTCAGTCCGTCCGGCGTGGCCGGCAGACCGGGCTCCGGGCCACGGCGGGCGGCTCGGCCCGTTCCCGCCGCGCCGGTGGGGGGATTCACCTCGTCGAGAGGATCCATCTGGCTGTCCGTCCTTTCCTGCCGTGCGCAGGCACGGCGCGCTGCTCACAGGCCGAGCGAGCGACCGATGAGTTCCTTCATGATTTCCGTGGTCCCCCCGTAGATGGTCTGCACCCTGCTGTTGGCCCATTCGCGGGAAATGGGGCTCTCCTTGAGGTACCCGTAGCCGCCGTACAGCTGCAGGCACTTGTTGGCCACTTCCACCTGCAATTCGGTCGTCCACCACTTGGCCTTGGCCGCGTCGGCGACGGTGAGCCGGCCGGCGTTGAGCTCCGCTATGCAGTGGTCGAGGAAGACGCGGGCGATGGTGACCTCCGTGTCCAGCGTGGCGAGCAGGAAGCGGTTGTGCTGGAAGCTGCCGATGGGCTGGCCGAACGCCTTGCGGCTGCGGGCGTACTCCAGCGCGTCGGCCAGGATCCGCTCGGCCGCGGCGACCGCCACCACGGCGATGCTCAGGCGTTCGCGGGGCAGCCCGGCCATCAGGTAGGCCATGCCCGCGTTCTCCTTGCCGACCAGGTTGGCCACCGGCACCCGGCAGTCGGAGAAGAACAGCTCGCAGGTGTCGGAGGCCTGCCAGCCGAGCTTGGCCATCCGCCGGCCGCGGCTGAAACCGGGGGTGTCCCGTTCGACGACCAGCAGGCTGATGCCCTGGCCGCCGCGGTCGGGGGCGGTCTTGACCGCCACGAGCACCACGTCGGCGTTCTCGCCGTTGGTGATGAACGTCTTCTGCCCGTTGAGGACGTAGTGGTCGCCGTCGCGCACGGCGGTGGTGCGGATGTCGGCGACGTTGGAGCCCGCCTCCGGCTCGCTCATGGCGATCGCCGCGATCAGCTCGCCCGAGCACAGCCCCGGCAGCCAGCGCTTGCGCTGCTCCTCGGTGGTGCGGGCGGCCAGGTAGGAGGCGACGACGTCGTTGTGGGCGACGAACCCGGGGGCGGTGACCCGGGCCCGGATGAGCTCCTCGGAGAGGACGGCCGGGTAGCGGAAGTCCTCCTCCCCACCCCCGCCGTACTCGACGGGGACGCCGATGCCCAGCAGCCCGGCCTCGCCCGCCTTGCGCCACACCGCGCGGTCGACGATGCCCTCCTGCTCCCACTTCTCGTGGTGCGGTACGGCCTCGCGGGCGAGGAACTCGCGGCACAGCGCGCGGAACTCCTCGTGCTGCGCCTCGTACAGGTGGTGCTTCATCCCTGCTCCTCCCCCGCACCGAGGAGGTCCTCGGTGACGATCGCGACGATCTCCTTCGGGTCCCGGACGGCCGCGAAGTGACCGCCGGGGATCTCCACCCGGCGGCAGGCGGCGGTGGTGTGCTCGGCCCACTGCCACATCTGCGCGGGCGTGACGTACGCGTCGTCGCGGGCGGCGACCAGCGTGAGCGGGAAGGCGACGCGCAGCGCGGCGTGCTGCGGGAACTGGCGCCGGATCACGTAGTCCTCGCGCATGAGGCGCACCAGGTAGGCGCTCATGGCGCTGTTGGACAGCAGTCCGGCGGGGGTGCCGCCGTCCGCGGCGATCTTCTCCAGGAGCTGGTCGTCGGTGAGGTCGTCGGTGGTGTCGGGCTGCTGCAGCCGCGGCGGCAGGGCCGCGGACAGCACGGCCCGCAGCGGCGGCCGCCCCGTCAGGCGGGCGGCGGCGTCCGCCACGGCCAGGCTGGTCATGGCGCCGAAGCTGTGGCCGAAGGTGGCCCAGCGCAGGCCGGGGTCCTCCTGCAGGGCGCGGGCCAGGTCGTCGGCCAGGTGCTCGGCCATGGCGGTGACCAGGGCGGCGAAGTCCGCCGGGCGCTCCTCCCGGCTGCGGGTGCCGCGCCCGGGCGCATCCACGCCCACGATCTGCAGGTGGGGGGCGGCGAGCGGGCCCCACGGCCGGTGGACGGAGGAGGTGGCGCCGGCGTGCGGGAAGCAGTAGAGCCGTACGGGGCCCGGGGCGGGCCGGGCGGGGCTCATTCCTTCACCCCGGCGGCGATCTTCTCGGCCACCATGAGGGTGGTGAGGTTGGTCGGCGCGCTGGGGATGGCGGGGAAGACGGAGGCGTCGACGACGCGGAGGTTCTCGGTGCCGTGGACGCGGCCGTCCTGGTCGACGACGGCCGCCGGGTCGTCGGCCGGGCCCATGCGGGCCGATCCGGTGGCGTGCCAGCCGGGGTTCATGATGTTGCGGACGCCGCTGTGCAGCACCCGGTCGTTCGCGACCATGGCGTCGGTCCAGAACTGGGTGCGGGCGAGCCGTCCGGCGAGGCCGGGCGAGCGCAGGATGCTCCAGGCCCGGCGCACGCCGTGTTTCAGCCGCTCGACGTCCTCGGGGTCCGAGCCCATGCCGAGCTCGATCACGGGCCGGCCGAGGGGGCCGGCGTCCTCCAGGAAGACGCGGCCGCGGGAGGCGGGGCGCATCAGCATGACCGAGATGCCCACGACCATGGGCCAGCCCAGGCGGTCGACGAAGCCGGGGATGGTGGCGCTCTCGACGTTGTTCAGCAGCCCCACCTGGATGTCGGTGTCGTCGTCGAAGCCGCTGGACATCCGGGCGACGACCTGGCGCCAGGGCAGGCCCGGGGTGCACACGCCCTCCTCGGGCTGCGACCAGACGACCACCGAGGGGTGGTCGCTGAGGTTCTCGCCGACGCCCGGCAGGTCGGCGACGCAGGTCAGGCCGAGGGCGCGGACGACGTCGGCGCGGCCGACGCCCGAGCGCAGCAGGATCACGGGGGTGCCGATCGCGCCGGCGCTCAGGACGACGTTGCCGGCCCGTACGGTCACGGGCCTGTCGCCCTCCAGCAGTTCGACGCCGACGGCGCGGGTGCCCTCGAACAGGACGCGGGTGACGTGGCGGCCGGTGCGGATGCGCAGGTTGGGCAGGTCGCGGGCCCGGGCGAGGTAGGCGGTCGCGGCGTCGATGCGCACGCCGTCGATCGCGTTGGACGGTACGGGGCCCACGCCGCGCTCCTGCCCGGCGTTGAGGTCGGGCAGGTCGGGCAGGCCCTGGCGGGCGCACTCGTCCCAGAAGGCGGCGTCGAGCTCGTGCAGGTGCGCGCGCTCGGGCCGGCGGATGGGCAGCGGGCCGTCCTCGCCGTGCAGGGGGCCGGGGAAGCCGGGGTCGTCCTCGATCTCCTTGTAGTAGGGCAGGACGTGCTCCCAGGACCACTCGGGGTTGCCGGCGGCGACCCAGGCGTCGAAGTCGCGGGGCAGCGCGCGCAGCGCGATCGCGCCGTTGACGGCGGAGGAGCCGCCGACGACCTTGCCGAGCTGGTAGGGGAAGCGCGACCACAGGGCCCGGGTGCGCCGGCCCTCCGCGTCGGCCGGGGCCGTGCGGGGGGCGCCGGTGCGCAGCAGGTCGTCGAGGCGGTCGCTGCCGCGCAGGTTGGCCCGGTAGTCCCAGTTGAAGCCGTCGAGGACGAGCTTGCTGGCGTCGCGCAGCGGGTTGTCGGCGCCGGGGGCCGGCTGGTCGCCGCCGGCCTCCAGCAGCAGCACCCGGGCGCCGCTGCGGGCGAGATGGGTGGCGGTGACGATCCCGGCGGAGCCGGCACCGACCACCACGTGGTCCCAGGCGTCGGTGTCCTGTGCGCCGGTGTCCTGCGCGCCGGTCGACGGGGTCATGCTCCGGCCTCCTTGATCGACCGGATGATGTCGGCGAAGGCCGAGACGGTCGCGTTCATGAACAGGCCCTCGATGATTTCCTGTTCGGCGTCGGCGCCGATGCCGAACTCGGCGCGCAGCTGGCCGATGATGCCGACCGCGTGCAGCGAGTCGCCGCCGACGTCGAAGAAGCCGTCCTCGGTGCCGAAGTCGTCGTGGCCGAGCTGCTCGGACCACAGGGCGAGCAGCCGTTCCTCGATCGCGTCGCGCGGCGCGGTGCGGCTGTCGGCCTCGCCGTCGCTCCAGGGCGCGGGCAGCGCCGAGCGGTCGATCTTGCCGTTGGCGGTCAGCGGCAGCGCGTCGATGGTGATGTAGTGGCTGGGCACCATGTAGCCGGGCAGGGCGCCGGTCGCCGCCTCGCGCAGGGCCGCCGCCTGAGGGAGGGCGCCGGGCGCCTCGGGGACGAGGTACGCGGCGAGCTGGCGCTGTCCGGTGCGCGGGTGGGCGGGGGCGGTGACCACGGCGTGCCGGACGCCGGCCTGGCGGTCGAGGACGGCCTCGATCTCGCCGAGTTCGACCCGGTAGCCGTTGATCTTCACCTGGAAGTCCTCGCGGCCGAGGATCTCGATGTCGCCGCCGGGCAGGTAGCGGCCCAGGTCGCCGGTCTTGTACAGGCGCTCGCCGGTGACCGGGTGGACGATGAAGCGTTCCGCCGTGCGGGTCGCATCGCCCCAGTAGCCCAGGGCCACGCCCGTGCCGCCGATGTGGATCTCACCGGTGACCCAGGTCGGGCAGGGTTCGAGCCGGTCGTTGAGGACGTGCATGGTCTGGTTGGCGAGCGGCTTGCCGTAGGGGATGGACCTCCAGTGCTGCGGCACCTCGCCGATCGGGTAGTGGATGGACCAGATCGAGCCCTCGGTGGCGCCGCCGAGGCTGATGACCTCCATGGCCGGGAAGTGCTTGCGGATCGCGTCCGGCAGGTCGGTGGGGATCCAGTCGCCGCTGAGCAGGGCCAGGCGCAGGCTGTTGCCGCGCGGGGCGCCCGCGTCGCCGAGCGCGTCGGCCCACATCCGCATGGGCGCGGGCACGCTGTTCCACAGGGTGACCGCGTGCCGGTCGACCAGCTCCGACCAGTGGGTGACGTCGTTGGCGCGGCGGGGGTCGGGCACGACCACGGCACCGCCGGCGCCCAGGACGCCGAAGATGTCGTAGACGGACAGGTCGAAGTTCGTCGGTGCGAGGGCCAGGACGCGGTCCTGCTCGCCCACGCCGAAGCGCCGGTTGATGTCCTGGACGGTGTTGGCGGCGCTGCGGTGCGAGATCATCACGCCCTTGGGCTCGCCGGTGGAGCCCGAGGTGAAGATGACGTACGCCAGGTCGTCGTGGCCCTGGACGCTTTCCGGCCGCTCGGCACTGCTGCTGCGGGTCTCCTCGTCGTCGAGGGTGACGACGTCCAGCTCCTCGGGCCACGCCAGGTCCTCGCGCAGGGCGGGCTCGGTGACCAGCACCTCGGCCCCGCTCTGGCGCAGCAGCTTCAGCCGCCGCTGCTCGGGCAGTTCGGGGTCGATGGCCACGTAGGCCGCGCCGGAGTGCAGCACGCCGAGGATCGCGGAGATCTGGGCGGCGCCCGGCCGCATCGAGACGGCGACGATGCGGTTCGGCTCGGCGCCGCAGGACTCGCGCAGCCGCCGGCCCAGCCGGTGCGCGTCCTCGGTCAGGTGCCGGAAGGTGACCTCCTCGCCGTCGGCGAGGACGGCCACCGCGTCGGGGCGGCGGGCCGCGGCCTCGCCGACGAGCTCGTGCAGCAGGCGCGGCGGGATGTCGGCGGCGGTGTCGTTGACGCGCCGGCGCTCCTCGGCCTGGGCGGCGGGCAGCGGGACGAGGCCGCCGGTGCGCTCCCACACCGCGTCGTCGCCGGCCAGCCGGTCGAGCAGGTCCCGGTGGGCGTCGAACATCGCCTCCAGGACGCCGGGCGGGAAGAGGCCCTCGACGGCGTTCCAGGTGACGACGAGGTTGCCGGCCTCCTCGGAGATCTGGTTCTCCAGCCACAGCTGGGGGGTCTGGCTGGCGCTGTGCACCAGCTCGCCGAAGGCCGCAAGGCCCTCGCCGTCCGCGGCCGGGCGGGCGTCCAGGGTGTTGGAGAAGACGACCGGCAGCGAGGCGCTGCGGCCGTCGGCCTGCAGCTTGGTCAGCTCGCGCAGCACCCGGATGCCGCCGAACGCCGTGTGGGCCAGGTCCTCGCGCAGCCGCTGCTGCAGCGCAGCGGCGCGCTCGGCGAACGTCTGCCCGGCGCCGCCGGTGACGGCCAGCAGGCTGGGCGCGAGGAAGTCGCCGATGATGCGGTCGGTCTGCGGGTGCAGCGGCGTGCGGTGCAGCAGGGTGGTGGTGAGGGTGAAGTCCTGCCGCTTGGACCAGCCGCGCAGCACCTCGGCGTACGCGGTGAGCAGCAGGGCCGACAGGGTCAGGCCGCGGCGGTGGGCGGCGTCCTGCAGGCGGGCCCGCAGTTCACGGTCGAGGACGGCGCGGTGGCGGACGAAGGAGGGCCGGCCGATCTCCTCGGGGGTCGCGGCCAGGGGCAGGTCGGGTGCCGGGGGCAGCTCGGGCAGGCGCTTGCGCCAGTACGCGGCGGCCTCCTCGCCGGCAGGTCCCTCCTGCAGCGCCCGCTCGGCGAGGATGTGGTCGCGGAAGGTGAGCTCCAGCGGCTCGGGCTCATGGGCGGGGTCGTCGTAGTGGCGGCGCCATTCGGTGAGCATGAGCGAGAGACTGCGCACGTCGGTGAACAGCAGGTCCGCGCTGAGGTGCAGCAGGGCGCGGCCGCCGTCGAGCAGGGTGACGCGGACGTCGAACAGCGGCCACCGGTCGGTGGGCAGGACCTGCTCGGCCAGTTCCGCGCGGATCCGCTCCAGGGCGGCGGACCGCTCCCCGGGGGAGGCGCCGCGCAGGTCGGTGGTGGCGATCTCGTACGGCGGCACGTGCTCCAGCACGCGTTGCCGGCCCTCGGAGTCGGTGACGGCGCGCAGCATGTCGTGCCGTTCGACGACCTTGCGCAGGGCCTCGGTCAGCCGTGGAACGTCCAGCCCGGGGGTGTCGAACTCGTAATAGAAGTGGCTGGAGACGCCGCCGAGTTCGAGGCCGCGGTGGCGTCCGATCACATACGCCTGCTGAATGTCCGTCAGCGGGAAGGGCTCGTGGCGCTCGGCCGGCCGGGGCTCGGTGCGGGGCAGCGCACCGGTCTCCATTGCGGCGAAAATGTCTTCCATAAAATCTCCGTGCCTCTCGTGCGTGCTTTTCTCGACGACTTACGACGACAACGTCACGTGCCGCAACGCAATTCACAGGCGAAAGGGCATGAGCATGGATTACCGAGGCGACTGCCGCGGCCCGGGCATGCGCACCAGGTGCCGACCGGCCGCACCGCGATCCGGCTAGATCACCTCATCGGCACACATCGTATGCACACGATCAGAGCAAAGACAAGATCGTTCAACACGGTTTGTTTTCCGGGCCGGTTGACCTCGCAGGAAGCGCCCTTCCACTTCCTTGAACAGATCATTTTCCACGACTTATGCAAAGCGCTTATGAGGGCCGAAGCACTGCTAATAGCAGACCGCGCATGCCCCTTACATCCATGACTTCCCGACGCTCTTGTCGCGCCATTGACGGCCCCGACCAGCACGGTTTGCCGCGGGCCCGGGAGCGGGCCGGGCGCCGGGGCCATGCGACCGTGAAGCACCCTTGTATGCCTCGGAGTTGGCATGCATCATCGGCCCTATGACTGAACACCGGACACCTGGGTCACAGGGGCCGCGCATACTCGTCGGCGCCACCGGTTCGATCGCCGTGACGATGCTGCCGCAGTACCTGAGCACGCTGCGCAGCGAGCTCGGCGGCACCTACACCGTATTGATGACGCACACGGCGACCCATTTCCTGCCGGCGCACACCGTGCAGCTTTCCGCCGAGCGCGTCATCAGCGGGGAATCCCCGGCGGACTGGCCGACCGACAAACCCTCCAGGCTGGTCGGCGACCACGACATCCTGGTCGTTCTCCCGGCCACCGCGAACATTCTCTCCAATGCGGCCACCGGTGCCGCCACGAACCGCCTTTCGACAGTAATTCTCGGCGCCAATTTCCCGGTCGTGTTCTTCCCGCACATGGGCAGCGACATGTGGAACAAGCCGTCGGTCAAACGCAACATCGCCCAGATCCGCGAGGACGGCCAGTACGTGGCCGAGCCCGACTGGCAGGACAGCTACGACGTGGTCTCGCGGACCTTCAACAACCACCCCACCCTGCCCCCGCCCGCCAAGGTCGCCCGGATCGTCGGCGAGCTGCTGGCCGGGCGGCAGCCGTCGTCCTGAAGGGGCGCGGCGCCACCTCTTGGGTTGCCCTTCCCGCGGCGGCAACCTGAGCGCCACCGGGTGCTAACGGCAACTGGTGGGATGTGCCGGGCCGTTGCCACGACGGCCCGCGCACCCTCCACCCGCCGAACCCCTCAGGGAGCAGCCGTGCCGCTCGCCCGCACCGTCCGATCCGCCGCCCTGGTCGCCGCCGCGACCGCCCTGACCGCCGCGCTCACCACCGGCCAGGCCCACGCCACGGGCACCGACGCCGGCGTCCCGGCCGGCACCCCGCAGCTGACGGTGCTCACCTACAACACCTTCCTGATGAGCACCCGCCTCTACCCCAACTGGGGCCAGCAGCACCGGGCCCAGGAGATAGCCGCGGCGGACTTCTTCCAGGGCAACGACGTGGTGGTGCTGCAGGAGGCGTTCGACAACGCCGCCTCCGACGAGCTGAAGTCCCGCGCCGCCGACCGCTACCCGTACCAGACGCCGGTCGTCGGGCGGAGCAAGGACGGCTGGGACGCCACCGGCGGCAACTACTCCGCCACCACCCCGGAGGACGGCGGCGTCACCGTGCTCAGCAAGTGGCCGGTCCTGCGCAAGGAGCAGGTGATCTACAAGGACGCGTGCGGCGCCGACTGGTGGTCCAACAAGGGCTTCGCCTACGTCGTGCTGGACGTGAACGGCACCAGGGTCCACGTGGTGGGCACGCACCTGCAGTCCACCGACGGCGGGTGCGCCGCGGGCGAGGCGGCCACCGACCGCTCCCGGCAGCTGAAGCAGATCGACGCGTTCCTGGACGCCAAGAACATCCCGGCCGGGGAGCAGGTGCTGCTCGCCGGCGACCTGAACGTGGACTCCCGCAGCGCCGAGTACCGCTCGATGCTGGCCGACGGCGACCTCGCCCCGGCCGACGAGCGCGCCGGGCACCCGTACTCCTTCGACACCAAGGAGAACTCGATCGCCGCCTACCGCTACCCCACCGACCCGCGCGAGGACCTCGACTACGTGCTGCACCGCAACGGCCACGCCCGCCCGGCCGGCTGGCGGAACACGGTGATCAAGGAGCAGTCGGCCCCCTGGACGGTCTCCAGCTGGGGCAAGCCGTACACCTACACCAACCTCTCCGACCACTACCCCGTGATCGCCGGGGCCACCGGCAACTGATCGGGGAGCCACCGGCAACCGATCGCAGGGCCACCGCCCGCTAGCGGCCGGAACGATCTTCGTCAAGATCCGGCCGGAGTTGCACAGATCGCCTCCGGCCGGACTGCTCGCGCGCGACGGACCGTGCTTCAATAGGGGCATGGCCAGCTACCGGAACAGCGCGACGGGTCGCAGCGACCTCGAGCCCTTCTGGCCTTCCCGCCAGCACCACGACTTCGACCGAGTGTGTTGTCGCGCATCCTTCGCGCAGGCCCACTCCTCTCGCTGACCCCTTCCGTCGAAGTCAGCCGCCGGCCCCGGGTGCCGGCCAAGCGGCCCGCGCATGCACGTCCTCTCGACGGCTTCCGCGCGAAAGAGCCCGCCTCATGACTCACGTCCGCACTCTGGCCCCCTCCGCACCGCAGCCCGCCCACGCCCCCCGCACCGCCGGCCGTCACCGGCTGCGCGCCGTGGCCCCCGACGAGCTGCCACCCGTCGCCGAGCTGCTGCACGCCGGGGCCACCTGGCTGCCGGCGCCCCAGCACGCCCTGCCGGTGCTGCCGGGCCGCCCGCCGATGGTCGGCTACCTGGTGCTGGTGCCCGCCGACGAGCCCCTCCTGCGGACCGCCGGCCCGCAGGAGCCCGCACCGGACGCCGCACCGGCCGTCCACGGCGACCACCTGGTCTCCATCGACCCCGAGCAGCGGACGGCCAGCGTGGCCGGCCGGCGGCTGGACCTGACCTACCTGGAGTTCGAGCTGCTGGCCCACCTGGTCGCCCACCCGCACCGGGTGCACACCCGCGACCAGCTGGTGACGACCGTGTGGGGCTACGGGCACGTGGGCGACGGCCGGACCGTCGACGTCCACGTGGCCCGGCTGCGCCGCAAGATGGGCCCCCAGTACCGCTCGTCGATCGTCACCGTGCGCCGGGTCGGCTACAAGTACGCTCCCCCGGCCGACTTCTAGAGGACGATCTCCCCTCAAGGCCCCCTCAAGGCCACCCCCTGCACAGACCATGGCGCACCCCGGCGCCCGCGGTGGAGCATGGGCCGGTGCACACCACCACCCCGGGCGCCCGGGCACCCCGTCTCGCCCCCGCCTACGTCGGGGGCGTCCAGCTGGGCGCGTACGCCGTGCGGCGCCTGCTCACGCCCGACGCGCGCCGGCGCCTGCTGCTGCGGTGCTCCACCAACGTCGACAACCTCGCCGCCGGCCGCTGGGACACCCTCGTCACCAGCGCCCTGCTGGTCGAGGCACCCATGGACCTGCCGTACGCGCTGCTGCTCCTGGCCGTGCTCGGCTACGCCGAGTACACCTACGGCGCGTGGTGGGCGGCGGCCGCCTTCCTCTGGGGCCACGCGGGCGCATCCCTGATCGTCTACGGCGCCCTGCGCGCCCGGCACGCCGGCCCGGCCACCCGCTCCGCCACGGACGTCGGCGTGAGCTACGGCCTGAACGCCGTCGCGGGCGCCCTCGCCACCGCCGTACCGCACCGCCCAACGCGCACCGCCGCCTGCGCCGCCCTGCTCGCCCTGGGCGTGCGGCCCCTGCTGCGCGGGCGCGGCCGCGTCACCTTCACCGACGCCGGGCACCTCGTCGCCCTGCTCCTGGGCGCGGCCCTGGGACCGGCGCTCGCCCGGGGGCGGCGTCGCGGACTCGGCCGCCGTTCTTCACAATAAAAGGCGGAAAATGCGATAGATCACGGCAGCCCCAGGGAGACCGGCCCATGCCGCAGCAGCTCGACGCCTCGACGATCACCAACCTCCGCGACCTCGGCGGCATCGCCCTCGCCGGCAACTCCGCGGTCCGCCCGGGTCTGCTGCTGCGCTCCGGCCAGCTCGACCGCCTGGACCCCGTGGCCGACCCGGTCGTGGCCGCCCTGGGCATCAAGACCGTGATCGACCTGCGCACCGAGCACGAGCGCCTCGCCCACCCCGACCGGCTGCCCGACGGCTCCCGGCTGATCGTCGCCGACGTCCTGGCCGGCGTACAGCGCGCCCGTGGCGAGGGCGCCGTGCCCGCCGCCCGGCTGGAGGACGTCCTCGGCAACCCCACCATGGCCGAGGAGCACCTGGGCGGCGGCAAGGCCGAGAAGCTGATGTGCGACCTGTACCGGTCCTTCGTGACCTCCGAGTCCGCCTGCCAGGCCTACCGGCTGCTGCTGACCACCCTCGCCGAGCCGGACTGCGGCCCCCTGCTCTTCCACTGCACGGCGGGCAAGGACCGCACGGGCTGGGCGGCGAGCGTGCTGCTGATGCTGCTCGGCGCGGACGCGGCGGCGGTGGAGGCCGAGTACCTGGGGGTCGCGCCGGCGGTGCGGGAGGCGTTCGCGGGGGCGATCGACCGCTTCACGGGCGCCGGCGGGGACCCGGACATCGTCGAGGCGCTGCTCGGGGTGCGGGCGGCGTACCTGGCGGCCGCCCTGGAGGCGATGCACCAGACGTACGGCACGGTGGCCGCGTACGTCCGCGAGGGCCTCGGCGTCCCCGACGCCCTGGTGGACCGCATCCGCGCCCGCTGCGTCGCCTAGAGGCGACCTCCGGCGCGGGCCACGCCGCGGCCCGCCACCCCCACACGAGTGACCTCCGCACCACTCACTCGTTCTACGAACGTGGAGCAGCAAGCAACACTGGCCCCTGTCCCCGTCGACGTCGAGCACGCCGAAGCGGCCCTGCTCGAGCACTATCCGCGCCTGGTCCGGCTCGCCTACCTCGTGCTGCCGCCCGCCCTGGGCCGCAGCCGCCGGGTGCTGGCCGCGCACGCGCTCGTGCAGCGGGCGCTGCCGCGCGGCCGGGCCGGCGGCGGGGGCACGGCGCCCGCCGTTCCGCCGCCCCGCGGCGGGGCGGCGCCCGGCGACGACCCCGGCTACGCCTACCTGCGCCAGCGCGTGCTCACCGCCGCCCTCGCCCCCCGCCCGCGCCGGCTGCAGCAGCTGCCGCCGCTGCTTCCCCAGGTGTGGGGCCTGCGGTTGTTCCCCCGCTCGGGCGGGGCCGACGAGCTGGCGCTCGACCAGGCGCTCGCGGCCCTGTCGGCGCCCGGCCGCGCCGCCTACGTGCTGCGCGCCCTGGAGGTGCCCGCCGACCGCGACGTCCGCCGCCTGCTGTCCGCGGCCGGCGTGCCCGACCCGGCCGCGGCGCTGATGGAGGCGGACGGCGTGCGCGTTCCGCCCGGCAGCCGGGACGCGCCGCTGCTGGAGTCCGTGGAGTTCGACCCGTGCACCCTGCAGGCCCGGCCGACGGACCTGATGCGCCGCCGCCAGCACGTGCGCGCGGCGCTGGCGGCCGCAGCGGCGCTGGTCGTGTGCGGCACGCTGGTGGCACTGCCCGACGGCGGCTGGGGCCGGGACGGGGCGGCCGCACCGCCGTACGCGCGCAACGCGGCGGCCGAGCAGGCCCTGGACCCCGCCCGGCTGACCACGGCGGCCCCCACCGCCTGGCAGACCGCCGACCACCGCGGCTTCGCCGTCTGGCCCGCCCGCGGCAACCGCACCGGAGACCGCGAGCTGCTGCGCCGGGCGCTCGCGGTATGGGCCCGGCCCGGCGGCACGGTGCAGGTCACCGCCACGCCCGGAACGCCCACGGGCCCGGCCGCCGGCCCGCCGCAGCTGCTGTACGCCGGCGAGGTGGACGCGGCGGTCGTCGTGCTGTTCTTCGACGGCCTGCGCGTCGTGCGCTACGCCGAGGCCCGCAGCGGCGACACCACGTCCGCGGCCCTGGACTTCGGCCGCGCGGACGCCGCCGACACCGGCACCGCGACCGCCCTGGTCGTCGGCCGCACCGACGGCAACGTCCGCTATCTGACCGCCCCCTGGGTGACGACGGCGGCCGTGCGCGACCTGCTCGATACGAAGGCCGCCCCGCAGCCGCTGCACCGCGACGCCACCGGTGTCATCGACGCCGTGCCCAGCCCCGCCGGCAGCAGCGCCCCCAACGGCAACTCCGGCAACGACTGCCACAGCTGGACCGCGCTGCAGCTCGGCGACCACCTGGTCACCGACCTCGGGGAGCTGCTCCCGGCCCGGCTGACCTCCGGCGCCCCCGCCGCCCCGCACGACGTGACCGACGGCAAGGAGCGCGCCCAGTGGGCGCACACCGCCTGCCACCTGTCCCACGTGCGCGGCCAGGGCGTGCGCTCGGTCAACGCCTGGGAGTACGCCACGCAGGTCCTGCCCGGCGGGGCCGGCACGGCGCAGTGGTCCTGCACCCGGGCCGAGACCTGGCGGGGCACCGGCAGCCGGGTCCTCGTCCAGTTCCAGGCGCCGCAGACCCGCCCGGGCGCACCGGGCGCGCTCGTCGCCCGCACCGAGGACTCCCCCGCCTGTGGTTCCCGGCAGCCGCACGTTCTGGCGGGCGCGCTGTGGAAGGCGCCGGGCGGCACCTGGTACGCCCTCGCCGCAGGCGGCGGCAGCGTCGCCTCGGTCTCCGCGACGGGCGCGGTGCGCGGCAGCGCCCAGGGACCGCTGCTGGCCGTACCGGCCCGGGAGGGCGCCGAGGTCGAGGTCGCCGGCCGACTCACGGACGGCACGAGGATCACGCCACTGCGCTAGGCGCGTCCGGCGGATCTTCGTCACGCGCCACCACGACGCCCCGTCGGGGGCGCGGGGCAGTGCCGACCTGCGGCGGCCGCCGCGTGGGCGCGACACGGCGTCCCGCCTGCGGGTGCGTCGTGGCTTGTCGCGCAGTTCCCCGCGCCCCTTACAGGGGCGCCGTGGGCTGGTGCAGTGCCCCGTCAGGGGCGCGGGGAACTGCGCGATCGGCCACCGACGGCCCACAGTCGAGGCACCACCCCGGGGCCCGGGCGCAGCACGGCACCCTGCCTGCGGGCACGTGGTGCCCCGCGCCTCAGCCCCGGCGGAAGACCGCGACCGTGCGCCCCGGCACGGCGAAGGTGCCGGTCGCGGCCTCGTAGGAGGCGCCCTTGACCACCGGATCGCCGCCGCGCGCCTGCACCGGGTGCAGGGCGTACGCCGTGCCGGCGAGGGCGGCGACCTGCTGGCGCTGCGGCTGCGGGGCCGCGTTGAGGACGACGACGAGGTCGCCCAGGCGCATGGTGATCACGCCCGGCGTCTCGCTGCTGCCGGACAGCGGGAAGGACAGCGCCTCCTGCACGGCCTCGGCCGTGGGCAGGGCGAAGGCCGTCTCGGTCGTCCGGATGCGCAGCAGGTCCCGGTAGGCGGCGGAGGCGGAGGTGATCGGCCCGCAGCCGGGCCGCAGGGCCGCGTCGGCCAGCAGGGGCCGCGCGTACGGCCACTTGGCGGCGTTGTCGGCGGCGGGCGGCAGGCCGCGCCCGAAGCCGTTGCCGTCCGCGCAGTCCCAGTGGATCGCGTTGAACCAGTCGCCGCTGTCGTAGGAGTTGCGGTCCAGGGACTTCGAGCGCAGCAGGTCCGTGCCGGCCTGGCTCAGGGCCGGGCCCTGGGACAGCGCGGCGGTGGCCATGGCCACGACCTGGGCGCGCGCCCGCTCGGCGGCGGGGGTGGACTGCGGCAGCTTGTAGGCGAGGGCGTCGAAGAGGCTCTCGTTGTCGTGGGCGTCGGCGTACGCCAGGGCGTCGCCCGGCGCGGCGGCGTAGCCGGCGGGCGAGCCGTTGTAGTCGACGTCCGAGCCCCGCACGTCGCGGCCCGAGGAGTCGGTGAAGCGGTAGCCGGCGAGGTTGCCGGTCAGCCCGACCTTGATCAGGTCCTGGTCGTGCAGCAGCCGGGCCCGCTGCTCGTCGGCGGTGCCGTTGCCGGGCGCGCCGTTGGGCGCGGTGAACAGCCCGGAGGCGAAGCCCTGCAGGCGCGGGTCGGCGTCGAAGGGGCCGCCACCGCGGATCGCGTCGCGCGAGCGGTCGGAGAAGGTGGCGATGCCGGTGCCGGCCATGTTCTTCTGCGTGGCCTGGACGAACCGGGCGTCGTTGGCGACCTCGCCGAAGTTCCAGCCCTCGCCGTAGAGCACGATCGCCTTGCCGTCGACGCCGTCCTTCGCCGGGGTCAGGGCGTCGAGGGCCCGGCGCACGGCCAGGATGTTGGCCTTGGGGTGGTGGCCCATGAGGTCGAAGCGGAAGCCGTCGACCTTGTACTGCTTCGCCCAGGTGACGACCGAGTCGACGACGAGCTTGCCCATCATCGCGTGCTCGGGCGCGGTGTTGGCGCAGCAGGTGGAGTTCGCCACCGAGCCGTCGTCGAGGAGCCGGTGGTAGTAGCCGGGCACGATCCGGTCGAGCACGGACTTCGGGTCCTGGCCGGAGGCGGCCGTGTGGTTGTAGACGACGTCCATCACGGTGCGCAGGCCGGCCTGCGACAGGCCCTGCACCATCTGCCGGAACTCCAGCGTCCGGCGGGGACCGTCCGGGTCGGAGGCGTAACCGCCCTCCGGCACCGTGTAGTGCAGCGGGTCGTAGCCCCAGTTGTAGGCGTCCCGGGCGGCGGTCCGCGCAATGCACTCCTGCTGCCGCTCGGAGTCGGCCGGCAGCGCACCGGGATCGCACCCGGGCACCTGCCGGTCGGCCGGCCGCTCCGGCACGGTGGCGAAGTCGAAGACGGGCAACAGGTGGACGTACGACGTCCCGGCGTCGGCCAGCTCCTTCAGATGCCGCATGCCGGCGGAGGCGCGATCGGTGAACGCGAGGTACTGGCCCGGGTGGGCGGACGTGCGGTCCGCGACGGAGAAGTCGCGCACGTGCAACTCCTGGATCTGCGCCGTACGCCACGGCACGGCCTTCGGCTTGCGCAACTGCTGCCAGCCGCGCGGCGCGAGGGCCGGATCGGCGAGATCGGCGACCACACTGCGGGCCGAATCGGCGGTCAGGGCGGTGGAGTACGGGTCGGTGACCAGGTTGGTGACGACGCCCCGGGCGGCGGGGGCGTACACGGTGACCGCGTAGCGGTAGCGCTTGCCCTTCCAGGAGGCGGGGCCGCTCACGCTCCACACGCCGGTGGCGGCGTCACGGCGCATGGGGATGCGCTGGTGGTCGTCCAACTCCAGCGCCACGCGGCGGGCGGTGGGAGCCCACACGGCGAGCGTCGGCCGGCCGTTGCGAAACACGGGCCCCAGCTGCGCCTTCGCGGCGGCGGTGCCGTAGAGGTCGTCGAGGACGCCGGGTATCTGGACGCCGGTGACGACGCCGCCACCGGCCTCGGCGCGCAGCGCGCCGGTGAGCGCAGTGCGCTCGGCCTCGACGCCGGCGTCGAGGCGGTACGCGTCGTAGCCGGGGAGCGTTCTGGTGTCACGGGTGAGGGCGAACGACCCGCGGTCGTGGACGAGGCGATGCGGGCTCGCGGGATCACCGAGGCCCTTGGGCCAGGCGACGGTGTGCCGGTCGAGCCACAACACGCGGGCGTCGGCGGGGGCCGCGTCGGCCTGCGCCCGGCCGGGCCCGGCGAGGGCCAGGGCGACGCCCAGGGCTGCCGCGACGGCAGCAAGTCTTCTCACGAACGGTCTCCTTCGGCTGAGCTCGGAACGGGGGGGCTCCCCGGCCCCGCCCTTTCACCGTTTCCCGGGGCTGCGCCCCGGACCCCGGCGGGTGCCGGAACCAGCCCGGCCGGCGTTTGAGGACCGGGGGTCCGGGGGCCGGAGCCCCCGGGAGACGGGGAGAGGGCGGGGCTGGGGAGAGTTCACCCGCGCGCACCCACGTGCAGCGCCAGCGCCGTGTTCGGCGCCACCGTCGCCGTGAACGTGCCGTCCGCCCCCACCGTCACCCGGCGCCCGCTCTGCACGTCGACGTACGTGCCCGCCGCCAGCGACGTCCGGAAGGTCCGGGTCACCGCGAACGCCTCGTGGTTGATCACCACGTACCCCTTGCTCCCCCGCCCGAAGGCGATCGCCTGGTAGCCGTTGTCCCACCAGTCCCGCACCGTCTCTCCGCGCACCGTGTTGCGGAAGGCGACCATGCTGCGGATCTCGGGCCAGGCGTGCTGGCACTTCCAGCCGTCCTGCCAGCATGCGGTGACCGCGCCGCCCCGCGGCGGCCCCGCGTCGCGGTCGGTGAATTCGTAGCCGGAGTGGACGTCGGGCGACCCGTAGGGCCAGGCGAGCATGAAGACGGACGCGAGCGTGTAGTTCGCGCCGTCCTTGTAGCTGAGGGTGTCGCCGCCCCGCTCGGTGTCGTGGTTGTCGACGAAGACCGAGGCCCGGTCGCCGGGCAGGTAGCCCCATCCCTCGCCGTAGTTCTTCAGGTAGGCGAGCCGTTCGCCGAGGAGGACCCGGCGCAGGTCCCGCGCGTAGCGGAATTCCTGGGCATCGCCCGTGCCGAGGTACTCCTCCGGTTGCACGGCCTCTCCCGCACCGAAGATGGTCTCCTGCTTCCAGTAGACGTCCGGCCGGCTCAACCGCCCCTTGATCGCGGCGAGGTCGGCGGCCGGGATGTGCTTGGCGGCGTCGATGCGGAAGCCGTCCGCGCCCAGCCGGAGGAGGTCGTCGAGGTAGCCGGCGATGCGGTTGCGGACGCGTTCCTCGCCGGTGTCGAGGTCGGCGAGGCCGACGAGTTCGCAGTCCTGGACGTTGTGCCGGTCGCGGTAGTCGCCGACGACGCTGCGGCAGTCGTCCATGTCCTGGCTCTCGTACAGGCCGGGGTAGGAGTACTTCGTATACGGGGTGCCGCCCGTGCCCGTGCCCGCGCCGGCCGCCATGTGGTTGACGACGGCGTCCACGACGACCTTCACGCCGGCGGCGTGGCAGGCGTCGACCATGTTCGCGAAGGCGGTGCGGTCGCCGAGCCGGCCGGCGATGCGGTAGCCGACGGGTTGGTAGGAGGTCCACCACTGGGGGCCCTGGGCGTGTTCCTGGGGCGGGGAGACCTGGACGGCGCCGTAGCCGGCGGGGCCGAGGGTGTGCGTGCACTCGCGGGCGACGGAGGGGAAGTCCCATTCGAAGAGGACGGCGGTGACGTCCTTGCCGCCGGGAGCGGCGGCGGCCGCCGGCTGTTGGGGCACCACGGCGACGGCCGTGCCGGCCACCAGGGCCAGCACCGATGAAACGATTCTTCGGGGCACGAGGCCTCCAGGTGGGGGGTGGCTCACTTGCAGGTTCTTTCAGCAAGGCGTGCCCGCACGATGCAACCGCTTGCCGCCGCAGACCGTACGAGCCCCTCCCGCCCCGGTCAACCCTCCGGACACGGAACGGTTACAGCCCCGAAATCTCGCGATTCCCTTCTTGCAAACTCTTTCGCAAGAGATTTCAGCCTGTTAACTTCCTCCTCAGCTCTGGCCGCCCACCCCTCAGGCGGCCATCTGAAAGAGGAGCATCCATATGCGAAGAGGCATATCGGTCGCCGCCCTGGTCGGCGCGCTGGCCCTGACCGCGACCGCGTGCGGCGGTGGCGGCGGCGACAAGAGCGACGGGGCCAAGGCGGCGAGCGACCCGGGCAGCGTGAGCGGCACCATCACCTGGTGGGACACCTCGGACGCCACCAACGAGGCGCCCGCGTTCAAGAAGCTGGTCGCCGACTTCGAGGCCAAGTACCCGAAGATCAAGGTCGAGTACGTCAACGTGCCCTTCGACCAGGCCCAGCAGAAGTTCAAGACCGCCGCCGCGACCGGCAAGGGCGCCCCCGACGTGCTGCGCTCCGACGTGGGCTGGACCCCCGGCTTCGCCCAGCTCGGCTACCTCAAGGACCTCACCGGCACCCCCGCCCTGGACAACTCCGGCGACTTCCTCGAAGGCCCGCTGAAGAACGCCGCGTACCAGGGCAAGACGTACGGCGTCCCGCAGGTCACCGACACCCTGGGTCTCCTCTACAACAAGGAGCTCTTCCAGAAGGCGGGCGTCGACAAGGCCCCGGCCACCTGGCAGGAGGTGAAGGAGGCCGCGGCGAAGATCAAGGACAAGACCGGCGCCGAGGGCATCGGCCTGAGCCCGGACAGCTACTACTCGCTGCCCTTCCTCTACGGCGAGAAGTCCGACATGGTCGACGCCGCCGCCAAGAAGATCACCATCTCCTCCGCGGCGTCCCTCAAGGGCATCGAGACCGCCGTCGACCTGGTGAAGTCGGGGGCCGCGCCCAAGCCGGCCGGCACCGACGGGTACAACGCGCTCAAGACGGACTTCAAGAACGGCAAGCTGGCCATGCTCGTCGACGGTCCCTGGGCGACCAAGGAGATCTTCGGCGGCGACGCCTACAAGTCCCGCGAGAACCTGGGCATCGCCCCCGTCCCGGCGGGTTCGACCGGCACCGCCGGCGCTCCGGTGGGCGGCCACAACCTCGTGGTCTACGCGGGCTCGAAGAACTTCGACGCCTCCTACCTCTTCACCAAATTCATGACCGAGGCCGCGCAGGAGGAGAGCGTCTCCAACGCCATCGGCGTGCTGCCGACCCGCAAGTCGGCCTACAGCAAGGCGGTTCTGGCCGACCCGGTCCGCAGCGCCTACTACCAGGCCCTGGCCAAGGCCCACCCGCGGCCGCCGATCCCGCAGGGCGGTGACCTGTTCACCGAGTGGCTGCAGCACTACACCAAGATCCTGACCTTGAAGGAGGAGCCCAAGGCCGGGCTCGACGCCACGGCGAAGGCCTGGCAGTCCACGCTCCTCAAGGACTACGGCATCCAGGAGTAGTCCTCTCATGGCCACACTCGTCACCCGGGTCAGGCGTTCCTTCTCCACCCACTGGTACGCGTGGGCGATGGTGGCGCCGGTCGTCGTCGTGCTCGGCGTGCTCGTCGGCTATCCGCTGGGCAGGGGCATCTACCTGTCCTTCACGGACGCCAACGAGGCGAACGTCGCCCGCACCATCGGCGTCAACGACATCCCCGCCACGTACCAATTCGTCGGGCTCGACAACTACTGGAAGGTCCTCTCCGGCCAGGAGGGGCACTTCTACTCCCGCCTGACCTGGACCGTCGTGTGGACCGCGTCCTGCGTCCTGCTGCACTACGCCATCGGCCTCGCTCTGGCCCTGCTGCTCAACCGCAAGGTGCGCTTCAGGGCCCTGTACCGGGTGCTGCTGATGCTGCCGTGGGCGGTGCCGGCGTTCGTCGCCACCTTCGCCTGGCGGCTGATGTTCAACGAGAAGTACGGCGTGCTGAACGGCTTCCTGTCCGCCATGGGGTTCGGCCCCGTGGACTGGCTGGGCGACAGCACGCTGCAGAAGGTCTCGGCGGTCGCCGTCAACGTGTGGCTGGGCGTGCCCTTCATGATGATGGCCATCCTCGGCGGCCTGCAGTCCATCCCGAGCGAGCTGCACGAGGCCGCCGAGATGGACGGCGCGAGCCCCTGGCAGCGCTTCCGTCATGTGACCCTGCCGGGGCTGCGGACGGTGAGCGGCACGGTGATCCTGCTGGGCGTCATCTGGACGTTCAACATGTTCCAGGTCATCTACCTGCTGATCGGGCAGGGGGCGAGCTCGGACAGCGAGATCCTCGTGACGTACGCCTACCGGATGGCCTTCCAGGGCGTGCGCGACTACGCGGGCTCGGCGACGTACGGGATCCTCATCCTGTCGCTGCTGCTGGTCTTCGCCGTCTTCTACCGCCGGATGCTCGCCAGGCAGGAGGCCGCGACGCGATGAGCACCACGATTCCCACCCGCCGGCGGCAGCGCGGGCAGCGCTCGCGCGGTGCCTCGGCAGCGCTGCACGCCGCGCT
This sequence comes from Streptomyces sp. PKA51, assembly GCF_057552455.1. Classification (NCBI taxonomy): domain Bacteria; kingdom Bacillati; phylum Actinomycetota; class Actinomycetes; order Kitasatosporales; family Streptomycetaceae; genus Streptomyces; species Streptomyces sp. PKA51. The sequence continues at coordinate 25,962 of NZ_BAAJPZ010000005.1, forward strand.
GATCGCGGCTTCGGCGATCGCCGTCTTCCCCGTCCTGTTCGTCGTCTACGTCTCGCTGCGCGGGCGCGACGGCTGGCAGGAGCCGATGCGGGCGACCGGCTTCGGCCTGTCGAACTACACGCACGTGCTGGGCGAGACGAAGTTCCTGACCTGGTTCGGCAATTCGCTGATCGTGGCCCTGGGCGCCACCGTCCTGGGCGTGCTGGTGGCGGCGAGCGCGGGGTACGCGGTCTCGCGGATGCGCTTTCCCGGCCACCGGCCGCTGATGTGGACGTTCCTGGTGGTGCAGATGTTCCCGATGGCGGTGCTGATCGTGCCGCTGTACACGCTCCTGGGACAGCTGGGACTGCTGGACTCCTACCTCGGCCTGATCCTCACGTACTGCACGGTCTCGGTGCCGTTCTGCGCGTGGATGCTCAAGGGCTACTTCGACTCCATACCGGCCGAGATCGACGAGGCCGGCCGGGTCGACGGTCTCACCCCGTTCGGCACGTTCTGGCGGCTGATCCTGCCGCTGGCCCGGCCGGGGCTGGCGGTCACCGGCTTCTACTCCTTCATCACCGCCTGGGGCGAGGTCGCCTTCGCCAGCCAGTTCATGAGCAGCGAGGAGAACTACACGCTCGCCGTCGGCCTGCAGACCTTCGTCGGCCAGCAGAAGGCCGAATGGGGGCTGATGACGGCGGCGGCCGTGCTCATCGCGCTGCCCGCCGGGCTGGTCTTCTTCTTCGCCCAGCGGCATCTGGTCGCCGGGCTCACCGCGGGCGGGACGAAGGGCTGACCCGCGGGCCCCGCCCGTCGTTGAGCCGTGCGCACCACCCGCCCCGCCATACGACATCACGAACCGATAGGACGTACATGACCCCGGACCTCGCGCCCTCCGTCAGCCCGTTCGCCGCAGACTCCGCAGCCGCCTCCGCCGAGCAGGCCGGCTGGTGGCGCAGCGCCGTCATCTACCAGGTGTACGTGCGCTCGTTCGCCGACAGCGACGGGGACGGCGTCGGCGACCTGCGCGGGATCCGCGAGCGGCTGCCGTACCTGGCCGGCCTCGGGGTGGACGCGCTGTGGCTGACGCCGTTCTACGCCTCGCCGCAGGCGGACGGGGGCTACGACGTGGCCGACTACCGGGCCGTCGACCCGCTGTTCGGGCAGCTGTCCGACGCGGACGACCTGGTGCGCGAGGCCCACCGGCTGGGCCTGCGGGTGATCGTGGACATCGTGCCCAACCACACCTCCGACCGGCACGTCTGGTTCCGGGAGGCGCTCGCGGACCGTCCGGGGGGGACGGCCCGCGCGCGCTACCACTTCCGGCCGGGCCGGGGCGAGAGCGGCGAACTGCCGCCGAACGACTGGGAGTCCGTCTTCGGCGGCCCGGCCTGGACGCGGACGACGGACGCGGACGGCCGGCCCGGCGAGTGGTACCTGCACCTGTTCGCGCCCGAGCAGCCGGACCTGAACTGGGACTGCCCCGAGGTGCGCGAGGAGTTCGACTCCGTCCTGCGGTTCTGGCTGGACCTGGGCGTCGACGGCTTCCGCATCGACGTCGCGCACGGGATGGTCAAGGCGCCGGGCCTGCCCGACATCGGCCGCACCGAGCAGGCCAAGCTGATCGGGGCGCAGGTGCTGCCGTTCTTCGACCAGGACGGGGTGCACGAGATCCACCGCGGCTGGCGGCGGCTGCTGGACTCCTACCCCGGCGAGCGGGTGGGCGTGGCGGAGGCGTGGGCGCCGACCTCGGAGCGCCTGGCGCTGTACGTGCGCCCGGACGAGCTGCACCAGGCGTTCAACTTCCAGTTCCTGACCTGCGAGTGGGACGCCGACGCCATGCGCGAGGTGATCGACCGGTCGCTGGCGGCGACCGCCTCGGTGGGGGCGCCCACGACGTGGGTGCTCTCCAACCACGACGTGGTGCGGCACGTGACCCGCTACGGCGCCGGCGACGGGGAGCTGGGGCTGACCCGGGCCCGGGCGGCGGCGCTGCTGATGCTGGCGCTGCCCGGCTCGGCGTACGTCTACCAGGGCGAGGAGCTGGGCCTGCCGGAGGTGGTGGACCTCCCCGACGAGGTGCGCCAGGACCCGGCGTTCTTCCGCGGCGACGGCCAGGACGGCCTGCGCGACGGCTGCCGGGTGCCGCTGCCGTGGTCGGGCGAGGCGGCCCCGTACGGCTTCGGGCCGGGCGGCAGCTGGCTGCCGCAGCCCGAGCAGTGGGCGGGGCTGTCGGTCGAGGCGCAGTCCGGCGATCCGCGCTCGATGCTGGAGCTGTACCGCTCGGCGCTCGCGCTGCGCCGGCAGCTGCCGGGGCTGGGCGACGGCGACATGGGCTGGCTGGACGCGCCCGAGGGCGTGCTGGCCTTCACCCGCCCCGGTTTCGTGTGCACCCTGAACACACTGGACACCGAGGTGACGCTGCCGGTGCCGGGTCGTCCGGTGCTGGCCAGCGCGGCCCTGGAATTCGCGGGCGGTACGGTAAGGATTCCTTCGAATTCTTGTGTGTGGTGGGCAGTCTGAGATGCGACCGGTATCGTCACCTCCTGTGACCGCACGGCTGGCCGACATCGCCGCCCAGGCGGGTGTCAGCGAAGCGACCGTCAGCCGTGTCCTCAACGGGAAGCCGGGGGTGGCCGCCTCCACCCGTCAGTCGGTGCTGGCCGCACTCGACGTCCTGGGCTACGAGCGGCCCGTACGGCTGCGGCAGCGCAGCGCCGGGCTGGTCGGGCTGATCACCCCGGAGCTGGACAACCCCATCTTCCCGGCGTTCGCGCAGGTGATCGGCCAGGCGCTCACCCGGCAGGGATACACCCCGGTGCTGGCCACGCAGACGCCGGGCGGCTCCACCGAGGACGAGCTGACGGAGATGCTCGTCGAGCGCGGCGTCGCCGGCATCCTCTTCGTCTCCGGGCTGCACGCGGACACCTCGGCGGACATGCAGCGCTACGAGCGGCTGCGGGCCCAAGGGGTGCCGTTCGTGCTGATCAACGGCTTTTCGCCGCAGGTCCGGGCGCCCTTCGTCTCTCCCGACGACCGGGCGGCGATGCGGCTGGCCGTCACCCATTTGGCGGCATTGGGGCACCGGCGCATAGGGCTCGCGGTGGGGCCGCGGCGGTACGTGCCGGTGCAGCGCAAGATCGAGGGCTTCGTGGCGAGCATGCGCGAGCAGCTCGGCCTGCCCGAGCCGGAGGCGGAGGCGCTGATACAGCATTCGCTGTTCACCCTTGAGGGTGGTCAGGCGGCGGCCGCCGCGCTGATCGACCGGGGGTGCACGGCGGTGGTGTGCGCGAGCGACATGATGGCGCTCGGGGTCGTGCGGGCGGCCCGTCAGCGAGGACTCGAAGTGCCGCGCGACGTCTCGGTGGTGGGCTTCGACGACTCGCCGCTGATCGCCTTCACCGATCCGCCGCTGACGACCATCCGGCAGCCGGTGCAGGCGATGGGGCAGGCCGCGGTGCGGGCGTTGCTGGAGGAGGTCGGAGGGACGCCGGCGCCGCACAGCGAGTTCGTCTTCCTGCCCGAACTGGTCGTGCGGGGCTCGACCGCCTCGGCCCCCGGCGGGCGTTCCTGACGGCGCGCGCGGGCCCCTGCGGGGGCCCGCGGACCGGGGTGGCGGGCGGCCGGTAACGATCGCTCGGGCGATCTGGCGCGGGGCGCTTTCTGGCAGACTGTTGGCCTATGGGTGAAGCGACAGTGAGGACTGTGCAAGGCCGGACGGCCGCTCCGTCACCCACCGACGAGCGCGCGGAGGGGCCGTCGGCGGGCCGCCCCCGGGCGCACCTCCTGCGCAGACCGCGCAGGCCCCGGCACCCGCGCCTGTGGTTCGAGGTGCTGCTGATCGCGGTGAGTTACTGGACGTATTCGCTCATCCGCAACGCCGTGCCGGAGCAGCGCGCCGCGGCCCTGCGCAACGCCGACTGGATCTGGCGGACCGAGCAGAGCCTGCACATCGCCGTCGAGCACACGGTCAACCAGGCCGTGAATTCGGTGACGTGGCTGGTCGTGGGCATGAACTACTACTACGCGACGTTGCATTTCGTGCTGACGATCACGGTCCTGGTCTGGCTCTACCGCTGGCACCCCGGGCGGTACTCGGCAGGCCGCCTGGCGCTGTTCGCCACCACCGGTGTGGCACTGCTCGGCTACTACCTGTATCCGCTCGCGCCGCCCCGGCTGATGCAGGGCCCGGGCTTCGTCGACACCGTCGTGGTGCACCACACCTGGGGCTCGATGGCCTCGGGCAACCTCGCGGACATGTCCAACCAGTACGCGGCCATGCCCTCCATGCACATCGGCTGGTCGGCCTGGTGCGGCGTCATGGTCGCCACCCTCGCCCGGGCCGTGTGGGTCCGCGTCCTGGCCGTCCTCTACCCGCTGGCGACGCTGGTGGTCATCGTCTCCACCGCCAACCACTTCTGGCTGGACGCGGTGGGCGGGCTGCTGTGCCTGGGGGTCGGTTTCGGCCTGTCCTACGCGTGGTTCGGGGCGTTCCCGCTGCGCCTGGCCCGCCGGGTGGCGAGCGGGCGCGCCTAGCGGGATCCTTGGGTCACCGGCCGTCGTCCGTCACCGGCCGCTGTACGTCACCGGGGGCTGTAACGTCACCGGCCGCCCCGCGCGCCGTTGTGCGGGCCGCCCCGGGAACCGTTCGCCGATCCGTAGAACAACTCCTCGACCACGGCGCGGGCCCGGCGCGTGGTACGCCGGTAGTCGTCCAGCATCTCGCCCACGTGGCCCGGCTCGTAGCCCAGGTAGCGGCCGACGGCGGCCAGCTCCCGGGCGTCGCCCGGGAAGGTGTCGCCGGGCCGGCCGCGCACCAGCATCACCGCGTTGCGCACGCTGGTGGCCAGCACCCAGGCCTCGTCCAGCACGCGGGCCTGCTCGGCCGCGACGAGCCCGGCGGCGCAGGCCGCCGCGAGCGCCTCGCGGGTGCGGGTGGTGCGCAGCGCGGGCACCGACCAGCCGTGCCGCATCTGCAGCAGCTGCACCGTCCACTCCACGTCCGACAGGCCGCCGCGGCCCAGTTTGGTGTGGGTGGTGGGGTCGGCGCCGCGCGGCAGCCGCTCGGACTCCATGCGGGCCTTCAGCCGGCGGATCTCGCGTACGGCGTCCTCGCCCAGGCCCTCGGCGGGGTAGCGCAGCGGGTCGATCAGTTCGACGAAGCGCCGTCCGAGGTCGGCGTCGCCCGCCACCGGTTCGGCGCGCAGCAGGGCCTGGCTCTCCCACACCAGCGACCAGCGCCGGTAGTAGGCGGCGTAGGAGGCGAGGCTGCGCACGATCGGGCCGGACCGGCCCTCGGGGCGCAGGTCGGCGTCGACGAGCAGCGGCGGATCGGTGGTGGGCAGCTGCAGCAGCCGGCGCATCTCGCCCGCCACGGCGTGGGCCGCCTTGGCGGCCTCCTCCTCGGGGACGCCCTCGCGGGGCTCGTGGACGAACAGCACGTCGGCGTCGGAGCCGTAGCCCTGCTCGTGGCCGCCGAAGCGGCCCATGCCGATGACGGCGAACCGGGTGGGCAGGGTCTCGCCCCACTCGGCCCGGACGGCGGCGCGCAGGGCGCCGGCGAGGGTGGCGGCGTTGATGTCGGTCACGGCGTCGCCGACGATGCCGGCGCGGGCGGCGTGGTCGGCGCCGGCGGTCTCGGCCGCCCCGCGGGAGCCGGTGCCGTGCGCGCCGGAGGCGTGCGCCTCGGAGGGCGTTCCGGCCCGCCCGTAGGCGCCGATGATGTCGGCCGCGGCGGTGCGGAACAGCTCCCGGCGGCGCACTCCGCGCACCGCGACGATGGCGGCCTCGGCGTCCTCGGCCCGGCCGACGGCGGCCAGCACCTCCTGCTCCAGCGCCTCGCGGGTGCGCGGCCGCAGGCCCCCGGGGTCGCCGAGCAGGGCGACGGCCTCGGGGGCGCGCAGCAGCAGGTCGGGGGCGAGGCGGCCGGCGGAGAGCACCCGGGCGAGGTTCTCGGCGGCGGCGCCCTCGTCGCGCAGCAGCCGCAGGTACCAGGGGGTGCGGCCGAGGGCGTCGGAGACCTTGTGGAAGTTCAGCAGGCCCGCGTCGGGGTCGGCGGAGTCGGCGAACCAGCCCAGCAGCACCGGCAGCAGCGTGCGCTGGATGGCCGCCTTGCGGGTCACCCCGGAGGCGAGCGCCTCCAGGTGGCGCAGGGCGCCGACCGGATCGGCGTACCCCAGGGCCTCCAGGCGCTGGCCGGCGGCCTTGGGGCTGAGCCGGATCTCGCCGGGTTCGAGCTGGGCGACGGCGTCCAGCAGCGGCCGGTAGAACAGCTTCTCGTGCAGCCGGCGCACCTCGCGGGTGTGCTGGCGCCACTGCGCGCCGAGCTCGGCGACCGGCTCGGTGCCCTGCGGCCAGCCGTGGGTGCGGGCCAGCGAGCGGCCCAGGCGCCGCAGGTCGGCCTCGGCCTCGGGCACGAGGTGGGTGCGGCGCAGCCGGTAGAGCTGGATGTGGTGCTCCATGGACCGCAGGAACCGGTAGGCGGCGTCCAGCGCCTTCGCGTCCGCGCGGCCGACGTAGCCGCCCGCGGCGAGGGCGGCCAGCGCGTCCAGGGTGCCGGGCACGCGCAGGGTGGCGTCGCTGCGCCCGTGCACCAACTGCAGCAGCTGCACGGCGAATTCGACGTCGCGCAGGCCGCCGGGGCCCAGCTTCAGCTCGCGCTCCAGCTGGCCCGCGGGGATGGAGGCGACCACGCGCCGGCGCATCTGCTGCACGTCGGCGACGAAGTTCTCCCGCTCGGCGGCCTGCCACACCAGCTGCGAGACGGCCTCGGCGTACGCGCCTCCCAGCGCCGTGTCGCCCGCCACCGGACGGGCCTTGAGCAGGGCCTGGAACTCCCAGGTCTTGGCCCAGCGCTGGTAGTAGGCGAGGTGGCTGCTCAGGGTGCGCACGAGGGGCCCGTTGCGGCCCTCGGGGCGCAGGTTGGCGTCCACGGGCCAGATGGTGCCCTCGGGGGTGACGTCGGAGCACACCCGCATCATGCGCGAGGCGAGCCGGGTGGCGGCCTGCAGGGCGCGGTCCTCCGGCGTCTGCCCGCGCGGCTCGGCCACGAAGATGACGTCGACGTCGGAGACGTAGTTCAGTTCCCGGCCGCCGCACTTGCCCATGCCGATGACGGCCAGCCGGCAGGCGGCGGCGTCGGCCGGCTGCTCCTCCTCGGCCACGGCCAGCGCGGCGCGCAGGGTGGCGGTGGCCAGGTCGGCGAGTTCGGCGGCGGTCGTGGACAGGTCGGTGGCGCCGCTGACGTCGCGGGCGGCGATGCCCAGCAGGGCCCGGCGGTAGGCGGCGCGCAACGCGTCCGGTGCCGTGAGGCCGCGCTCGCGGCCGCCGCGCATGCCCTCGGCCAGGGACCGCTCGAACTGCGCCACGTCCGGGCGCAGATCGGCCGGTTCGAAGTCGTGCAGGGCGTGCCAGTCGCCGGGGTGGCGGGCCAGGTGGTCGCCGAGCGCCTCGGAGGCGCCGAGCACTCCCAGCAGCCGGTCGCGCAGCGGCTTGGCGGCCACCAGCGTCTCCAGCAGCGCCCGGCGCTCGCCGGCGTCCCGCTCGGCCTCCTCCAGCCGCACCAGTCCGCGCAGCGCCAGGTCGGGGTCGGCGGCCGCGCCGAGCGCGTCGAGCAGCACCGGGTCGGCGCCCACGGAGGCCAGCCCCGGTCCTTCGAGCAGCCGTTCGGCGGCTGCGGGATCCGTGAAGCCGTACCTCAGCAACCGGGTGTACGTACTGCTCCGCCGCCCCTGCGGCACGGTCATCGTCTGCCTCCCGCTCCGGTGCCCGCCGATCAGGCCACGCACGAGCCTAGTCGCCCCGGCCGCCGGGGGCACCGTCGTGATCGGTCGGTGCCGAGCGCAGAAGTGCCGCCGCGGACTCGGCCGTCCAGTGTCCGTAGGCTCCCGGACAGCCGGCCAGGTAGGCGGCCGCGCGCTCGGCGCCCCAGCCGTGCGCCTCGGCCAGGCCGGCCGCGATGTGCCGCAGGTACGCCGCCGAGGGCGGGTTGCCGGGCACGTCGCGGTGGCCCCAGGGCGCGGTGAGGGTCAGCACCGGGTGCCCGTCCAGCATGCCGGGGCACACCAGCGTCTCGTAGCGTCCCGGCCCCAGGACGCGGCGGGAGCCTGCCCGGACGCCGCCGAGGTCCAGGTCGCGGCCGGGCTCGCGGTACATCTCCTGTGCGGCGACGTCGGAGAACTGCGCGGCGGTGAGCAGGTAGCCGCGGGCGGCCGTCGTCCCGGCGCCGTCGGGGTCGTAGAACGCCCGCCCGCCGCTCCACACGGGCGAGACGGTGGCGAAGTACAGCACGCCCGGCAGCATCAGCGGCACCGACCGCTGCGGCGGCCGCGGATCCCGGCAGCCGGGGCAGGTCCGCCGCGCCCCGGCCGGCCTGCCCCCGGTGAGGTAGCAGCGCAGGCGCCGGGCGTGCATGTTCGACCCGAAGGCCGCGTACCAGACGCGGCCGGGGGCGCTCACAGCACCGGCAGCATCTTGCGCAGCTCGAAGGCGGTGACTTCGGAGCGGTACTCCTCCCACTCCTGCTTCTTGTTGCGCAGGAAGAAGTCGAAGACGTGCTCGCCGAGGGTCTCGGCGACCAGCTCGCTGCGCTCCATCAGCTCGATGGCCTCGCCGAGGTTCTGCGGCAGCGGCTCGATGCCCATCGCGCTGCGCTCGGCGTCCGACAGCGCCCACACGTCGTCGTCGGCGCCGGGCGGCAGTTCGTACCCCTCCTCGATGCCCTTCAGGCCCGCGGCGAGCAGGACCGCGTACGTCAGGTAGGGGTTGGCGCCGGAGTCGATGGAGCGCACCTCGACGCGCGTGGAGCCGGTCTTGCCCGGCTTGTACATGGGCACCCGGATCAGGGCCGAGCGGTTGTTGTGGCCCCAGCAGATGTACGACGGCGCCTCGCCGCCGGCACCGGCGGTGCGCTTGGAGCCGCCCCAGATGCGCTTGTAGGAGTTGACCCACTGGTTGGTGACGGCCGAGGTCTCCCCCGCGTGCCGCAGCAGACCGGCGATGAACGAGCGGCCCACCTTCGACAACTGGTACTCGGCGCCCGACTCGTAGAAGGCGTTGCGGTCGCCCTCGAAGAGGGACAGGTGGGTGTGCATGCCCGACCCCGGGTACTCCGAGAAGGGCTTCGGCATGAACGTGGCGTGCACGCCCTGCTCCAGCGCCACCTGCTTCATCACCAGGCGGAAGGTCATGATGTTGTCGGCCGTCGACAGCGCGTCGGCGTACCGCAGGTCGATCTCCTGCTGCCCCGGCGCGCCCTCGTGGTGGCTGAACTCCACCGAGATGCCCATCGATTCGAGCATGGTGATGGCCTGCCGGCGGAAGTCCATGCCGACGTTCTGCGGGGTGTGGTCGAAGTAGCCGGAGTTGTCGGCGGGCACCGGCCGGCTGCCGTCGACCGGCTTGTCCTTCAGCAGGAAGAACTCGATCTCGGGGTGGGTGTAGAAGGTGAACCCGAGGTCGGAGGTCTTGGCCAGGATGCGCTTGAGCACGTAGCGCGGGTCGGCGTAGGACGGGGAGCCGTCCGGCATCAGGATGTCGCAGAACATCCGCGCCGTGCCCGGGGCCTCGGCGCGCCAGGGCAGGATCTGGAAGGTCCCCGGATCCGGCTTGGCGATCATGTCGGACTCGTAGACGCGGGCGAAGCCCTCGATCGCGGACCCGTCGAAGCCGATGCCCTCGTCGAACGCCTGCTCAAGCTCGGCCGGCGCCACCGCCACGGACTTCAGGTACCCCAGGACGTCGGTGAACCACAGCCGGACGAACCGGATGTCGCGCTCTTCGAGCGTGCGGAGCACGAACTCCTGCTGCTTATCCATAGCTACCTATCCTTGCAGGTCAGACGGCTCGTTTCACCCGGCGTCGAGCTGGCGGCCGGCACGGGCCGGACCTTGAGTATCACGCCCCCGGGTTACCGGCGGGTTTCCGTTCGGATCCGACCTTGCGGCCTCTGGGTGCATCGTACTGACGCGCGGACGAAATCCACTGCCCAGCACATACCCCCCGCATGCGGCCGGCGGCCCCCTCAGCCCCGCAGGCGGTGGACATACGGCGTCGCCAGGACCGCCGCCGCGACGGACTGGGGGCGGTCGTGCATCAGGAGGTGGCCGGCCGGGGCCACGGCCTCGAAGCGGGCGTCGAGGCGGGCGGCCAGGGCGCGCTGGCGGTGCAGCCAGCGGCGCTCGGGGGCGGAGTCGCTGCCGGTGGAGGCGGCCAGGAAGGTGACGGGGACGGGCGGCAGGCCGTGGTGGGCGCGCAGGTCCTCCAGTTCGGCGGCGACGTCGCGGTAGCGGGCGTTCTCCATGACGACGGCGCGGGCGACGCGGCTGCTGCCGTAGACGCGGCGGACCAGGTCGGCGGGGGCGGGGTCGCGGCGGCGTACGGAGGCGGAGCGGGCGGTCAGCCGGCGCAGGGCCGGGCCGAGGGCGTGGGGCAGGCCGGCGGCGCCGATGGCGAGGCCGCGCAGGCGGGCGGCGGCGGTGCGCAGTTCGCGGGCGGCGACGGGGCGGGCGTCCTCCTCGACGCTGGAGTCGACGAGGACGAGGCCGGCCGTGCGCTCGGGGTACAGCCGGGCGAAGGCCTCGGCGTGCAGCCCCGCCAGCGAGTGGCCGACGACGGTGGCGGGGGTGGCCAGGCCCAGGGCGTCGAGGACGCCGGCGATGCGGGCGGCCTCGCCGGCGGCGGTGGGCGGTTCGGTGGCGGGGGCGCTGAAGCCCAGGCCGGGGCGGTCGAAGCGGACGACCGTGCGGTAGGGGGCGAGGAGCGGTACGACGGGGTCCCAGTCGAACCAGGCCATGCCCAGCCCGGGGCTGAGCACGCAGACCGGGCCCGAGCCCTCGCACAGCACGTGCAGGGGGATCCCGCCGACGCGCAGCATCCGCCCCGGTGGCCGTGCCGTACCGCTCATGGGACCCCCCTCGGTCCGTGCGTCGCCGTGTGCGTGCCCCGTGGCGCGGACGGGGCACGCACAAGCTACTCGACGGCGCCGTCGCGGCGGTGCTCGGCCGCCACCCAGTGCGGCTTGCGCAGGGCGAGGAAGGCCAGGGGGGCGAGGAAGCCGAGGGTGAGCAGGCCGCCGCCGACGATGAGCAGGTAGCGCCACAGCGGCTGGCCGCCGAACTGCTCCGGCGGGACGAAGCCGATGCACATCGCTGCGGCGGAGGCGGCGAAGCCGACGCCGGCGACCAGGTGCAGGGCCGGGACCCGGAAGCCGCGGGGCGCGTCGGGGCGGGTGCGGCGCAGCCGGATGGCGGCGGCGAACATCAGCAGGTAGACGACGAGATAGATCTGCGTGGTGACGACCGAGAAGATCCAGTAGGCGCTGGAGACGTCGGGGATGAAGGCGTACAGCAGCGCGATGACGGTGGTCAGGGCGCCCTGGGCGACCATGATGGTGGTCGGCACGCCGTGCTTGTTGAGCTTCTGCAGGGCCGGCGGCAGGTAGCCCTCCTGCCGGGAGACCATCAGCAGGCCCTTGGCGGGCCCGGCGAGCCAGGTGAGCATGCCGCCGAGTGCCGCGGCCACGAGCAGCACGCCGACGACCTTGGTCAGCCAGCCGACGCCGAAGTGGTCGAAGAAGCCCTGGAACGCCTGCATGACGCCGGCCGTCAGGCTCAGGTCCTTGCCCGGCATGACCCAGCTGATGGCCAGGGCGGGCAGGATGAAGATCAGCAGGACGAGGCCGGTGGCGGCGAACATCGCGCGCGGGTAGTCCTTGCCGGGTTCGCGCAGGGCCGCGACGTGCACGCCGTTCATCTCCATGCCCGCGTAGGACAGGAAGTTGTTGACGATGAGCACGAGGCTGGCCAGTCCGGCCCACGGCGGCAGCACGTGCGAGGAGTCCATGGGCGCGGCGGAGGGGTTGCCCTGGGCGAGGAAGACCATGCCGAGCACGACGAGGACGACGCCGGGGATCAGCGTTCCCACGACCAGTCCGGCGCTGGAGAGGCCGGCCACGGCCTTGGTGCCACGGGAGGAGATCAGCACTCCGGCCCAGTAGATGACGACGATGACGATGGCGATGTACAGGCCGTTGTCCGCCAGCGACGGGTCGACGATGTAGGCGAAGGTGCTCGCGACGTAGGCCAGCAGGCTGGGGTAGTACGCGATGGTCATCGCGAACTGGCACCACACGGCGAGGAAGCCGAGCGGCTTGGACAGCCCCTCGCTCACCCACCGGTAGACGCCGCCGGGCCAGCCGGAGGCCAGTTCGGCCGAGACCAGGGCGGTGGGCAGCAGGAAGACGACGGCGGGCAGCAGGTAGAGGAAGACGGCGGCCAGGCCGAAGAGGGCCATCGAGGGCGAAGGGCGCAGGTTGGCCACGGAGGCGGTGGTCATCATCGCGAGGGTGGCCCACGAGATGAACTGCGTCTGCGGGGCTCCCGGCGCGGAAGCGGCGACGGGCGCAGCGGTGGGGGGACGTTCGTCCCGAACCTGGTCCGTGAGGGTCATGGGGGAAGAGCGTCCTTCGGGGCCGTGCGTCAAACGTTTTCGCCCAATGATCGGGCCTTCGCACCACTGCGCGCACATCCGTCCCGGCCCCACGCCTGGCGTCCGATACCCCGCGGGGGTAGGGTGCCCGGCAAGATCCAGGGGCTCGGGAGGCAGGCGGTGCAAGGACGGCGCGGGATCGCCGCCCGGTGCGGGCGGCCGCTGCTGCTCGCCGCCCTCCTGCTCGGAATCGTGACCATGCACACACTCGGGCACCCCGGCGGCCACGCCGAGCGGGCCCGCACCGCGGCGGTCGCGACCACCGTGCCGGGGCACGCCGGCGCCCACGCCGGGTCGCGGCACCACGAGGACGGCGGCAAGGCTCCCGCCATGGACCCCTCGTCCGTGTGCCTGGCCGTTCTCGCCGCCGGCTGGACCCTGGCGGCCCTGCTCGCCCTGGCCGGTCTGGGCCGCCGGGGCGCCCGGCCCGCGCCCGCGGCCCGGCCGTGGTTCTCCCGTGCCCTGTGGCCCCACCCGCCCCCGCCCCGGCACAAGTCCCTCGCCCGGTTGTCGGTGCTGCGCGTATAGGCGGCAGCGCGCGCTCGCTGCTGCCCGTACACACCACCGATCACCGACGAGGTATCCCCATGTCCACCTCCCGCCGCGCCGTGCTCGGCGCGGGACTCGGCCTGGCCGGAACCGGCCTGCTCGCCGCCTGCTCCACCGGCTCCGCCGCACCCGACCGCGACCCCGCCTTCGTCTCCCCCGACGGCAAGGAGGTCGCCGCCGCCGAGGCGCGGCGCCCCTCGGGACCCGTGCGCTCCTTCTCCCTCACCGCGACCCCCGCACGCCTGGAGCTGGGCGCCGGCCGCACGGTCGCCTCCTGGGCCTACGGCGATGCGCTGCCCGGCAAGGAGATCCGCCTGACCGCGGGCGAGACGCTGGCACTGTCCCTGGCCAACCACCTGCCCGTGCCCACCTCCCTGCACTGGCACGGCCTCGCCCTGCGCAACGACATGGACGGCGTCCCCGGCCTGACCCAACGTCCCGTCAAGGCGGGCGCCTCCTTCGACTACCGCTTCGCGGTGCCGCGCCCGGGCACGTACTGGCTGCACCCGCACACCGGCGCACAGCAGGACCGCGGGCTGTACGCGCCGCTGATCGTGGCGGATCCCAAGGAGCCGCTGGCGTACGACAAGGAGTGGGTCGTCGTCCTCGACGACTGGGTCGACGGGGTCGACGGCAGCACGCCGGACGCGGTGCTCGCGGAGCTCCGCAAGGGCATGGGCGGCATGGACCACGGCTCCATGGACCACGGCTCCCCGAGCAACGGCCCCATGGACCACGGCGGCATGGACCACGGCGGGATGAGCCATGGCGGCATGAGCCACGGCGGGACGGACCACGGTTCCGCCTCGCCCGCGCCCGCCGGCCCGCCGCGCATGCTGATGGGCGCCACCAGCCCGTACCTCGGCGGGGACGCCGGCGACGTGGCGTACCCGTACTACCTGGTCAACGGCCGGGTCCCGGAGGACCCGCAGACGTTCACCGCCCGGCCGGGCGACCGGATCAGGATCCGCCTGATCAACGCCGGCGGGGACACCGCCTTCCGCGTGGCCCTGGGCGACCACCGGATGACCGTCACCCACACGGACGGATTCCCCGTCGAGCACGTGCAGACGGACGCGCTGCTGCTGGGCATGGGCGAGCGGTACGACGTCCTGGTCGAGGCCAAGGACGGCGTCTTCCCGCTGACGGCCCTGGCCGAGGGCAAGGACCGTACGGCGCTGGCCGTGCTGCGCACGGGCGGCGGTGCGGCGCCGGGCGCGGACGTACGCCCCCGGGAGCTGTCCGGCGCGCCCCTGACCGCCTCCCGCCTGCGGGCGGCCGCGGGCGCGGCGCTGCCGGAGCGCCGGCCGGACCGGACGCTCACGCTGCGCCTGACGGGGTCGATGGCGGCGTACGACTGGGCGATCAACGGGAAGCCGTACGACCCGCAGGAGCGCCTTCCGGTGCGGGCGGGCGAGCGCGTACGCCTGGTGTTCGTCAACGACACCACGATGTGGCACCCGATGCACCTGCACGGCCACACGTTCGCGCTGCCGGGCGGCGGGCCGCGCAAGGACACGGCGATCGTGCTGCCGGGCAGGCGGCTGGAGGCCGACTTCGACGCGGACAACCCGGGGCTGTGGATGATCCACTGCCACAACGTCTACCACGCGGAGTCGGGGATGATGACGGTCCTCGGTTACCGGAAGTAGCTTCCGGAAGTCGCTCCACAGCGGACGCCGCCGCACGAACGGTGCGGCGGCGTCCACCCCCCATTGCGTCAGTCAGACGATTACACTGGCGGCGTGGCTCACCTTCGTCTCGCCCTGAACCAGATCGACTCCACCGTCGGGGACATCGCCGGCAACGCGGAGGCGATCGTCCGCTGGACCCGCCACGCGGCCGAGCACGGCGCCCACCTGGCCGCGTTCCCCGAAATGGCCCTGACGGGCTACCCCGTCGAGGACCTGGCGCTGCGCCGCTCCTTCGTCAGTGCCGGCCGCCGGGCGCTGCACGACCTCGCCGCCCGCCTGCAGCAGGAGGGCCTGGGCGAGCTGCCGGTCGTCGTCGGCTACCTCGACCACAGCGAGGAGGCCCGCCCCAAGCTGGGCCGCCCGGCCGGCGCCCCGCGCAACGCCGCCGCCGTCCTGCACCGCGGCGAGGCCGTGCTCACCTTCGCCAAGCACCACCTGCCCAACTACGGCGTCTTCGACGAGTTCCGCTACTTCGTGCCCGGCGAGACCCTGCCGGTGGTGCGGGTGCACGGCGTGGACGTGGCCCTGGCCATCTGCGAGGACCTCTGGCAGGAGGGCGGCCGCGTACCGGCCGCGCGCACCGCCGGCGCCGGGCTGCTGCTGTCCATCAACGCCTCCCCCTACGAGCGCGAGAAGGACGACACCCGCCTGGAGCTGGTGCGCAAGCGCGCCCAGGAGGCCGGCTGCACGCTCGCCTACCTCGCCTCCACCGGCGGCCAGGACGACCTGGTCTTCGACGGCGACTCCATCGTCGTCGGCCCCGACGGCGAGGTCGTCGCCCGCGCCCCGCAGTTCGAACAGACCTGCCTCCTGCTCGACCTCGACCTGCCCGCGGCCCCGGCCGAGGCCCCCTCCGGCGTCGTCGACGACGGGCTGCGCATCGACCACGTCACGCTGTCCACCGACGTCCTGCCCGCCCGCGAGGCGGAGTTCACCGGCGGCCGGGCCCGGCACCTCGGCGACGACGAGGAGGTCTACACCGCCCTGGTGACGGGCCTGCGCGCGTACGTCCGCAAGAACGGCTTCCGCAGCGTCCTGATCGGCCTGTCCGGCGGCATCGACTCGGCACTCGTCGCCGCTCTCGCCTGCGACGCCCTCGGTGCGGCGGACGTGTACGGCGTGGCCATGCCCTCGCGCTACTCCTCCGAGCACTCCCTGGCCGACGCCGAGGAACTCGCCCGGCGCACCGGCCTGAACTTCCGCACCGTCCCCATCGCCCCCATGTTCGACGCGTACATGGGCGCGCTCGGCCTGACCGGCCTGGCCGAGGAGAACCTCCAGTCGCGGCTGCGCGGCACGATGCTGATGGCCATCTCCAACCAGGAGGGCCACATCGTCCTCGCCCCCGGCAACAAGTCGGAGCTCGCGTGCGGCTATTCCACGCTCTACGGCGACTCGGTCGGCGCGTACGGCCCCATCAAGGACGTCTACAAGACCGCCGTCTTCCGCCTGGCCCGCTGGCGCAACCAGGCCGCCGCCGAACGCGGCGAGACCCCGCCGATCCCCGAGAACTCCCTCACCAAGCCCCCGAGCGCCGAACTGCGCCCGGGCCAGGTCGACACGGATTCCCTGCCGGACTACGAGGTCCTCGACCGCATCCTGGAGCTCTACGTCGACCGCGACCGGGGACGGGCGGAGATCGTGGCGGAGGGATACGACCCGGAGCTGGTGGCGAAGGTGCTGCGCCTGGTGGACACGGCGGAGTACAAGCGCCGCCAGTACCCGCCGGGCACGAAGATCTCCCCCAAGGGCTTCGGCAAGGACCGCCGCCTGCCGATCACGAACGCGTGGCGCGAGACGGTCTGAGGGCTGCGACCCGAGGGCCGCCCTGCAGCGGGATCACTTCGCCCCGCGTACCACCAGGCCCGCCAGGAGGCGCTGCGTCGCCTCCGTCACCGCTTCCACCGCCTCGTCGAAGACGGCCCGGTTGTGGGCGGCCGGGGTGTGGAAGCCGGAGACCTTGCGGACGTACTGCAGGGCGGCGGCCCTGACGTCCTCCGTGCTGACCTCAGGCGTGATGGGCGGTCTCAGCGTCTTGATGCTGCGGCACATGCTCCAAGTGTGCACCCGCGACCACGCGCGATCCGCCGTCGCGGTCCAGTGCGCCCGCCGTCACCGCGACGGCCAGGCCGACCACCGCCAGGGCCGCGCCCACCAGCGTGGGGGACGTCCATCCCCATCCCGCCGCGATGGCCGCGCCGCCGAGCCAGGCGCCGCCGGCGTTGGCGAGGTTGAAGGCCGAGTGGTTGGAGGCCGCGGCCAGGGTCGGCGCGTGCCGTGCCTTGTGCATGACGAGCATCTGCAGCGGCGTGGTGGTCATGAAGCCGACCGCGCCGAGCAGCACCACCGTCACGAGCGCCGCCCACTTCACGTGGACCGCGAAGTCGAAGAGCACGAGCACGACGGCCAGCGCGCCCAGCGACCCGTACAGCGTGGCGCGGGGGGCGCGGTCGGTGAGGCGGCCGGCGGCGAGGGCGCCGAGGGTCATGCCGGTGCCGAAGAGGGCGAGCACGAGCGTGACGGACGTCTCGGAAAAGCCGGTGACCTCGGTGCTCATGGAGGCGAGGTAGCTGTAGACGGCGAAGACGCCGGCGAAGCCGAAGACGGCGGTGAGCAGGGCGAGCAGCACCTGCGGGGCGCCCAGGGCGCGGACCTCGTGGGCGAGGCCGGCGCCCTCCTCGCGCGCGATGGCGGGGACGAGCAGGGCGAGCGCGCCGACGGCGAGGACGCCGATCCCGGCGACGACCAGGAACGTGGCGCGCCAGCCCAGGTGCTGGCCGAGCAGCGTGGCGGTGGGGACGCCGACGACGTTGGCGACGGTCAGGCCGAGGAACATCGTGGCGACGGCCCGGGCCTGGCGCCCGCGGGCGGCCAGCTGTGCGGCGACGACGGAGCCGACGCCGAAGAACGCGCCGTGCGGCAGCCCGGCCAGGACGCGGGCGGTGACCAGCAGCCCGAAGGTGGGGGCGAGCGCGGAGGCGAGGTTGCCGAGGGTGAAGAGCACCATCAGCAGGACGAGCATGAGCTTGCGCGGGAGGCGGGCGCCGAGCGCGGCCAGCAGCGGGGCGCCGACGACCACGCCGAGGGCGTAGGCGGAGACGAGGTACCCGGCGGTGGGCACGGAGGTGTGGAGGTCGCCGGCGACGTTGGGCAGCAGGCCCATCATCACGAACTCGGTGGTTCCGATGCCGAAGGCCGAGACTGCGAGGGCGAGCAGCGCCAAGGGCATGGGGTGCTGCCTTTCGGGTGGGGCGTGGTGGGGCGTGCGGGGCAAGCCCTCCACCCTAGAGGAGCACGGCTCAGATCTTCATCCGGGCGGCGATGGGCAGGTGGTCGCTGGGGGTGGCGGGCAGCGTCCAGGCGGAGACGGGGTCCATGCCGCGGACCATGATCTGGTCGATGCGCGCCATGGGGAAGCCGGCCGGCCAGCTGAAGCCGAA
Organism: Streptomyces sp. PKA51; assembly: GCF_057552455.1. Taxonomy (NCBI): domain Bacteria; kingdom Bacillati; phylum Actinomycetota; class Actinomycetes; order Kitasatosporales; family Streptomycetaceae; genus Streptomyces; species Streptomyces sp. PKA51. Next base: position 44,113 of record NZ_BAAJPZ010000005.1, read on the forward strand.
GCCGTTGCCGGCGGCGCCCTGGGCGGAGCGCAGCTGGGAGGTGATGGGGGCCAGGGAGCGGTCGTTCATGGTGCCGTTGAGGTCGCCGAGGAGGACGACCTGCCGGACGGGTTCCCGGGCGATCTCCCGGCCGAGCGCCTCGGCGCTGTTGTCGCGCTGGCCGGCGGTGAAGCCGGCGTTGAACTTCACGCGCACCGAGGGCAGGTGGGCGACGTAGACGGCGACGGGCCCGCGGGGGGATTCGACGGTGGCGCGCAGGGCGCGGGTCCAGCCCATCTTGATGTCGACGGGGCGGGCGTCGTGCAGCGGGTACTTGCTCCAGATGCCGACGGTGCCCTGCACGGAGTGGTACTTGTACGTGCCCGCCAGCGCCTTCTCGTAGCGGGAGGCGTCGCTGAACTCCTCCAGGGCGACGACGTCCGCGCCGGAGGCGGCGACGGCGCGGGCGGTGCCGGCCGGGTCGGGGTTGCCGGCGTTGACGTTGTGGGTGGCGACGGTGAAGTCGCCGCCCATGCCGGACTTGTCGGTCAGCAGCCCGCCGAAGAGGTTGACCCAGGCGACGGCCGGCAGCAGGAGGGCGATGAGCGCGGTGGCCGAGCGGCGCAGGACGGCGGCCACCAGGAGCACCGGGATCAGCAGGCCCAGCCAGGGCAGGAAGGTTTCGGTGAGGCTGCCGAGGTTGCCGACCCGGTTGGGGATCTCGGCGTGCAGCACCATCAGCAGGACGAGCAGCACGGCGAGCCCGGCGAGGACGAGGCCGCGCCGCCATATGCCCGGTCCCCGCCAGCCGTCGGGGCCCGTCAGGCGCTCGCGCCACCGCTCCAGGAGGCCCCGGGCTCCGGCACCGGTCCGCGGACCCGTCTCCTGAAGGCCCGTCTGCTCCATGTACGCCTGCGGCATCGGTCGTCCTCACTGCTTGCGTCTGCTGCTCCCGGCCCACGACGATAGGTGATCTTCGTGCCCGGTCCTGCCGTGCGCCCCCTGGGCGGGGCGTCGGGGAGGAGGACGACCGTCCGCCGCGCCCGGGTTCCTGCTGGCCGGCCGCGGCGGGCCCCTGTGACAGAACGGGCACATTCGGACCACGCGGCCGTCATACGCGCGATCCGGGCCGGGGGCGGTGCGCTCAGCGGGCCCGTACGCCCTCCAGGACGGCATCGACGATCGTCTCGGCCAGCCCCTCGGGCAGCTCCTGCCGGTCGTGCAGGACCGCCCGGGCGAGCATGGGCCCGGTGAACAGGTCGGTGAGCAGGCCCACGTCCACCCCCGGGCGGACCTCGCCGGTGGCCACCCCGCGCCGCAGCACCCCGGCGAAGGCCCGGCGCCGGGCGGCGACGACCGTCTCGTGGTACTCCCGCCACAGCCTGGGGTGCGCCCGCACCTGGGCGATCACCGTGCGCAGGACGGCGGAGGAGCGCCCTGCCAGGCCGCGCCGGCGCAAGTGCTCCAGCAGGGCGACGAGGTCGTCGCGCACGCAGACACCCTGCAGGACGGGGGCGGTGTCGTCGTCGAGGGAGCGCAGGACGTCCAGCAGGAGCTCCTCCTTGCCCGCCCAGCGCCGGTAGACGGCGGCCTTGCCCACCCCCGCCTCACGGGCCGTGCGCTCGATCGACAGCTCGCCGATGCCCACGCCCTCCTCCAGCTGCCGCAGCACCGCCTCGACGACGGCGCGGTCGACGGCGGCGCTGCGCGGCCGGCCGGGCCGCGCCGCCGGCGCCTCGGTCACTGCCCGGCCCCCGCCTGCTCCCCCGCCCCCGCCTGCTCCTTCTTCGCGCCGGGCCGGGCCGTCCGGGCCCCGGCGCGGGCCGCGTCGTGGGCCGGCAGGAACAGGAAGGCGACGGCCGCGCCCGCCAGCGCGACCGCGGCGCCGCACAGCACGGTGACGTGCATGGCGTGGACGAACGCCTCGTGGGCGGCGCCGACGAGGTGCCGGCCCTGCGGGCCGAGGCGGCCGGCGGCGTTCAAGGTGGCCTCGATGGACTCGCCGGCGGCGCGCCGGGCCTCGTCCGTCAGGCCGGGTACGGCGTCGAGGTCGCCGGAGATGCCGCGGCGGTAGGTGGTGGAGAGCAGGGAGCCCAGGACGGCCACGCCCAGGGCCCCGCCGACCTGCCGGAAGGTGTTGTTCACGGCGGAGCCGGAGCCGGCCTTCTCCCGCGGCAGCGACTGCATGATCGAGACGGTGGCGGGCGGGGTGATGTGGGCCATGGCGGTGCCCTGGAAGAGAAAGAGCACCTCCAGGCCCCACAGGGGCGTGTCGGTGTCCATCAGGGAGTAGCCGGCCATGGTCGCGGCCATCACGACCATGCCGGTGGTGCACACCGCGCGGGCGCCGAAGCGCTCGACGGCCAGCCGGGCGCGAGGAGCGAAGATCATCTGGGCGGCGGCCAGCGGCAGCATCAGCAGGCCGCTCTGCAGCGGGGTGAAGCCGCGGGCGCTCTGGGTGTAGAAGACCATGAAGAAGGTCACGCCCATCAGCCCGAAGAAGACCAGCCCCAGCGAGGTGACGGCGGCGGAGAAGGCGGGGTTGCGGAAGTAGCGCACGTCGAGCGCGGGGTGGGTGCTGCGCCGCTCGTGCAGGACGAAGGCGCACAGCACCAGCAGTCCGCCGCCGACGGTGCCGTAGACCTCGGGAACGGTGAAGTCGGCGAGCTGGCCGCCCTTGATGATGCCGTAGACCAGCAGGACCAGCCCGACGACGGACAGCAGCACGCCGACGGGGTCGAGCCGGCCCGGGCGGGGGTCCTTGGAGTCGGGCACGAGCACGGCCATGGCGATCAGGGCGGCGGCGACGATCGGCAGGTTGATCAGGAACACCGAACCCCACCAGAACCGGCTGAGCAGCAACCCGCCGGTCACCGGCCCTATGGCGATGGCGAGCCCGACCGCCCCGGCCCAGATGCCGATCGCCTTGGGCTGCTCCTCGCGCTCGAAGACGTTCATGATGATCGCGAGCGTGGCGGGCATCACGAAGGCCCCGCCGAAGCCCATCAGGGCACGGTAGGCGATCAGCTCCTCGGGCGAGCCGGCCATGGAGGCGAGCGCGGAGCCGACGGCGAAGACCGTCATGCCGCACAGCAGCACCTTCTTGCGACCCAGCCGGTCGCCCAGCAGCCCGGCGGTGAACAGCATCCCGGCGAAGACGAGGGTGTAGGCGTTGATCGCCCACTCCAGCTGGCTCTGGGTGGCTCCCAGCCCGGTGGGCGCCGGCGCGGAGATCTTCTTCATCGCCACGTTGAGGACGGAGTTGCCGAGGACGACGACGAGCAGGCTGCACAGCAGGACGGCCAGGATCGCCCAGCGTCTGCGGTGGACGGTGTCGTGGGGTGCCGTGTCGTGGGGTGCCATGGGGACACCCTAGGCACGTTTCGATACGAAACCGTTCCGTATCGCAGGGGTGTGCCCCGGATGGCCCGGTGCGTGCACCCGGCTTCCCCGGCCGCGGGCGGCGTGTCAGCATGGAGGGGATCCGGGGACGCCGTGAGGGCGCCTCGAGACGACATCACAGGAGAACAAGGTCATGACGACGCATGCCCTGAACACCCCCGACAGCAGCCGGCGCGACCCCAAGGCGCTGTACGGCGGGACCTCGACCCGGCGCATCACCGTCCGCGACATCGCCGCCGCCAAGAACCGCGGCGAGAAGTGGCCCATGCTCACCGCCTACGACGCGATGACCGCCTCCGTCTTCGACGAGGCCGGCATCCCCGTCCTGCTCGTGGGCGACTCCATGGGCAACTGTCACCTCGGCTACGACTCCACGGTGCCGGTCACCATGGAGGAGATGACCCTGCTGTCGGCCGCCGTCGTACGGGGCACCAAGCGCGCCCTGATCGTCGGCGACCTGCCCTTCGGCTCGTACCAGGAAGGCGCCACCCAGGCGCTGCGCAGCGCCACCCGGCTGGTGAAGGAGGCCGGCGTCGGCGCGGTCAAGCTGGAGGGCGGCGAGCGCTCGGCCGAACAGATCGACCTGCTGGTGCGCTCCGGCATCCCGGTCATGGCCCACGTGGGCCTGACCCCGCAGTCCGTCAACGCCTACGGCGGCTACCCGGTGCAGGGCCGCGGCGAGGAGGCGGCCGCCCAGCTGCTGCGCGATGCCAAGGCCGTGCAGGACGCGGGCGCCTTCGCGGTCGTGCTGGAGCTGGTGCCGGCCGAGCTGTCCGCCGAGGTCACCCGCACCCTGCACATCCCCACCGTCGGCATCGGCGCCGGACCCGACTGCGACGCGCAGGTGCTGGTGTGGACGGACATGGCCGGCATGACGTCCGGCCGCCTGCCGCGCTTCGTCAAGCAGTACGCCGCACTGCGCGAGACCCTCGGGGGCGCCGCCCGGGCGTTCGCCGAGGACGTCACGGCCGGCGCCTACCCGGCGGAGGAGCACTCCTTCCACTAACCGCCTCCGGCGGACCGTTGCAGCGCCCTGCGGCGACCGCCGCGTGGGCGCAAGGCGGCACCCCGTCTGCGGGTGCGGGGTGGCTGGTCGCGCCCACGCGGCGGCAGCCGCACATCGACAACGCCCCGTGCCCCTGCGGGGCGCCGTGGGCTGGTGCAGCGCCCCCTAGGGGCGCGGGGAACTGCGCGACCGGCCACCGACGGCCCGCAGTCGAACGCGCTACCCAGGCCCTGGGCCCCGTCCCCCGCCGGAGGCGTGTCGGTGATCTGTCGGCGGGCCTCCCGGCCGCCGGCGGGCTGTCGGCCGGATGTCGGTGGGCCCTGGCAGTGTTGTCGGCATGAAGCGAACCGACATCCCCAACGGCACCGAGAACGCCGTCGAAGTCCGGGGCCTGGTCAAGCACTTCGGCGAGACCAAGGCCCTGGACGGGGTCGACCTCGACGTCCGCCGGGGCACCGTCCTCGGCGTTCTCGGCCCCAACGGCGCCGGCAAGACGACGCTCGTGCGCTGCCTGTCCACCCTGCTGCGCCCGGACGCGGGCACTGCCCGCGTCGCCGGGTACGACGTGGTCGCCCAGCCCCGCCAGCTGCGCCGCGTCATCGGTCTGACCGGGCAGTACGCCTCGGTCGACGAGAAGCTCTCCGGCCGCGAGAACCTCTACATGATCGGCCGGTTGCTGGACCTCTCCCGCAAGGACGCCCGCCGGCGCGCGGACGAGATGCTGGAGCGGTTCTCGCTGACCGAGGCGGCCAAGCGGCCCGCCGGCCAGTACTCGGGCGGCATGCGCCGCCGGCTGGACCTGGCCGCCTCCATGATCGGCCACCCGGCCGTGCTCTATCTGGACGAGCCCACCACCGGCCTGGACCCGCGCACCCGCAACGAGGTGTGGGCCGAGGTCCAGCGCATGGTCACCGAGGGCAGCACCGTCCTGCTGACCACGCAGTACATGGAGGAGGCCGAGCAGCTCGCCCACGAGCTGACCGTCGTCGACCGCGGCCGGGTGATCGCCGAGGGCCGGGTCGACGAGCTGAAGGCCAAGGTCGGCGGGCGCACCCTGCAGATCCGCCCGGCCGAGGCGGCCGATCTGGTCCGCATGGTCGACGCCATCGGCCGGGCCGGGCTCGACGGCATCGCCGGCGCGACCGCCGACCCGGCGGAGGGCGTGGTCAACGTGCCGATCGTCAGCGACGAGCAGCTGACCGCCGTGGTCGCCCTGCTGTCCTCGCAGGGGATCACCCTCGCCGGCATCAGCACCCACCTTCCCAGCCTGGACGAGGTCTTCCTCGCCGTCACCGGCCAGAAGACCTCCGCCGCCCCTGCGGCGCAGGCGAACACCGACGCACTCCAGGAGGTAGCGGCATGAGCGCCGCCACGCTCGACGCGCAGGTGCCGGCGCCCGCCGGCGAGGGCCGGATCGGCCTGCGCGCCAACCTGCGGCACATCGGCGCCCTCGCGCGGCGCAACCTGCTGCAGATCAAGCAGGATCCGGAGTCGATGTTCGACGCCGTGCTGATGCCGATCATCTTCATCCTGCTGTTCGTGTACGTCTTCGGCGGCTCGATCGCCGGCAAGGGCAACGAGCAGGTCTACGTCAACTACCTCGTGCCCGGCCTGATGGCGATGATGGGCATGAACATCGCCATGGCCGTCGGCTCGGGCGTCAACGAGGACTTCAAGAAGGGGGTGATGGACCGCTTCCGCACGATGCCGATAGCCCGGTCCTCGGTCCTCCTCGCGAAGATCGTCGTGGAGTTGGGCCGGATGCTCATCGCCACCGGCATCCTGCTGGCCATGGGCTTCGCCCTCGGCCTGACCGTCAAGACCTCCGTGCTGCACCTGCTGGCCGCGGTCGGACTGTCCATGGTCTTCGGCGCCTCGCTCATGTGGATCTTCATCCTGCTCGGACTGACCATGAAGACCCCCCAGGCGATCCAGGGAGTGGCCATGCTCGTGCTGATGCCACTGCAGTTCGGCAGCTCCATCTTCGCGCCGACCCAGAAGATGCCCGGCTGGCTGGAGGCCTTCACCGACTACAACCCGCTCTCCAACCTCGCGGACGCCGCCCGCAACCTGGTCAACGGCGGCGCGGTCGCCCACTCGGTGTGGATGACGCTGGCCTGGTCGGCGGGGATCACGCTGGTGACGGCACCGCTGGCGGTCTCCCGGTTCCGCAGCAAGACCTGACAGCCGGTCACACGAGGGCGGCCGCCTCCGCGGGGGAGAGACGGGCGCCCTCGGCGTACCCCTGCTCGTACACCGCCGCGCCGAGCACGGCCGTCGCCCGGCCGGCGGTCTGCTCGCGTATCTCCCGCTCGTGCGCGACGACGAAGTGCCCGTACGGCCGCAGGGCCACGGACGCGCCCAGCAGCCGGGCCGCCCGCAGGGCGTGATCGGGCCCGCCGATCGCGGCATGGGCCTGCGCCGCCACCATCAGGTGCACCGACGGCAGGTGGGAGGCGACGAGCTCCACCAGCGGATCGCCGTCGACCTTCGCGAGCGCCTCGCGCACCTTGGGCAGCGCCTGCTGCGGCTGCCCCTCCAGCACGTCCAGCCACGCCGTCAGGCCCAGGATCATGCCCTCGAACAGCACCAGGGCCCGCTGCCCGAACTCGCCGATCATGTGGTCGAAGTGCTGCCGGGCCTCGGCGGTGCGGCCCATGCGGGCCAGCAGGATGCCCAGCTGGACGTGGATGAAGGCCGCCGCGTCGGGATGGTCCTTCTCCAGGGCCTCCAGCGCCTCGCGGAAGCGTCTTTCGCCTTCTTCCAGCGAGATCTCCCCGCCCTCCAGGAGCACATCGGCCAGCCGGGAGCTCAGGTGCGGCACCTGGCCCTCGGAGCCCAGGGCGCGCACGCACTCGATCGCCGCCCGGTAGTCGTCGGCCGCCTTGGCGAAGTGGCCCTCCCGCTGGTACGCCTCCGCGCGGCTGGAGAGCGCCTCGGCGACGCCCCAGGAGTCGCCGAGCCGGGTGAAGATCTCCAGGCTCTCGTCGGCGTCCCGCGAGCCCAGCAGCGCCCGCTCGGGCTGCTCGTTGAGCAGCTTGGCCCGCAGCTGCAGGGCGTTGGCCAGCGACCAGGTGTACCCCAGCTCGCGGCAGCGCTCCACGACCCCGTCCATGACCGCGCACAGGTCCTCGACCGCACCGGTCAGCAGCAGCGCGACGAACCACATCATCCCGGGCACCCGGCAGTTCTGCGGCTGCCCCTCGCCGTACGCGGCGACGATGCCACGCAACTGCGCCTGCGCCTGCGGTGTTCCCAAGGCATGCATATCCGACTCCGCGTTGGCCAGAGCCAGCAGCCGCACCCCGCGCCGGGCCTCCATCAGCAGCTCGTGCGGCATCGGCGGCGGCGCCTCGATGCTCGACACCAGCAGCGGCGGGGCCGGCTCGACGGGCTCCGCGAACGGATCGGGGCCCAGCGCGGCCGCCGCCTGCGCCCAGTGCCGGGCGTCCGCCCGGTGGTCGCGCAGCTGCCAGAACCAGCCCAGCGACAGCACCAGGCACAGCGCCTCCTGCTCGTCCCCCGCGGCCACGGCACGGCGCAGCGCGGTGCGCAGGTTGTCGTGCTCCAGCTCCAGGCGCTCCAGCCATGCGTACTGCTGCGGCCCGCGCAGCAACGGGTCGGCGTTGCGGGCCAGTTCGCGGTAGGCCACCAGGTGGCGGCGCTCGGTCGGCTCCTGCTCCCCCGCCTCCGCCAGGCGCTCCGCGGCGTACTCCCCCACGGTCTCCAGCAGCCGGTAGCGCATCTCGCCGTCCGGCGCGGGGGCGGCGACCACCAGCGACTTGTCCACCAGCGACCCCAGCAGCACGGCCACCTCCGGGACGGCGACCTCACGGCCGTCCGCGCACACCTCCTCCGCCAGCGCCAGGCCGCAGCCGCCGGAGAAGACCGACAGCCGGCGCAGCACCGCCCGCTCCGGCGCGTCCAGCAGGTCCCACGACCAGTCGACGACCGCGCGCAGGGTCTGCTGCCGTGGCAGCACGGTACGGCTGCCCGAGGTCAGCAGCCGGAAGCGGTCGTCGAGACGGTCGGCGAGCATCCGCGGGGTGAGCATCCGCAGCCGCGCGGCGGCCAGCTCGATGGCCAGCGGCAGACCGTCCAGGCGCCGGCAGATCTCGGCACACGCCTCCGGGTCCTGCTCCGGGCGGAAGCCCGGCCGCGCCGCAGCCCCCCGTTCGGCGAGCAGCCGCAGTGCGACCGGATCGGGCAGCGGCTCGACGGGGCGTACGGCCTCGCCGGGCACGGCGAGCGGTTCCCGGCTGGTGGCCAGCACGGTGACGCCGGGGCAGTGGGCGAGCAGCGTCTCGGCGAGGCGGGCCGCGGCGTCGATCACGTGCTCGCAGTTGTCGAGCAGGAGCAGCATGCGGCGCCGCTCGCAGTGCTCGGTGAGCCGCACGAGCGGATCGAGCGCGGAGGCCTCGGTGGCCGCCCGCAGCCCCTCCGCGGTGCTGCCCCGCACCACGGTCTCCCGCGCCCCGAGCGCGGTGAGCACGGCCTCCGGCACGGTGGCGGGGTCGTCGACGGGAGCAAGCTCGGCGAACCACACCCCGTCGGGCCACGCACTGCCCTGCACGGCGACGGCGGCTTCGGCGGCCTCCTGCGACAGCCGCGTCTTCCCGGCCCCACCGGGCCCGAGCAAGGTGACCAGCCGATGCCGGCTCAAATCCTCCCGGATCCGCAGCAGGTCGCTGTCCCGCCCGACGAAGGAGGTGAGCCGAGGCCGCAGGTTCCCCTTGGGACGCGCGGCAACGGGCCCGGCGTCGCGGGGGGCGGGGGCACCCGTACCCTCCCGCACCGCCCGTGTGCCCGGCGGCACCGCACCGGCCCCGCCCGCCGCCGCAGGCTCCGGCGCGGGCACCGGCGCCAGCAGCTGCGCGTGCAGCCCCTGCAGCTCCGCCCCCGGATCCGCGCCGAGCCGCTCGGCGAGTTCGCGCCGTACCGTCTCGTACTCCGCCAGTGCCTCCGCCACGCGTCCCGCGTCCCGCAGGGCGCGCAGGCGCAGGGCGCGCAGGGGCTCGTCCAGGGGGTGTGCGGCGCACAGTTCGGCGAGTTCGGGCAGGACTTCGGCCGCCCGTCCGAGGGCGAGTGCGGCGGCGGGCCGGGCCCGCCGGGCGGCGAGGCGGCGCGCCTCGGCGCGTACGGCGGGCGCGCCCGGGTCGGGCAGGTCGGCCAGGGCCGGCCCGCGCCACAGGGCGAGCGCGTCGTCGAGGAGGACGAGCGCCTTGGCGGGGTCCCCGTCGGCGAGGGCGCGTTCCCCGTCGGCCGCGAGCCGTTCGAAGCGGTGCAGGTCGATGTCGTCGGGTTCGGCGCACAGCCGGTAGCCGCCGGCGGCCGAGGCCACGGCCTGCCGGCCGAGGGCGCGCCGCAGCCGGCCGACGAGGGCCTGCAGGGCGCCGGCCGCGTCGGCGGGCGGGGCGTCGTGCCAGACCTGGTCGATGAGGGTGTCGGTGTCGACGATCCGGCCGGGCCGCAGCGCGAGTGCGGTCAGCAGGGCGCGCAGCCGCGCCCCGCCGAGGGCCAGGGGCCGGCCGTCGTCGCAGTGGGCCTGGGTGGTGCCGAGGATGCCGTAACGCACCGGCCCATTGTCCCGTGTCCGCCGAGCGGCCGAGGAGCCGGCCACTACGCGTTCGGGGGGTGCACCGAGTACGGTCGCCCGGTACGTTCGTCCGCCCGGGAGTTTTCCGGCGGCCCGAGGATCTCAGGAGCACACCCAATGGCAACGCAAGCGGCCCGTGGCGAAGGGCGTGTGAGCCCTGTCTTCCTCGCCCTCGTCGCCATCATGGCGGTCTCCATATGGGCGGTGTGGACGGATTTCTCGGCGTCGCCGGGGTTCGCGGTGTTCCTGTTCGTGGTGTCGGCGTGGATCGTCTCGCTGTGCCTGCACGAGTACGCGCACGCCCGCACGGCGCTGCACGGTGGTGACATCACGATCGGGGCGAAGGGTTATCTGACCCTGAACCCGCTGAAGTACACGCATGCCCTGCTGAGCATCGTGCTGCCGGTGATCTTCGTGATCATGGGCGGGATCGGTCTGCCGGGCGGTGCGGTGTTCATCGAGCGCCACCGCATCCGCGGCCGCTGGAAGCACAGCCTGGTCTCGGCCGCGGGCCCGCTGACGAACCTGGTCTTCGCGGCGGTGGTCTGTGCCCCGTTCTGGCTGGGCGCACTCGACGGCGTGCCGGACAATTTCCGCTACGCGCTCGCCTTCCTGGCCCTGCTGGAGGTCTCCGCGACGCTCCTGAACCTGCTGCCGGTGCCGGGGCTGGACGGCTACGGGGTGATCGAGCCGTGGCTGTCGGCGAAGGTGCGCCGCCAGCTGGAGCCGTTCGCGCCGTTCGGGCTGCTCGCGGTGTTCGGCTTCCTGTGGATCCCGGAGGTCAACCACGTCTTCTTCGACGCGGTGGACGCGATCCTGCGGTCGCTGGGGGTCACGGAGTGGGACACCTACTGGGGCCAGCAGCTGTTCCGCTTCTGGCAGGGGACGCCGGACGTCCCGCCGCTGGACTCCCTCGGCCTGGGCTGACCCGGCCGGATCGACTGGATCGACTGAATCGGCTGCAGCGGCCGATTCAGCCGTTCCCGGCCGCGGCCGCGTCGTTCTTGGCCTTGCGCACGTAGTACCAGGCGATGTTCGAGGCGACGCCGAGCAGGAGCACCCACACGATGCCCAGCAAGCTGCCCTGGGCGAAGGAGACCACGGCCGCGGCCAGCGCGAGGACGCAGACGGCGAGGGCGTAGAGGGCGAGGCGGGGCATGGGGGCGGCTCCTGTCCGGTGCGGCGGGGCGCATGTGCGTACGATCCCCGCCATTGTCCCCCATGCCCCGGGCGCGCTCGGGGAGGGCGGCCTCACACGTCCGTCAGGCGCAGTCCGGCATGGGCCTTGTAGCGGCGGTTGGCGGAGATCAGGTTCGCCACCAGCGATTCGACCTGGTGGGCATTGCGCAGCCGCCCGGCGTAGACGCCGCGCATGCCGGGGATGCGGGCGGCCAGCGCCTGGACGACGTCGGTGTCGGCGCGCTTGTCGCCGAGCACCATCACATCCGTGTCGATCTCGGCGATCTCCGGGTCGGAGAGCAGCACGGCGGACAGGTGGTGGAAGGCGGCCGTCACCCGGGACTCGGGCAGCAGGGCGGCGGCCTGCTCCGCGGCGCTGCCCTCGGCCGGCTTGAGCGCGTAGGCGCCCTGCTTGTCGAAGCCGAGGGGGTTGACGCAGTCGACGACCAGCTTGCCGGCGAGTTCGGTGCGCAGGGCTTCGAGGGTCTTGGCGTGGCCCTCCCACGGCACGGCGACGATCACGATGTCGCTGCGCCGGGCGCACTCGGCGTTGTCGAGGCCCTCGATGCCCAGGCCCAGCTCCTCGGCCGCGGTGCGCGCCCGCTCCGCCGCCCGGGAGCCGATGATCACCCGCTGGCCGGCCTTGGCCAGCCGGTAGGCCAGGCCGCGGCCCTGGTCGCCGGTGCCGCCGAGCACGCCGACCACCAGGCCGGACACGTCGGGAAGGTCCCAGGGGTCCTTCGCCGGGGCCTTCTTCACCGCTTCGGAAGTAGTCATGACAGCGATACTGTCACGAACGGGTGAGGGCGCCGGCAACTGCGGGTGACCGAGCGGCGGTTGCGCCAGGCTGGGCCGCATGGACGCCGTACGGGTCGCGCTGCTGCGAGAAGCCCTGGCCGGGACCGAGTGGCTGCGGGAGACGCACCGTTTCGCGGGCGCGCTGCGCACCTCGGTGGCGGCCCGCGGCGGCGACCTGCTGCTGGTGGGCACGCCGGAGTACGAGCCGTGGCACCTGGCGGCGCACCTGGACGACGAGGCCGCCCGCTCGGGTCTGGCGGAGCTGTCCCCCACGCTGGTGCGGCACACCGTGCCGCCGGGTGCCCCGGCGCACCTGGCGGTGGGCCTCGGCCGGCTGGAGGCCGCCGGGCGCGGCCAGACGCTGCTGGTGGTGGCGCAGGGGCGGCCGGGCGAGGGCTTGCTGGAGCGGGTGCACGACGCGCGCCGGGGCGGGGCGACGGTCCTGACGCTGGAGGCGGAGAGGGCGGCGAGGGCGGAGATGGCGGCGCTGGCCCACGAGGCGCTGACCGTGCCGGAGGAGGCCACCGGCCTGGATCTCGACACCCTCCAGCACCTGGTGAGCGCCGCCGCCGGCGAGGACGGGGGGTACGCGGCGCCCGGCCGCCGGCTGCAGGAGCGGCTCGCCCGGCTCGCCGACCGCCTGACGGCACCGCAGACACCCCGGTGGTGAGGCCCGGTCACGGGCGCCCCGGGAAAACGGTTTGCCCCGGGGCGGTGCGTGCACGGACCATGGTGCCCCGTGACCGAGCACCATCCCGATTCCGCCGGAACCTCCCCCTCCGGGTTGCGCGCCCTGCTGCCCGACCTCGCGCCCCTGCGCACCTCCGCCGACTTCCGGCGCATGTGGATCGCGGGCCTGATCACCTCCTTCGGCGGCTTCCTGACCTTCGTCGCCGTGCCGCTGCAGCTCAAGGAGCTGACCGGCTCGGCGCTCGCCGTCGGCGCGACCGGCGCGGTGGAGCTCGTCCCCCTGATCGTCTTCGGCCTCTACGGCGGCGCGCTCGCCGACGCCATGGACCGGCGCACCCTGATCCTGTGGACCGAGGCCGGCCTCGGCGTCCTCAGCGCGCTCCTGCTGCTCAACAGCGTCCTGCCGCACCCGCTGATCTGGCCGATGTACGTGGTGGTCGCCCTGGTCAGCGCCCTGACAGGGCTCCAGCGGCCGGCCCTGCAGGCCATCGTGCCGAGGGTCGTCGCCCACGAGCAGCTGCCCGCCGCCATCGCACTGAACTCCATGCGCTGGCAGGCCGGCGCCATCGCCGGCCCCTCGGTGGCCGGCCTGATCGTCGCCTTCGGCGGCCTGAAGCTCGCCTACCTGCTGGACGTCCTGTCCTTCCTGGCCTCCCTGGCCCTGTGCCTGCGCCTGGCCCCCTCCCCCGCCTCCCACGACGCCGAGAAGCCCTCGCTCGCCGGCATCGTCGAGGGCGCCCGCTACGCCTGGAGCCGCAAGGAGCTCCTGGGCACCTACGCGGTGGACATGGCGGCGATGTTCTTCGCGTACCCGGCCGCGATCTTCCCCTTCCTCGCCGACGACCTCGACGCACCCTGGGCCCTGGGCCTGATGTACTCGGCCGGCGCGGTCGGCTCCCTGGCGGTGACCCTCACCAGCGGCTGGGTCTCCCGCATCCACCGGCACGGCCGCATGGTGGTCCTCGCCGCGGCGGGCTGGGGCGCGGCCATGGCGGTGGCGGGCCTGTTGCACAACGTCTGGCTGGTCCTGCTCTTCCTGGCCGTCGCCGGCGGCTGCGACACGGTCAGCGGCCTGTTCCGCTCGGCGATCTGGGACCAGACCATCCCCGACGCCCTGCGCGGGCGCCTCGCGGGCATAGAACTGCTGTCGTACTCGGTGGGCCCCCAGCTCGGCCAGGTCCGCGCCGGCGGCATGGCCTCCCTGACGAACGCCCGCATGTCGGTCTGGTCGGGCGGCCTGGCCTGCCTGGCCTCGGTGGGCCTGCTCGCCGCGTGCCTGCCGAAGCTGCTGTCGTACGACCAGCGCACGGACGAACACGCCGTCCGCATGCGGGCCGCGCGCAGCGCGGACCGCGTGACGGAGGCGGCGTAGGCCGGGCCTCCGCCCCGGGCCCGGGGCGCCGCGCCCCTACGGGGCGCCGCCCGGCCCGCCGCCGGCGTCGTCGTTCCACCGCGGGTCCTCGCGCCACGCCTCCTCGCGCTCGCGCGCCGTCTGCATCGCATGCGCGGCTTCCTCGCGCGTGCCGTACGGCCCCATGCGGTCCGCGGCCCGGCACTCCGGGCCTTCCTCGACGGTGCCGTGCTTGAGGCAGTAGTACCACTCGCCCTCCCGCCCGGCGGGGCGCCGCTTGAACAGTGCCATGGCTCTCCTCACGTCCTCACGTCGCGTGTGCTCTCGCCCACATGCTCCCCGATGGCCCCTGGCTACACTCGCAGACATGTCTGGCCAGTCGCTTCTTGTCCCGGGGACGCTCTCCCCCACCCGCCCCGTTCCCGCTTCGATTCCGCGGCCCGAGTACGTGGGCAGGCCGGCTCCGGCCCCGTACGACGGTCCGGAGGTGCAGGACGCCGAGACGATCGAGAAGATGCGGATCGCGGGGCGCATTGCGGCGCGGGCGATGGAGGAGGCGGCGCGGCACATTGCGCCGGGTGTGACGACCGACGAGCTGGACCGCGTGGCGCACGAGTACATGTGCGACCACGGCGCCTACCCCTCGACGCTCGGTTACCGCGGTTTCCCCAAGTCGTTGTGCGCATCGGTCAACGAGGTCATCTGTCACGGCATCCCGGACTCCACGGTGCTGCGCGACGGCGACATCGTGAACCTGGACGTGACGGCGTTCATCGGCGGGGTGCACGGCGACAACAACGCCACCTACCTGGTCGGCGAGGTGGACGAGGAGTCGCGGCTGCTGGTCGAGCGCACGCGTGAGGCGCTGGCCCGTGCCATCAAGGCCGTCAAGCCGGGGCGCCGGATCAATGTGATCGGCCGGGTGATCGAGTCGTACGCCAAGCGCTTCGGCTACGGCGTCGTGCGCGACTTCACCGGTCACGGCATCAACTCGTCCTTCCACTCGGGTCTGATCGTGCCGCACTACGACAGCCCGCACCACGACACGCTGATCCAGCCGGGCATGACGTTCACGATCGAGCCGATGCTGACGCTGGGCACGTACGAGTACGACATGTGGGAGGACGGCTGGACGGTCGTCACCAAGGACCGCAAGCGCACCGCGCAGTTCGAGCACACGCTCGTGGTGACGGACACGGGAGCGGAGATCCTCACCCTGCCCTAGGGTTTTACCGACAGGACGTCGGGAAGCATTCCCACTTAGGTAAACCTAAGCGGGAATGCCCCCTCAGCGCTCCCTCGGTCACCGGAGGCCGCCTTGGACCCGTCCACCGCCCCGATCCCCTTCTCCGTGCTCATCCGTACCGCCTCGCACGAGCAGCACACGGAAGCCGAGAGCTCGTCGTTCATGAGCGACATGCTGGGCGGCCGGCTGGGCCTCGCCGCGTACCGCCGCTACACGGAGCAGCTGTGGTTCGTCTACCGGGCCCTGGAGTCCGCCTCGGGCGCCCTGTCCGCCGATCCGGTGGCGGGCCCGTTCATACGGCCCGAACTGGCCCGCACCGCGGGGCTGGAGCGCGATCTCGCCCATCTGGCCGGCGGCCCGGGCTGGCGCGAGGGCCTGGTGCCGCTGCCGGCGACGGCGGCGTACGCGGCCCGCATCGAGGAGTGCGCCCGCACCTGGCCGGCGGGGTACGTCGCCCATCACTACACCCGTTACCTCGGGGACCTCTCGGGCGGGCAGGTCATCCGCGGCACCGCCGAGCGGACGTGGGGCTTCGCCCGCAAGGGCGACGGCGTGCGCTTCTACGTCTTCGAGGACATCGCCAACCCGGCGGCGTTCAAGCGGGAGTACCGCGGGCTGCTCGACGCGCTGCCGGTCGACGACCTGGAGAAGCAGCGGGTGGTCGAGGAGTGCCGGCGGGCCTTCTCGATGAACACCGCCGTCTTCCACGCCCTGGGCCGGGAGTTTCCGCTGAGCGCCTGAAATTCGCCAGTGGCGAAAGTAATGGATCTTGGTGCTCGCCCGAGGGGCGTGAGAGGTGTGGTGTTTTCGGGACGAGGGAGACGAAATTTTGCTCTGCCGGCCCGCCATGAGAGCAGAATCACGCGCCGTTCCGGGAACAGGATAGGCAAGCCTCAGATAAGTTAGGGCGGCCTAAATCAGCAATGATTTCCGGCCACGTCCCGAACCGCCTCTCGAGCATGCCTGGGAGCCCTCATGCGAGCCCTCCGCTCCTCCGCAGTCGCCGCCGTCGCGGCGGCGGCGGTCCTGACCGCCGTGTCCGGTTGTTCCGGGAAGGCCGACAAGAACGACGCCGACGCCATCGCCGTCAAGGCGAGCGACGACAAGTGCGAGGTCGCCAAGACCTCGTTCCCCGCGGGCGACGTGACTTTCAAGATCGAGAACAAGGGCTCGAAGGTCACCGAGGTGTACGTCTACGCCGAGGGCGACCGCATCGTGACGGAGCGGGAGAACATAGGCCCGGGCACCAAGGCCGAGATCACCGCGACGATCAAGAAGGCCGGCTCCTACGAAATCGCCTGCAAGCCCGGAATGAAGGGCGACGGCATCCGTCAGAAGATCACCGTCACCGGTGGCTCGCAGAAGGCGGAGAAGAAGAACCCCGAGCTGGACAAGGCGGTCGCCGCCTACCGCACGTACGTGCAGCAGCAGGCCGACGAGACCCTCCCGGCCGCGCAGAAGTTCGCCGACGCGGTCAAGAACGGCGACCTGGACGAGGCCAGGAAGCTCTACGCGCCCTCCCGCACCGGCTGGGAGCGCACCGAGCCGGTCGCCGAGTCCTTCGGCGACATCGACCCGAAGGTCGACGTCCGTGAGGACGGCCTGGAGAAGGGCCAGACCTGGACCGGCTGGCACAAGCTGGAGAAGTCCCTGTGGGACGCCAAGCAGATCGGCGACGACGACAAGAAGCTGGCCGACCAGCTGATCACCGACCTCAAGGACTGGCAGAAGCGCGTCGGCACCGCCGAGATCACCCCGACCTCCATGGCCAACGGCGCCAAGGAGCTGCTCGACGAGGTGGCCACCGGCAAGGTGACCGGCGAGGAGGAGCGCTACAGCCACACCGACCTCGCCGACTTCGAGGCCAACGTCGAGGGCGCCGAGAAGGCGTACGAGCTGCTGAAGCCGGTCGCCGCCAAGAACGACGCCGCGCTGGCCGCCGAGCTCGACAAGCAGTTCGCCGCCGTGAAGAAGGCGCTCGCCGACTACCGCGAGGGCGACGGCTACAAGGCGTACGACACCGTGGGCAAGGACGACCGCAAGAAGCTCTCGGACGCCGTCAACGCGCTCGCCGAGCCCCTGTCCAAGCTCGCCGGCGCCGTCGCGAAGTAAAGGGACGAGCCGATGAGCGACGAGACGACCGAGCAGACCACGCACACGGCCGGGCAGAGCACCGCCGGCCCCTCCCGCCGCGCCCTGCTGGGCTGGGGCGGCGCCGGCCTGGCGCTGGGCGCCGCGGCCGCCGGCGGCACCGCCGCCGCGCTGCGCACCGGCAACGACGCGAGCCCGGCCGCCTCCCTCGGGGACGCCGTGCCCTTCCACGGCGTGCACCAGGCGGGCATCGCCACGGCCGTGCAGGACCGCCTGCACTTCGCCGCCTTCGACGTGACCACCACCGACCGGGCGGCGCTGATCAAGCTGCTGCAGGAGTGGACGGCCGCGGCCGCGCGGATGACGGCGGGCCACGAGGTGGGCACCGGCGCGATCGGCGACAACGCCGAGCTGCCCCCGGACGACACCGGCGAGGCCCTGGGCCTGAAGCCCTCGCGGCTGACGCTGACCTTCGGCGTGGGCCCGGGCCTGTTCGAGAAGGACGGCAAGGACCGCTTCGGGCTCAAGGCCCGGCGTCCGCAGGCCCTGATCGACCTGCCCGTCTTCCCCAAGGACAACCTCGACGCCGCCCGCAGCGGCGGCGACCTGTGCGTGCAGGCCTGCGCCGACGACCCGCAGGTCGCCGTGCACGCCATCCGCAACCTGGCGCGCATCGCCATGGGCCGCGCCGC
Source organism: Streptomyces sp. PKA51 (assembly GCF_057552455.1). Lineage (NCBI taxonomy): Bacteria > Bacillati > Actinomycetota > Actinomycetes > Kitasatosporales > Streptomycetaceae > Streptomyces > Streptomyces sp. PKA51. Next base: position 62,143 of record NZ_BAAJPZ010000005.1, read on the forward strand.
CATCCGCTGGTCGCAGCTGGGCTTCGGCAAGACCTCCTCGACGACGCCCGACGCGCAGACCCCGCGCAACATGATGGGCTTCAAGGACGGCACCCGGAACATCGACGGGTCCGACACCGCCGCCCTCGACAAGCACGTGTGGGTGGGCGAGAAGGACGGCCCCGCCTGGATGGTGGGCGGCTCGTACCTGGTGGCGCGCCGCATCCGCATGCACATCGAGACGTGGGACCGCACCTCGCTGACCGAGCAGGAGGACGTCTTCGGCCGCGACAAGGCCGAGGGCGCCCCCGTCGGCCGGCGCAAGGAGCGCGACGAGCCGAACCTGAAGGCGATGAAGCCGGACGCCCATGTGCGCCTGGCCCACCCCGACAGCAACAACGGCATCCGCATCCTGCGCCGCGGCTACTCCTTCACGGACGGCACGGACGGCCTGGGCCGCCTGGACGCCGGGCTGTTCTTCATCGCGTACCAGCGCGACGTGCGCGACGGCTTCGTGCCGCTGCAGACGAGGCTGGCACGCGAGGACGCGCTCAACGAGTACATCCAGCACGTGGGCTCGGCGATCTTCGCCGTGCCGCCGGGCGTCCGGGACGCGGGCGACTGGTGGGGCAAGTCCCTCTTCGCGTGACGACGGTCCCCAACAGAAAGGGAGAAGCCGCGTGTTCGGCAACTACCTGATCGGCCTGCGGGAGGGCCTGGAGGCCAGCCTGGTCGTCTGCATCCTGGTCGCCTACCTGGTCAAGACCGGGCGCCGGGACGCCCTGCGCCCGGTGTGGACGGGCATCGCCGTCGCGGTGCTGCTGAGCATGGGCTTCGGCGCCCTGCTGCAGTTCGGCTCGCAGAGCATGTCCTTCGAGGACCAGGAGATGCTCGGCGGCTCGCTGTCCGTCATCGCCGTCGGCCTGGTGACGTGGATGGTCTTCTGGATGCGGCGCACCGCGCGGCACCTGAAGAAGGAGCTGCACGGCAAGCTGGACGCCGCGCTCGCGATGGGCACGACGGCCCTGGTCGTCACGGCCTTCCTGGCCGTGGGGCGGGAGGGCCTGGAGACGGCGCTGTTCATCTGGACGGCCGTGCAGGCCACCGACGACGGCGTGCGCCCGCTGGTGGGCGCCGTCCTGGGCCTGCTGACGGCCGTGGTGCTGGGCTGGCTGTTCTACCGCGGCGCCCTGAAGATCAACCTCGCGAAGTTCTTCACGTGGACCGGCGGCATGCTCGTCGTGGTCGCCGCGGGCGTGCTCGCATACGGCTTCCACGACCTGCAGGAGGCCGGCGTGCTGCCGGGCCTGGGCAGCAAGGCGTTCGACGTCAGCGACCAGGTGCCGGCGGACAGCTGGTACGGCACGCTGCTCAAGGGCGTCTTCAACTTCCAGCCGGACCCGACCTGGCTGCAGGTGGCGGTGTGGGCGCTGTACCTGGTGCCGACCCTGCTGGTGTTCTTCGCGCCGGGGCGTACGGGTAGGGTTGCGCCGTCCCGAGCAGTCCCCGAGGAGTCCAAGCGCGATGAGACGCCTGCCGATACGCCTCTCGCCGCGTCGAGCGGTGCGCATGCCGGCGATGCTGCTGGCCCTGCCGCTGCTGATGCTGGCGACGGGCTGCGTGACGGTGCACGGCGAACGGGCGGTCATCCCGTCGGTGAAGGACAGGGCTGAGGCCCGCACGGTCCTTAAGCACTTCACGGACGGCTACAACGAGGCGTACCGCAAGCTCGACCCGGCCCTGGTGGACCGGGTCGAGTCCGGTGCGCTCGCCGAGATCGGCCGGGCGGACATGGCCGCGCAGCGCGCGATCACACCCGGCGGCAACCCCGGCTACCCCGGGCTCGTCCTGGACGACGCCCGCTTCACCATCCCGAAGATGGCCGGGTGGCCGAAGTTCTTCCTCGCCGACACCCGCAGCAACCGCGACCGCAACCGCTGGCTGGTGGTCTTCGTGCGCGAGAACGCCGACGCGCGGTGGCGGGCGGCGTACCTGTCGCTGCTGGCGCCGGGCAGCGTGCCGCAGTTCGCCACCGACAAGGACGGCTGGGCCCAGGCGGTGAGCGGGGGCCTCGCCGTCGAGCCGCGGGCGCTGAGCACGGCGTACGCGGACTTCCTGCGCACCGGCGACGGCGGGCGCTTCGCCCCCGGCCCGGCGACCACGCAGCTGCGCGCCGAGCGGGCGAAGCTGACCCGCACACCCACGTTCTGGACGGAGTACATCGACACCCCCGAGGGCGCCCCCGGCTTCCCGCCGCTGGCGCTGCGCACCCGGGACGGCGGCGCGCTGGCGTTCTTCACCGCGCGCCACCGCGAGCGGCGCGCCATGGTGCAGGGCGTGCGCCCGGAGGTGACCGACTCCCGCACGAAGGCGCTGCTCAAGGGCAGCCTCAAGCAGGCGGTGACGTACACCCGCGTGTCGGAGTCGGCGGTGCAGGTGCCGGGGGGCACTGCGGGTACTGCGGGCCAGGTGGTCTTCCTGAACCGGATCGAGTCGCTGACCGCCGCCAGGGGCGAGTGACAGACCTCTTCGGCGCCTTTACAGCCCGATCGGCCAGGGGTGGGCGGGCTCGTGGTCCTGCTGCTCCCCCGCGTACTGGGCGCAGGCGTCGGTGAGCGCCTCCAGCAGGGTCAGGGGATCCGGCAGCGCCCGCTCGGGACCGTGCAGCCAGGTCACCTTCTGCTCACCCGGCAGCACGGAGGGCGGCAGCAGCACGTAGCTGCCGCGGCAGTGCCAGCGCAGGCCGGGATGCTCGTCCATCGTCTCCGGATGGCAGTCCAGTTCGCAGGGCCACCACTCGTCCTCGTCGTCGGGGGTGCCGCGGGTGGCGGTGAAGAAGAGCATCCGGTCGGGGGCGACGGTGGCGACGGGGCCGACCTCGACGCCGGCGGCCGTGAGCCGTTCCAGGGCCGCCCGGCCGGCCTCGGCCGGCACGTCGAGGACGTCGTGGGCGATGCCGGTGGCGGTGACGAAGTTGGCCTCCGGCTGGGCGCGCAGCCATCCGGCGACCTTGTCGGCCTCGGCGGAGGCCAGGGTCTGCCAGGCGAAGGAGACCGGGTGGCGGCCCGGGGTGGGACAGCCGATGCGCTCGCAGGAACAGCCGTACCCGTCGGGGTGCGCGGCGGGAGCCAGGGGGAACCCCGCCGCGGCCGCGGCCAGGAGCAGTTCCTCACGGGCGGCGGAGGCCGCCCCCGTGCCCGTATCGCCGCCCGCTCCGCTCCTGGGGCGGCGCAGCCATTGGGAGAATCTGCCCTTGCGTTCCATCTATCCCCTCACTTCGACCGCGGTCCTCGGTCAATGCTGCCACCATCCTGCTCCCGGCGTGGCCGCCGGGCGCATCCGGGGGGTGTGAGAACGGCCGCGCGGACGCCACGTCACGAGACGAACCGTATCGTCAGAGCGGTTGCCGGGCGCTGCGGCCGGGCCACTTCTAAACCACCCGTACGGTTCATGCGCTCCGGCCGCCCACCGTGGACGATTTGGGCACGCACGAGTCACCGTGCCCACCCAACACCACTGTGAGGAGGGCGACTTGCCCAGCCCTGCGCGTGCATCCACCCCCCGGCGCTACCTGATGTGCCCGCCGACGTACTACCGGGTCACATACTCGATCAACCCCTGGATGGACCCGGGCAAGCCCGTAGACCTCCGGCTCGCCCTCACCCAGTGGGAGGAGTTGCGCGACCGCTACCGCTCCCTCGGCCACACCGTCGAGGAGCTCGTCCCCCGCCCCGACCTGCCCGACATGGTCTTCGCCGCCAACGGCGCCACCGTCGTCGACGGGCGCGTGCTCGGCGCCCGCTTCGCCCACCCCGAGCGCTGGGCCGAGGCCGACGCGCACGTCGCGTGGTTCCGCTCCCACGGGTACGCGGAGGTGCGCGAGCCCACCCACATCAACGAGGGCGAGGGCGACTTCGCCGTCACCGCCTCCTGGATCCTGGCCGGCCGCGGCTTCCGCAGCAGCCCGCTGTCGCACCCCGAGGCCCAGGAGTTCTTCGGCCGCCCGGTGATCGGCCTGGACCTGGTCGACCCGCGCTACTACCACCTCGACACCGCCCTGTGCGTCCTGGACGACACCACCGACGAGGTCATGTACTACCCCGGCGCCTTCTCCCCCGGCAGCCGGGCGGTCCTGGAGCGCCTCTTCCCCGACGCCCTGATCGCCACCGCGGACGACGCGGCGGCGCTGGGCCTGAACGCCGTGAGCGACGGCCACCACGTCCTGCTGCCCCAGGCCGCGGTGGGGCTCTTCGAGCCCCTGAGGGAGCGCGGCTTCGAGCCCATCGGCATGGACCTGGGCGAGCTCCTCAAGGGCGGGGGCAGCGTGAAGTGCTGCACGCAGGAGCTGAGATAGGAACCAGGGGGCTCAGGAGGAGTACGTGCGGAACTCGGAGGTGTCGACCGTCCAGTCACCGACGGTGATCTTGTCACCGAAGACGTAGTCGTGCCGCGTGCGATAGCAGGGCCGCCCATCGGGGCCGGGGCCGGGATCGGACATCACTGCCCCGGTCCCCTTGCGGGGGTCGACGAGGAGGTACAGCGGGATGCCCATCGCCGGGTACTCGTCCATCTTCTCCATGTAGTCGTTGCTGTGGTTGGTCGGTGAGACGATCTCCGCGGCCAGGGACAGATCACGCGGGTTGAACGGCTCGTTCTCCTCCCCGAACACCTCGTCCGCGACGACGATCACGTCCGGGCGGCGGAGCTTGCCGACCGAGGGGTCCTCGATGTCGCCACCCGGAAAGGCCACGAGGCCCTCCGGAAGCTGCCGATCCAGCTGCCGGCTGAGGCGCATGGCGTTGAAGTCGTGGAACCTGGACGGCGACATCATCATGTAGATCCCGTCGCCGGTGATCTCGAAGCCCTTGATGGGATCGGGAGCGTGCTTCATCAGCTCCTCGGCGATGGCGCGCATCCGGGCGTAGTCCATGGCATGGCTCCTGCTGAGGGCGGGCTGCTGCGTACGCCTTCATCGTCCCACGCACCTACGACACGGCGGGGGCGCCGGCCGGAGAGCCGGCCGGCGCCCCCTACCGGGTCACCGCCGGTGACCGTCCTGCGTCGTGAGCCTGAAGCGGGCCACATCCTCCTCGGTGGTCCAGCGCCGGAAGCCGGCCTTCTCCAGGACGCGGACGGAGGCCGGGTTGGACAGCTCCACGGTGGCCGTGACCGTGTGGACGCCCGGAGCGGTCAGGGCGAACGCGGCGAGCGCCCGGGCGGCCTCGGGGGCATAGCCCCGGCCGCGGCGGGAGGGCACGATGCCGTACCCGATCTCGACGGTTCCCTCGGTCGGCGGCCAGAACAGGCCGATCGAGCCCACCACCAGACCGCCGGTGCGCTCGACGACCAGCCGGTGGCCGTGGACGCCGAGCCAGCCGGGGTTGTCGTCGAAGAGACCCGCTATGACGCGGTCGCCTTCGGCGGGGAAGTCGTCCGCCCAGTCCACCGACCTGGTGGTGTCGATGACGGCGGCGACCTCGGAGAGGTCCCAGGGCCGCAGGACGAGACGGTCGGTGATCAGCTCGGTGCGGGTGGAGTCGGAAGTCACGTGGTGCTCCTGGTCGTCGGAACGACCGGCACGCGCCCGCCTCTAGGGCGCGGGCCGGAAAAGGGCATGCTGAAGACGGCCGTCGACGGCCATATTCATCAACCTCCCTTGTCCGGTGCGATCGCGCTTCCCGCGCGGCGCGACCGTAACAGCCCGCCGCGCGCCGGAGCAACGCGTTTACGCAGGCGAGCGAGAGCCCCGCCGGGCCCCACCAGGGCCCCGGCACGGCGGCTCTTCGCCGCGGGGCACCACGGCGCCCCGTAGTGGCGCGGGGAACTGCGCGATCAGCCACGACGCGCCCGCAGAAGCAGTGCCGGGCCTCGCCCGGGCCCCGGCGTGGGCGCGGGGCGGTGTCGATCTGCGGCTGCCGCCGCGTGGGCGCGACACGGCGCCCCGTCTGCGGGCGCGCTGTGCCTTGTCGCGCAGTTCCCCGCGCCCCTACGGGGCGCCGTGGGCTGGTGCAGTGCCCCGAAGGGGCGCGGGGAACTGCGCGATCGGCCACCGACGGCCCGCAGTCGACGCGCCACCCGGGGCCCGGGGCGAAGCACGGCACCCCGTCTGCGGGCGCGTGGCGGCTTGTCGCGCAGTTCCCCGCGCCCCTATGGGGCGCCGTGGTGGCGCGTGACGAAGATCCGCCGAATACGGCCTACTCGTCCTCGCCCGCGCCGCCCCGCGGGGGCCACTCGTCGCCCCAGTCCGCGTCGCGCGCGGCCCGGTAGAGGGGGCCGTGGCGCTTGGTGACCGTCTCGCGGGTCAGGCCGTCCTCGGGGGTGCACAGGTCGAGCAGGACCTGGCCCTTGCGGATCTGCGGCCGGCGCACGATGCGCGCGGGGGCCTCGGGGACGGCCGCCTCCCGCACGGCGGCCACGTACGAGAACTTCTCGTCCTCGTACGCCAGCGAACCGCCCTTGACCTGCCGGTGCAGCGACGAGCGGCTCACCCGGGCCGAGAAGTGGCACCAGTCCGTGCCCCGCTCGATGGGGCAGGCGGCGCTGTGCGGGCAGGGGGCGACGACGCGGAAGCCGGCGGCGATCAGCCGGTCACGGGCCTCGATGATCCGCAGGTAGCCGTCGGGCGTGCCGGGCTCGATCAGCACCACGGCCTGCGCCGCGGCGGCCGCGGCGTCGGTGACCGCGCCCCGATCGGCCTCGGTCAGCTCGCCGAGCACGTAGGAGACGGTGACCAGGTCGGTGCCGGCGGGCAGGGCCAGGCCCGCGCCGATCGCCTGCCGCTGCCAGCGCGCGGCGCGCAGCGCCGGTTCGGACGCGGCGCCGCGGGCCAGCTCGGCGCCGAGGGCGAGGGCGGGCTCGGCCCAGTCCAGGACGGTGGTCTCGCGCTGCGCCTGCGGCCAGGCCGCCGCGACGGCCCAGGTCGCCGCGCCCGTACCGCCGCCGATGTCCACGTGCGTGGCCGGCTCCCACTGCGGCATCCGGTCCCGGAACGCCTCCAGCGCGGACCGTACGGCCTCGAAGGTGGCGGGCATGCGGTACGCGGCGTAGGCGACCACGTCGGAGCGGTCGCGCAGGACCGGCGTGTGGGTGGGGGTGCGCCCCCGGTAGTTGGCGATCAGCCGCTCGACGGCCGCGGTGGCCTGCCGGGGCGGCAGCCCGTCGAGGAGGCCGGCGAGGGCGGTGCGCAGGGTCTCGCCGGTCGGCGGGTGTGCGGGGGCGTGCATTTGGCGAATTCTATGCGCGTTCGGTTGCAGAGGGCTCGGGGGCGACGGGGGCGACGGGGGTGACTGCGAGGACGTCCGTACCCGTACCGGCCTCGCTCTTGCGCCACGGCCGGCACAGCCCGACGAAGCACGCCAGCGCGGCGACCGCGCAGCCGAGCTGGACGGCGGCCATCGGTACGGCCGTGTGCTCGCCGGCGATGCCGACGAGCGGGGAGGCGACGGCGCCGAGGAGGAACGTGGAGGTGCCCAGCAGCGCGGAGGCGGAGCCGGCGGCGTCGCGGGAGCGCATGAGGGCCTGGGCGTTGGTGTTGGGCATGGCCAGGCCCATCGCCGACATCAGCACGAACAGGCCGGCGGCGACGGGGACGAGCCCGGCGTCGCCGAGCAGGCCCGAGGTCATCGCGAGCAGGGCGGCGGCCGCCACCGTGATGATCACCAGGCCGGTGGCCAGGACCTTGTCCATGGAGACCCGGCCGACCAGCACCTTGCCGTTGAGCTGGCCGACGGCGACCAGGCCGATCGAGTTCACGCCGAAGAGGAGGCTGAAGGTCTGCGGGGAGGCGCCGTAGATGTCCTGGACGACGAAGGGCGAGGCGGAGATGTACGCGAAGAGCGCGGCGAACGCGAAGCCTCCGGCGAGCATGTAGCCGGTGAAGACGCGGTCGGCGAGCAGGCCGCCCATGGCGCGCAGGGCCGGCCCGAGCCCGCCGGCCTGGCGGCGCCCTGCGGGCAGCGTCTCCTCCAGCCGGCGCCATACGAGGGCGGTGAGCACGACCCCGATGGCGGCGAGGACGACGAAGACCCCGCGCCAGTCGGTCACCCGCAGGATCTGGCCGCCGACGAGCGGGGCGACCACGGGGGCCACGCCGGAGATCAGCATGAGGGTGGAGAAGAAGCGGGCCATGGCCACGCCGTCGTACAGGTCGCGGACGACCGCCCGGGCGATGACGATGCCCGCCGCGCCGGCGAGCCCCTGCAGGAGCCGGAAGGCGACGAGCATGCCCGCATTGGGGGCGACGGCGCACACGGCGGTGGCCAGGACGTAGACCACCATGCCGGCGAGCAGCGGCCGGCGGCGTCCCCACTTGTCGCTCATCGGCCCGACCACCAGCTGGCCGAGCGCCATGCCCATGAGGCAGGCGGTGAGGGTGAGCTGGACGGTGGCCGCGGGGCTGTGCAGGGCGTCGGTGACCTGGGGCAGCGCCGGGAGGTACATGTCCATCGACAGCGGGGGGACGGCGGTCAGGCCGCCGAGGACGAATGTGACGAGCAGTCCGGTACGGCGGGTGGCGGCGGGGGCTGGTGCGGTATCGGAGCTTGTCATGCCGTCCATGGTGTCATGAGCGCGATGGGCCGACGCCCCTTACGTGGAAAGTGTGATCGAGACGGCATGCCGGGGAAGGGAATGCCGGGCGCGAGGGGCGGGTTGAGCATGATCATGACGAACACCGAGATCGCGGACGTGCTCCGCTACACGGCCTTCTCCTCCGACCCGAACGGCGGCAACCCCGCGGGCGTGGTCCTGGACGCCTCCGCCCTGGACGACGCGGCCCAGCTGGCGATCGCGGCCGACCTCGGCTACAGCGAGACGGCCTTCCTGACGGCACCGCCGGAGGGGCTGGGCGAGCCGGGCCGCGCGTTCACCCTGCGCTTTTTCAGCCCGCTGGCGGAGGTCTCCTTCTGCGGCCACGCGACCGTGGCGACGGCCGTGGCCCTGGCGGAGCGCCGGGGCCCGGGCGCGTACGTGTTCGCGACGCCGGCGGGAACGGTACCGGTGGAGGTGGCCCACGGCGGGGACGGACAGCTGCGCGCAACGCTGACGAGCGTGGAGCCGCACACCGAGGAGGTGCCGCAGGAGGTCGTGACCGAGGCGCTGGCCGCCCTGGACTGGCCGGCGACGGACCTGGACCCGTCCTACCCGGCGCGCATCGCGTACGCGGGCGCCCGCCACCTCGTCCTGGCAGCGGCGTCGCGGGAGCGACTGGCGGACCTGTCCTACGACTTCGACCGCCTGGCGGCGCTGATGCGCGTGCACAACCTCACGACGGTCCAGCTGTTCTGGCGGAAGGACGCCTCGACCTTCCACGTCCGCGACCCCTTCCCGGTCGGCGGTGTGGTCGAGGACCCGGCGACGGGCGCCGCGGCGGCCGCCCTGGGCGCGTACCTGCGCGAGCTGTCCTTTGTCGGCCCGTCCGCCCACCTCACCCTGCACCAGGGAACGGACATGGGCCGCCCGGGCCTGCTGGAGGTGGAACTGCGGGAGGGCGACCCGCGGGTGCGCGTGACGGGCACGGCGACACGGATCGCGTAAGGGAGCGGGCAGGGGCGCGTCCTGTCGTACGCGCCCCCAACTGCCGCCGGCGGCCGCCCGAATGGTTGATTCCGGGTCTAGCATCCTCCCAAGCACGGGGCAGAAAACCGGGGGGACAGCACGATGCCGCAGGACGGAGACCCGCACCCACCGCATCCACCCATGCCGCCGCACCCACCGGACACCCGCTTCTGGTCGAGGGTGTGGACGTACTGGGTGACGGCCGGCCTGGCGATCGTCCTGGCGGCGGCGATCCCGGCCGTCATGCAGGCCGGCCCCTTCGCCCCGAACCACCCCCCGGCCCCGAGCCCGAGCCCGACCCCGGTCCTGAGCACGGCGACCACCCCGCCCTCGCCGACCCCCACCCCGGTGCGCGTCTCGGCCCGGATCACCAGCATCGTCCCCATGGGCGCGGTGACCCCGACGGTGACGAAGGTGCAGCTCATCATGACCTGGACGGGCCTGAAGGGCCGCTCGGGCTACGTGAAGTGGTACACGTACAACGACGCCACAAAGATCCGCACGAGCGACGACAGCACCATCAGCACCCCGGCCCTGAACTGGGACAGCACGGACTGGAAGCCCACCTTCATCGTCCCGACACCGCCGGTCCACTGGCAGTTGCAGGTAACGGCCTACGCTCCCGACGGCACCCAACTGACAACGGCCCACTCGACGTTCACGTTCGCCGGGTCGTAGGTCGCAGTCCGTAATCCCGTGGCCCCGTAGTCCGTCCGTGAATCTGTCCGAACCTGCACTCAACCCTGCCCTCCGGAAGCACGTGTTCCCCAGTGAAGCCCCCTCGGCTACAGGGAGGAGCACGCCATGAACCGCACCTGCCGCCTGGCCCTCACGGGCACCCTGACCGCCGCCCTCCTGGCCGGCACCGCGGCCACGGCGACGGCCGCCACCACCTCCGCCGTGCCCGCGCCCACGCCCACGCTCACCGCGCAGGCGAGCGTGACCGCGGTCGCGGCCTGGCAGGAGTTCCGCATCACCGGCAAGGCCACCGGCCTGAAGCCGGGCACCGCCGTCACCCTGCAGCAGAAGCAGGGCAAGAAGTGGGTGTCCCTGCCGGCGACCGTGCCGTTGAACAAGGCCGAGGCGTACGCGCTGCGGGCCAAGCTCGGCATCAAGGGCAAGAACGCCCTGCGTATGACGGCTGGCGGGGTGATGTCGCCCGAATTCGCCGTCACGGTGCGGTGATCTCGCCCCGAATCAGCGACAGGGGGCGCCGGCGCGTGGACGCCGGCGCCCCCTGTCGTCGTTCCTATTCGGTGAAGTTCGAAGTTGGAAGGAGACCGTACACATGGCACGTCCGCTCTCCCGTTGGAGACCCGGGGCCACGGCCCTCACGCTCGCCCTCGCCGCCCTCTCCTCCGCACTGACCGCTGCCCCCGCCGGTGCCGCCGCCCCCGCCTGGACCAGGACGTGGGGTACGGCCATGACCATCGCCGCTCCCGCCGAGTGGCCGGCGCCGCCCGGCAAGCAGAAGTCCGACCGGCGGGGCTCCCAGGTGCGGGGCCGGCAGACGCTGCGGATGGTCGTGCACACCAGCACCGCCGGCTCCGCCACCCGCATCCACCTCGTCAACACCTTCAGTACGACGCCCGTGACCATCGGGCACGCCACCGTCGCCAACAGGGACGAGGGCGGTTCCGCCACCGGCTCGCCCGTCACCCTCACCTTCGGTGGCAAGCAGAGCACCGTGCTCCAGCCCGGTGGGAGCATCGACAGTGACCCGGCCGCCTTCTCCGTCAAGGCCGATGAGGACCTCCTGGTCAGCATCCACCTCCCCGACCCGGTGGCGATGGCGCCCTTCCACCCGTACACGCTGACCAGCTCGTACACGACGGCACCCGGTGATGCGGCGGACCACAGCGCCGAGGCCGGCGACGAGAATTTCCGCACCGACTTCCCCTATTGGGCCTTTCTCAGCGGCGTCGACGTCATGTCGGTCAACAGCGGCGGCACCACCGTTCTGCTCGGCGATTCGCAGACCGACGGCGGGCATACGACGGGCAATGCGAACCGCCGCTGGGGCGACGACTATGCGCGCGCCCTTCAGGTACGGGAGCGGCCCATGGGTGTCGTCAATGCCGGGATATCCGGCGGCTTCCTGCTGTCCGATCACCCCGACTACGGGCAGAGCGCCATCGGCCGTTTCGACCGGGACGTGCTGGAGCAGCCCAACGTCAAGTCCGTGATCCTTTACCAGGGCATCAACGACATCGTCTACGGCAATGCCTCCGCCCCGGACATCGTCGGCGGCATCCGCCGGCTCGCCTCGCGTGCGCGCAGTGCGGGCATCACCTTCACTGCGGCCACCATTCCGCCGTTCCGGGGGTACGGACGGTACGACGCCCGTATGGAACAGGTCCGCCAGGACGTCAACGAGTACGTCCGCGGCACCGGCGACATCGACGCGTACGTGGATTTCGACCGGGCCTCCCGGGATCCGCTGGACCCGAGCCGGCTCTTCGCGGCCTACTACAACCGCGGCGACGACCGGCTCCACTTCGGTGACAACGGCAGCCAGGCGCTGTCCGACTCCGTCGCCCCGCCGCCCGTACCCCCGCGCGTCACCGCGCGCTTCGACCAGACGACCGTCGCGGACTTCACCGGTGACGGCATTCCCGATGCGATAGCCCGCGGGAAGAACGAGGCGAACGCGCCCCTGTACTTCTGGTCCGGCAATTCCGACGTCGACGACAGGAGCAAGGGCGACGGCACCTTCGGTCAGATCAGGAAGCAGACCGACGGCTGGAACTTCACCCAGACCGCGGCCGCCGACTTCACCGGGGACGGAAAGGCCGACATCGTCGCCAAGGGCGACGACAACGTCCTCTACCTGTGGGCCGGCGGTGGCAACGGCGACTTCAGCCGCAAGAGGAAGCTGCTGGGCAACTTCGCATACACCGAGGTCGTGGCCGCCGATTTCACCGGGGACGGCCATGCCGACCTCGTCGCACGCGACGCCGGCGGCGACCTCCACCTGTGGACGGGGGACGGAAAGGGCGGTTTCAGCCGGGAAGTCCGGCTCACCGGTGGCTGGAACTTCACCCAGACCACGGCCGGAGATTTCACCGGTGACGGCAAATCTGATCTCATCGCCAAGGATCAGGCGAATGACCTGTATCTGTGGACCGGTGGGGGCAACAGTGACTTCAGCCGCAAACGGAAGCTGCTGAGCGACTGGAACTACTCTCAGACCTCAGCCGTCCCCTTCCGTACGGGCGGCATCGCCCACCTCATGGCACGCAGCGACACCACCGGAGTGCTCCACGAGTGGCTCGACCTGGGGGGCGCGTCCTTCAGCAGCCCGCTCCGCCTCGCGGACAGCTGGTAACAGGGTGCCCGGATGACGACGGTTTCTGCAGATGGGTGATCATTTCTTGAAGCACTGAGATCAGCCACCTCCACCTGGTCGTCCGAACACCTTCAGGCACAAGGAGACACAGCACCGATGGCACGCCACGGCAGCGCGCGCCGCAGATCCCGTCGACGACGGCCCCGCCGGGGATTCCCCCTGGCCGTCGTCGCCTGCGTCGTGGCACTCGCCGCGATGGTGTGGCCGGTCATGACCCTGCTCGGCGGCACCGAGTCGGAGGCCGTCGGGCGGGCCTGGACGGTCATGCCCACGTGGACGCGGACGTGGGGCACCGCCATGGCCACGGCCGGTCCCGCCGCGCAGTCGAAGGTCACCGGGCGGCAGACGCTGCGCATGGTCGTCCACACCAGCATCGCCGGCGCCTCCGCCCGCATCCACCTCGTCAACACCTTCGGCACCGAACCCGTGACCATCGGGCGCGCCACCATCGCCCGCCAGGCCATCGGGGCCACCCCGGAGGCGCCGCCGCTCCCCCTCACCTTCGGCGGCGCGCCGGGCACCGTCCTGGCACCCGGCGGGAGTGTCTACAGCGACCCGGCCGCGTTCCCGGTCAAGGCGGACGAGAACCTTCTGGTCAGCATCCACCTCCCCGACCGCGTCAACAGCGCCCCCTTCCACGATTACACGCGGGCGACGTCCTTCGCCTCCGCGCCGGGCGACACGGCCGACCGTACGGCGGAATCCGCGGGCGGTCGTTTCCCCACGTCCTTCACGCACTGGGCCTTCCTCAGCGGCGTCGACGTCATGGCCCGCAGCGGCGGTACGGTCGTCCTCTTCGGCGACTCGCAGACCGACGGCGGGCACACGACAACGGACGCCAACCGCCGCTGGCCCAACGCGTACGGGCGTGCGCTGCAGGCCCGGGACAAGCCGATGGGCGTCGTGAACGCCGGCATATCCGGCAACCGGATACTCGGCGACGGCGACCCGGCCGAGTGGGGGGAAAGCGCGCTGAAGCGCTTCGACCGCGACGTGCTGACCCAGCCAGGCATCAGGTCGGTCATTTTCTACGAGGGCATCAACGACATCGTCTTCGGCAAGGCGACGGCACCGGAACTCGCGTCCGCCATCGGACAACTCGCCGCGCGGGCGCACGCCGCGAAACTCACCTTCACCGTGGCAACCATCCCGCCGTTCAAGGGGTTCAAGGAGTACACGCCCGCCATGGACCGCGAGCGGCAGGCCCTCAACGATCGAATCCGCACCATGCGCGACATCGACGGCTACGTGGACTTCGACGCCGCCATGCGGGACCCGCTGAACCCCGCGCGAATCTTCGCCGCCTACTACAACCGCGGTGACGACCGCCTGCACTTCGCCGACAACGGCAACCAGGCCCTCGCCGACGCGGTGGTCCCCGCCCGCTCCCCCGTACCTGCGGGCCCGGCCCCCAGCGCGAGCCCGAGCCCGACGGCGGCCCCGACGGCCGGTACGCCCACGCCTCCTGCCCCGCAAGGCACGACGGAAATCGTGGCGGCGGACTTCACCGGCGACGGCATCCCCGACCTCGTCACCCGCGAGGCCAACGGCGAACTGCGACTGCGCGCCGGCAACAAGGACGTGGACGACAGCTCACGCGGTGACGGCACGTTCGCCGGCCCGAAGCGGGTCATGCAGAACTGGGACTTCACGGAGGCGGTGGCCGCCGACTTCACTGGCGACGGCAAAGCGGACCTCCTCGCCAAGGACACCGCCGGAAACCTCCAGGTGTGGGCGGGCAAGGGCAACGGCACCTTCGCCGCACCCCGCAAGGTGGCGGGTGGCTGGACGTCCACGCAGACCGTGGCGGCGGACTTCACGGGCGACGGCGTCCCGGACCTGGTCGCGCGCGACGCCGCCGGAAACCTGCAGCTGTGGCGAGGCGGCAAAAACACCTCGTTCGACAGCCCACGCGTCATCCACAACGCATGGAACTTCACCGAAACAACGGCCGCTGATTTCACCGGCGACGGCAAGGCCGACCTGATCGCCAAGGACGCCGGCGGCAAGCTCCACCTCTGGACGGGCAAGGGCGACGGCACCTTCACCGCACCCCGGAACCTCACCGGAGGCTGGACGTACGCGGACGTCACCGCCTTCCCCCTCCGCAAGGGCGGCATAGCCCACCTCCTCGGCAGAAACCCTGCAACCGGCGCCCTCCACGAATGGCTCAACACGGGCAACGCCACCTTCAGCCGCCCCCTGCGCCTCGCGGACGGCTGGTGAGGGCGGTACGAGCAGCCGCGGCGCTGCTCCTCACATGCGGAACGCTGACGGTCCAGCCGGCTCTGGCGGAGGCACAGCCCGCGTCCGACTCCGTCTGGACGAGGTCGTGGGGCACGGCGCTGACCGCCGCGGCCCCTCCGGAGGAATCCGGGGTGGCCGGACGGCAGACGCTGCGGATGGTCGTCCACACGACCATCGGCGGCAGCACCGCGCGCATACAGCTGAGCAACACCTTCAGCCAGGACCCGGTGACCATCGGCCACGCCACCCTGGCCCACCGCTCCGGTGGCGCGTCAGCCGCCGGCCGACCCGTGGGCCTGACGTTCGGGGGCAGCCGGCAGCTCGTACTGCGGCCCGGGCAGAGCGCCTACAGCGATCCGGTGGCGTTCCCGGTGAAGGCCGACGAGGACCTGCTGGTGAGCGTCCATCTGCCGGATCCGGTGCGGACGGCGCCGTACCACCCGGATGCCTGGACGACGTCGTACACGTCGGATGCAGCGGACCGCACGGACGACGCAGGCAGCGCGAACTACCCCGGCACGTGGAATCACTGGGCCTTCCTGAGCGGCCTGGACGTGACAGCGGACGGCAACCCCGGCACCGTCGTCGCCATCGGCGACTCGCAGACCGACGTCGCGGCCACGACACCGGACACCAACCGCCGCTGGACCGACGCCTACGCGCGCTCCCTGCGCGCCCAGGGTCGGCCGATGGGCGTCTCGAACGCAGGCATCTCCGCCAACCGCATCCTCGGCCCGGGCGCCCGTGCCGCGTACGGAGTGAGCGCGCTCGACCGCTTCGACCGCGACGTGCTGGCCCAGCCGAACGTGAAGTCCGTCGTCCTCTACGAGGGCATCAACGACATCGTCAACGACGCAAAGGCTGCCGACCTGATCGCCGGAATCCGGCAACTGGCAGAACGCGCGCACGCCGCAGGACTGCCCATAACAGTCGCGACAATTCCGGCATATAAGGGCAACCACAACTACACGCCCGAGCGGGAGGCGGTACGCCAACAGGTCAACGCCTACATCCGCACGACGCGGGACGTGGATTCGGTCGTGGACTTCGACAGGGCCACCCAGGACCCACTGGACCCGACCCGGCTCTTCACGGTCTACCGCACCGACGCGGACAAACTCCACTTCACCGACAACGGCACCCGGGCCCTGGCCGACACCCTCTCGGGCCCGGTACCGCCGACCCCGTTCAGCCCGGTCCACTCCCAGACGACGGCAGCCGACTTCACTGGCGACGGCACGGCGGACGTCGTCGCCCGCGACCCCGACGCCAACCTCTACCTGTGGAAAGGCGACGGCAACGGCACGTTCACCCGCCCCGACCAGGACAAACCCCTCACGGGCGGCTGGAACTTCACGCAAACGGAAGCGGGCGATTTCACGGGCGACGGCAACGCCGACCTCATCGCCAAGGGCCCCGACGGCCAGCTCTACCTCTGGCCCGGCCGAGGAAACGGCACCTTCGAGGCCCGCCGCGTCATCCGCGCCGACTGGAACTACACCGAAACCACGGCCGGCGACTTCAACGGAGACGGCATCGCCGACATCCTGGCCCGCGACGCAAAGGGCAACCTCTACCGCTGGACGGGCCGGCGGGGCGGCACGCTCAGCGATGCGACGTTCATGTCGGGCGACTGGAACTACACCCAGACGACGGCGGGCGACGTCACAGGAGACGGCCGCCCGGACCTGCTGGCCAAGGACGCCGCCGACAACCTCTACCTCTGGACGGGCGACGGCGACGGCACCTTCACCCGCCCCGACAAGGACAAACCCCTCACGGGCGGCTGGCACTACTCGGAAACAACGGCCGGCACCTTCTACGGCGGCGGCACGGCCCACCTGCTGGCGCGGGACGACGAGTCGGGCGTCCTGCGGGAGTGGGTGAACAGGGGCGGCGCGGACTTCAGCCGACCCCTGCGGCTGACGGGCGGGTGGTAGCGGCACCATCGGGCACCGCAGGAAAGCCCTCCGACCCGTTCGGGGCCGGAGGGCTTCCACGTGCACGACCTGCCGTTGATCACCTCGGCATGGAGAACCAGGTACCGACCGCGGCCATGACGACGATCACCAGGACGAGCTGAAGCTGCAGCCCAGCGGACAGGGCGTTCTCCTTGCCCTCGCCGTTCCTTGCCATGTTGAGGGACTTTTCCTTCAGTTCCGTGCGGCGTCCGACGAACCCGAGGACGATGCCGAGGACCACGCAGGAGTAGATCGGCAATGCCACCTCGGGGCCGTCGTCCTTCGCCACCGAGGCCAGTGCGACGAACACGACCCCCGCCAGCGGCGCCGAGGCAATTCTGAGCCGGTACTGCTTATTGGGCATGAGCGGCACGAAGAAAGCCCAGAAAATGGCGGTGACCGCAATTGCGGCAACGCACCATACGTACAGCGGAACAGAGGGAGCGGCGTGCATTATTGCCTTCCTTGGAACTGTGGGCCCGAGCCCGCGGGCCCACAGTTCAGCTCATTACCAGCGTGTCACCAGGTGAACATGCCCACGATAGGGGAGATGGCCTGGCTCACTGCATGCGTGGTCCGCTCGACCTTGGACAGAGCAGCACCGGCACCACCCAGGACCTCGGCCCCGAGCTTGATTCCCCCGCTCGCCAGGTTACCGACGCCACCGAGCGCCATACCGGTGAGGGCGCTCATCATGCCGCCCTTGTCGTCGATGGACCAGTAAAGGGCGGCGGCCACACCACCGGAGATCATCGACAGCGCACCGAGGGCGGGGGTGACCACGAGGTCGGCCGCCGGGATGAAGGCGGTAATGGCTGCCGCGGTGCCCAGGGCCGTGCTCATGTGGTTGAAGAAGTCGGCCCAGTACTTCGTGTCCTCCTTGTCGGTGGGGACATGCGGTTCGCCGGGCTTGTCGTACTTGGAGTTGTCCGCCGGGTTCACGCCCTTGGCGGCGTTCTCCTTCGCCTGCTGCGCCGCCTTGGCCGCGGCCGCGGCCTGCTCCTGCGCGTACTTGCGGTCGGCAATGTCGCGCGCATCACTGGCGGCCGCAGCCGCGGCCGAGGCGTCGCGACCGGCCGCGGTGGCGGACCGGCTCGCGCTGGCGGCCGAGGCCTGGGCGTTGGCGGCCGAGGCGGCGGCCTGCTCGGCGGAGGCCATGGCCTGGCTGGCGGAGTAGTTCGCCTGGCGGCTCGCCCGCTGCGCCGTGGCAGCGGCGTCCTTGGCCTTCTGGGCCGACGAAGCGGCCCGATCCGCCGAGGCATCGGCCTCCTTGGCCTTGGCACGAGCCTGCTCGGCGTAGCCCTTGGCGTCGTTGGCCGATGCCCGCGCCTTGGTGGCCCACTCACCGGCTTCGGTGGCCTTGTCCCGCGCCTTGAGGGCCACCTCGTAGGCGAGAGCGGCGTTCTGGTTGGCCAGGGACGCGTTGCCTGCCGCAGTGGCGATCATGGCCCTGATGGACGCCACGTGGGTCGCGGTGTCCATGTCCTTCTGGGCCGCCTTGTACTGCACGCGCGTCACGAAGTCGTGCCGCATCCAGCTGGGACCGTTCATCACGACCTGGGCGGCGGCCTTCACGTTGTCCCCACCATTGTTCATGATGGTGAGGGTTTCGACCTCGTCGTCCTCCGCCTGGGCCTTCTGGTAGCCCTCCAGCAGGAAGGCGTTCAGCGCCTTGACGCTGCCGGTGCGCAGGGCGGCGTCACCGGCCTTCTTGACGGCCGGTCCCGCGCCGTTCATCAGCGACAGCACCTGGATGCGGTAGTCCTCGGTCTGCACGTCGTAGGCACCGTCGGTCAGGAACTTCTCCACGACCGCGGGGTCACCGCTCGCGAGCGTCTTCTGGGCGGCTTCGGCCAGGACCGGCCCACCCACCTTGGCGAGGGCGAGAACCTTTTCGCGGCGGTCCTGCTGAACGGAACGCTGGTAGTCACGCTTGACCCAGGAGACAACGTCGCTGTCGGTGCCGGCGAGGGCGTCCTGCGCCGCCTGCCGGGTCCACGTGCCGGTGTTGTCCATCAGCTTGACGGCGGCCTGACGGCCGAGACCGGCCGCGGACTTGCTGTCATCGGTCGCAGCAGCCTTCGCCAGCAGCTGCCGGGTGGCCTCGTCATTGGCGCCGGCCTGCTTGCGCAGTTCCGCCACCTGGTCGCGGCCGTCCTGCTCGGCCTGCTTGAGGGCCTTGGCTTCCTCGATGCCGAGTTTGGTCTGGTTGTCGAGCTCGGCCTTCTCGCTGTCGCGAGCCAGCTTCTCGACCTTCTGCGCCTGCTCGACCGCGTCGGACGCGGTCTTGGCCGCCTCGATGGCGGCGTTGGCGTGTTCTGTGGCCTTGTTCGCCCAGTCCTGGGCCTTGCCCGCCTCGGCAGCGGCCTTGTCGGCCGCGGCGGCGGCCTTCTCGGCGTGGTTGGCGGCGCTGTTGGCCGCACGGTTGGCGTCACGGGCGGCAGAGGCGGCCTGGTTGGCGAGCGACTGGGCCCGGCCGGCGGCCGCGGTGGCCGTGGCGGCGGCGCTGCGGGCGACACCGGCAGCCTCACGGGCGCGCTGCGCCTGGGCGCTCGCTTCCCCCGCGGAGGCACTCGCGTCGGCCGAAGCCTCGGCGGCATCGGCGGCGTTCTGTGCCGCACGGGCGGCGGCAGCGCCGGAGGCGCCGGCGGCGGCACTCGCGTCCGCGGCGTGCTCGGCGGCAGCGGCGGCGGTCCGTGCGCCGGCAGCGGCGTCGCGGGCGGCCTGGGCGGCCTCGCGGGCGGCGGAGGCCTGGCTGGCATTCCCGGCGGCAGCCGCGGCGGCCGAGTACGCGCGCGAAGCGGCCTGGCCCGCCGCAGCAGCGGCCGAGGCCGCGGCCTGGGCGGCGGCAGCAGCCGTGCGGGCCGCCGAGACGGCCGTGTTGGAGGCCTGAATGGCCGTCCGGGCAGCGGCGGCGGCGCCCTCGGCGGCAGCGGCGGCCCGGTTGGCCGCCCGACCGGCCTCGTTGAGGTCGCTCTTGGCTGCCGCGGCCTCCTTGGCAGCCTTGAGCGCGGCCTCCTTGGCCTTGGCCGCGGCGTCCTCTGCCCGCGCGGAGGCCTCCTTGGCCGCGTCGGTCTCGGACTTGGCCCGCTTACCGGCGTCCTCGGCCAGCTTGGCCAGCTGCGTGACCGTCAGCGTCTCCTGGTCGCGCTGGCGCGCCAGGTGCTGACCGGTGTCCAGGAAGTCCCGGCGGTCCTGGGCGTCCCCGCGCAGAGCGCGGTCGCCGAGCTTCTTCACCTGCGGCCCACCGGCGTTCATGATGGTCAGGATCTGGACGCGCTCGTCCTCCTCCTGAGCCACCGCACGACCCCGGCGCAGGAAGTCCTCCAGCGCCTGGGGCGATCCGTCCTTCATGGCCTTGTCCCCGGCAGCGCGGACGGAGTCCCCTGCATTGGCCATGGCCGCCAGGACGGCAACGCGTCGGTCGTCGCTCAGCGGGTTCTTGTAACCGGACTTCACGAACTCGTGGACGTCCGCGTCCGTACCGCTCAGCGCCTTCGAGGCTGCTGCCCGGAAGCCGTCGCCGGCAGAGCTGAGCATCGTCAGGATGGCGAAGCGCTCGTCCTCGGCCCGGGCCCGGTCGAGCCCCTTCTGCAGGAACGTCTTGAGGTCGTCGTCCGAACCGGTCAGCGCCTTGGCCGCGGCGTCCTTGGTGGACATCCCGCCGTAGACCCACGCGTCCACCGTCTGCGCCCTGGCGTTGTCGGGAAGCGGCGGACCGTCAGGCGTGGCCGGAACGGCCTGTGCCACGGTGGTACCGAGTACGGTCGCGGCCATGGTCAGGGCCGCTGCACCGATGAACCGCGCGCGCAGGCTCCCGCTGCGCGCAGGTATGTGTCTGATACTGGTCATATCCCCTCGAAAGTTGCCGGGCCGTCAATGACCCGCCATGTCGCGGCAATTGCCGCAACACAGCACTTGATCGTATAGGGCGGACCGACGGGAAGGTATGTTTTCCGCCTCACCCCATATCAGGGCAGAACGGGAGCACCTGCTGATCCACCGCCACATCGACTGTTCCAAGGGGTGTGTGGCGTGAATCATCGCATGCCGACCAGAGCGCCCACTGCCGCCCCAGGCGGCCCGAGTGCATGGCAACCCCGCTTTCGGGGCAAGTGCGACGGGTGATATCAATAGCTCGCCAGTCCGAGCTGTAGGGGGACAGCCAACGCGCCGTCAGGCCGCGGAACCGGCTGCTTGGGGGGTCCGACCAGCCCTCCGGGTTCCTTGCAGGACAGGCAAGCGCCAGCTCCAGCCGTGCGCAGATTCTCAGCCCACGCTTATCGACAGGCAAGGAACCATACCGATGCGACTGTTTTCCCGCGCCCTCACCGCTGGCGCCGTGGCGGCCGTGACGGTGCTCACCGGCACCGGCACCGCCATGGCCGACGCCGCCCCCACCACCACCGTGGAGGACTTCGAGTACCCCCAGGCCGACAAGATCTTCAAGGAGCGCGGCATCAAGCTGAAGCGCGGCGACGGCCACATCACCCTCGTCGCCTGCGACAGCCGGCCCGGCCTGATCGAGGTCTCGGCGCGGCAGATGCAGGACATCGACACGGTCGGCAAGGGCCGCTTCTGCTTCCGTGTCACCGGCAAGTCCGGTTACCTGAGTCTGGAACTGCCCAGTGTCTACGGCGCAGTGGGCAACGACTACGACGTCAACCTCAACATGGTGACCAACAACCAGGAGAAGTCCTTCAAGCTGGACAAGAACACCTGGACCCCCGTCGGCCAGAGCGCCGACCCGCAGCGCCGCGAGTTCACCCTGCTCGAGATCGTCGCCAAGAAGTAGCACGAGACGCCCCGGGCCACAGACTTGCCCGGCACCTCCGCAGTTCCCAGCTCACCTCACAAGGAATCACATGTCTGGCAAGGGTCCGCGCACCGCGTGGATAGCAGGTGTTCTCGCAACCTCTGTCGCCGCCGGTGTCGCCATCGCCACTCCCGCCGCCGCTGTCGTCGGTGACGAGGCCAAGGAGGGGCAGTACGCCTTCACCGCGAAGCTCGACCTCGGTGACGGCAAGCGCAGCTGCACCGGCGCGCTGGTGGAGAGCCAGTGGGTGCTCACCGCCGCGAGCTGCTTCGCCGATGACCCCTCGCAGGGCTTCCGTATCACCGGCGGTGCGCCCAAGCTGAAGACCGTCGTCACCGTCGGCCGTACCGACCTGACGCACGACAACGGCACCGTTGTCGAGGCCACCGAGCTCGTTCCCCGTGGCGACCGCGACCTGGTCATGGTCAAGCTCAAGGCCCCGGTGGCCGGCGTCAAGCCGGTCGAGCTCGCGAAGTACGAGCCGAAGCAGGGCGACGAGCTGCGCATCGCCGGTTACGGCCGCACCAAGGACGAGTGGGCGCCCATCGCGCTGCACTCCGCCGCCTTCGGTGTCAGCGGCATCAACGGCGCCTCGCTCTCTCTGGACGGCAAGGGCGCCGACGCGACCACGTGCAAGGGCGACTCCGGCAGCCCGGCCTTCCGGGAGAAGGACGGCGTGTTCGAGCTGGCGGCCGTCAACAACGCCTCCGGGCAGGGCGGCTGCTTCGGCGTCGACGAGGCCGAGACCCGCAAGGGTGTCAGCAGCACGCGCGTCGACGACGTGGCCGACTGGGTCCAGCAGACCTACGCGCAGACGCTGCTGCCGCGCCGCGGCTGGGGCAATGCCGCGCACCTGGCGTCCGGCTACTTCACCAGCGAGCCCACCGGCAAGCGCCGCATGGACCTGTTCGTGGCGTGGAAGGACGGCTCCGCGAGCCTCTTCCAGGGTGCCGACTACGACAACCCGAAGTACCCCTTCACCCGTGAGATCCCGCTCGAGGGTGCAGGCAGCTACTGGAAGAACGCCGTCGCGGTCACCGGCGGCCGGTACACCGACAGCGGTACCGACGGCATCACCGTGCGCTGGGCCAACGGCAAGCTCTCGACGTACACCCACGTCGACGAGAAGGGCTTCCACGAGGAGAAGACCCTCGCCGAGCCCGGCTCCTGGTGGTCGCACGCCCGCCTGATCACCTCCGGCCGCTTCACCGCCAACGCCCTGCGCGACGACCTCCTCGTCCTGTGGGAGGACGGCTCCACGTCGATGTACACCGACACCGACGTCAACGGCGTGAAGAAGGAGACGCAGCTCACGCTGAAGAACGACGGCTTCAAGAACGCCGTCCAGATCAACGCCATCGAGTTCACCGGCGGCAAGACCGCCGACCTGATGATCCGCTGGAACGACGGCCAGACCCAGGTCTTCCCCGGCGGCGACACCAAGGGCGACCACGGCCGCGTCCAGGTCACCCCGGAGAAGTACCACTGGACGCACGCCGCCCAGATCACCGTCGGCAACTTCACCAAGCCCGGCGGCCGTCTCAACGACATCCTCGTCCGCTGGGACACCACCGACCTCAGCTACTACCCGAACGTGACCCCCAACGCCATCCCCTCCAAGGACAAGGGGCCCATCGGCGAGGTCCAGCTCGTCGGCTGACCCCCCTGACGAAACCGGGCCGCCCCTCCGCCAAGGGGCGGCCCGCCCCTTTTCCGCAGACTTCTGCAGAATCCCAGGAGCTTTCTCTTCATGTTTGACAAGCGTTCGCGCGTTGCCCGGGCGGCCACCGCCGCCGGCCTCGTCGCAGCAACGGTCGGCGCCGCCACCCCGGCCTTCGCCGTCGTCGGCGACGAGGCGAAGGACGGGCAGTACGCGTTCAGTGCGCGGCTCGACCTCGGTGAGGGCAAGCGCAGTTGCAGTGGTGCGCTCGTGGACGAGCAGTGGGTGCTCACCGCCGCCAGCTGCTTCGCCGACGATCCCTCGCAGGGCTTCCGCATCACCGGTGGTGCCCCGAAGATGAAGACCGTCGTCACCGTCGGTCGCACCGACCTCGGGCGCGACGGCGGTGCCACGGTCGAGGGGGTCGAGCTCGTTCCGCGCGGTGACCGCGACGTGGTCATGGTGCGTCTGGCCAGGGCCGTCACGGGCATCACCCCGGCCGGCGTGGCCGGCTACGAGCCCAAGGCGGGCGACGAGCTGCGCGTCACGGGCTACGGGCGCACCAAGGACGAGTGGGTCCCGGATCTGCTGCACACCGCCGTCTTCGGCGTCAGCGGTGTCTCCGGCACCACCGTCGACCTCGCCGGCAAGTCGGCGGACGCCAGTGTGTGCAAGGGCGACACCGGCGGTCCGGCCTTCCGCGAGAAGGACGGGCGCGTCGAGATCGCCGCCGTCAACAGCGGCTCCTGGCAGGGCGGTTGCTTCGGTGCCGACGAGACCCGTACCGGCGCCGTCTCCGCCCGCGTGGACGACGTGAACGGCTGGATCCAGCAGCTGCGGCTGACCGGGAAGTCCGACCAGATCACCAATGTCGTCACCACCGCCGACTTCAACGGCGACGGCCGTACCGACGTCGCGGCCGTGATGAAGGACGGCTCGCTGCAGGCCTTCTACGCCGGCCCCGACGGCACGCTCGGCTACGGCCGTGCGCTGTGGAACGACAACACGTGGGACGGCAAGAAGAAGATCATCGGCGGTGACTTCAACGGCGACGGCAAGGCCGACATCCTGGCCGTCGACCCGGACGGCACCCTGCAGCTGTACGTCGGCACCGACAGCGGCAAGCTCGCGCCCCGGAAGAAGGCCTGGTCCGACACCTCCTGGGGCAGGATTCCGCTCGTCGCCCGCTACAAGGCGGACGGCTGGCAGCGCGACGGTCTCATCGCGCAGTGGGACGACGGCTCCCTGATGGCGTACTCCACCGCCGCCGACGGCACGCTCAGCGGCCAGCGGCACGAGATGTGGCGCGACAAGACCTGGACCAAGAAGCAGATCGCCACCGGTGACTTCAACGGTGACGGCCGTGACGACATCGCCGCGGTGTCGACCGCCGGCGGCCTCGCCCTGTACGCCGGCAACGACAAGGGCACGTTCGACAACGGCCGCGACATGTGGCGCGACGCGACGTGGGACACCATGCAGGTCGTCCTCGGCGGTGACTTCAACGGCGACCGCAACGGCGACCTCTTCGCCCGCTGGGGCCGTGGCAGCTTGCGCTGGTACGCCGGTGACGGCAAGGGCGCCCTCGCCGACGCCCGCGTGTTCTGGCCCGGTTCCTGACCGGCTCGTAGAAGCAGCAGTCCGGCCCCTCACCTCGATGCGAGGTGAGGGGCCGGACCCGTTCGCGGCAACGGCGCGCGCTCTACTTCACGCCCGCCGCGTGCAGTTTTGCGTCCGTGCCGAGCCAGGCCACCGTGTGCTTCTTGCCCTTGGCCGTGCCCAGGGCGGCGGTGCCGACGACCAGGCCGGGCTGGGTGGTCCAGCGGGGGGTCTTGCCGGTGCGCCACAGGGCGAGGCTGGTGGAGCCGTTGTCGTTGCGGGCGGCGACGAGGGTGTGCTCGCCCGCGGGCAGGAGGGTGGCGGGGCCGAAGCCGCGGGCGGCCAGGCCCAGTTGGAGGCGTTCCCACTCGGTGGTGCCGGCGGGGAGCCGGTAGGCGAGCAGGGTTGCGGTCTTCGGTTCGCGGATGACCAGCAGGAGGGAGCCGTCGGGGCGGGCCAGCGCGGCCGGCGGGTCGGCGGGCAGGGGGAGCTTGGTGGGCAGGTGCTCGAAGGTGCCGCCCGGCTGCCGCTGGACCCAGTGGTGGACGGTCTCGTGGCCGGAGCCGAAGACGTGGATGCGGCCCTTGGCGTCGGTGACGGCGGCCAGGCCCTCCTGGACCTCGGCGCCGCCGTCGAGCTGGGTCCACGGGGTCCAGGTGCCGTCGGGCTGCTGGTGACGGGTGGCGACGCCCTTGGCCCAGTTGCGGGCGAAGAGCTGGGCCGAGCCGTCGGCGTTGCGGGCGACGACGGGGCCGCCGACGCGGCGGCCGCGCGCGGCCCGGTCCTCGGGGTTGCCGAGGGAGGTCCAGGGGCCGAAGTCGCCGTTCTTGCGGTCCTGTTCGGCGACGACGAGCTCGCGGCTGTTGTCGTCGGGGCCCGGTCCGAGTCCGGTGATGCGCTCGGCGAAGACCTGCCAGCGCCCGTCACGGGTGAGGGCGGCCGTCAGGCCGGGCAGCAGGGGGCCGCCGCCGAGGAGCTTGGGGCCCTGCCACTTGCCGCTGCCGGCGGAGCTCTCGTGCCACAGGGCGGCCTGCTGGTCGAGGACGCCGAAGGCGGTGAGGCGGCCGTCGGCGTCGGGCAGCACCCAGGTGGCGTTGCCCGGGTAGCGGTAGCTGGTGCGCTGGGCCCAGCCGGTGCCGTACGCGCGGTTCTGGCCGACGTCGTAGTCCCCGCAGCCGGCGGGGAAGTCGCAGGAGCCGGGGGCGCCGCCGTAGGCGTTGAGCACGGCGACCTTGCGGCGGACCGCGGCGTCGGGCAGGTTCTGCGGCCACCGCTCGTTGTAGTAGCCGCGGTAGGCGGTGACGGTGTAGTGCGCGCCCTTGCCCGGTCCCCGGTAGCGCTGGAGGGCGGCGTAGGTGAAGAGGGCGGCCGCGGTGTGGTCGGGGTGGTCGGAGTAGCCGGCCTGGTCGTGGTGCAGGCGGTTGCGGCCGTCGTGGACCTGCATGTCCGGGTCCAGGTCCATGGTGCGCACCAGGGTGGGCCGGAAGTGGTCCAGGACGGCGGCGAGGACGTCGATGACGGCGCCGCGGTCGACCGGGTGGGATTCCTGGACGGTGGAGCCGGCGGCGACGCGGGTCTTGCCGACGGCCTTGGGGTCGGCCCACAGGGCCGGCAGGCGTACGTCCTTGCCGCCGCCGGCCTTGTCGTCCGCGGTGTGCTGGGCGATGCCGAGGAACACCAGGACGACGCCGGGGTGGCTGACGAGGGTGTCGGTCTCGGCCTGCAGGCCCCCGGGCAGCGGCAGCACGCCGCGCTTCCACTCGGCGTGCGGGTCGCCGGCGGCCATGAGGGCGTACGCCTGCCGCAGGCCCTGCTGGCGGGCGCCGGCGTAGCCGGCGAAGTCCGCCTTGAGGCGTTCCTTGCGGCCGGGCACCTTGTTGCGGCCGTCGGCCTCACCGCTGGTGAGGTAGACGCTGACGACCTTGTCGTTGGCGTCGATGGACTGCCGTACGTCGGGGTTCATGAAGTACAGGTCGTCGTCGGGGTGGGCGACGATCTGCATGCTGGTGGCCCCCGAGGCGCCGTCGTCGCCGACGGGCACCTGGGCCCGGGGCGTGACGGTGACGGGCTTGGGCTGCTCCTGCGTCTTCGAGGTGCAGCCCGCCGCCGCGAGGGCGAGCATCGCGGCGAGCACCGTTCTCCTGCGAGGGGCAAAAGAGGTCGTCATGCCGGTCACTCGCCCCCGTGGACGAGGCGGCGGTTGCGCTCGGAGCCCTTCTCGAACTGGGAGGCGACGGGGAAGTAGCCCTCGAGGAAGACCGCGAGGGCATCCGCCTGCTCGTCCTCCGGCACGTCCCCGTCGTGGTAGTCGTTGATGCAGAACACGTCGTTCGCGCGCGTCGCGAGGATGCGGTGCAGGCGGACGTGGTGCTCGCGCAGGCCGACGTTGACGAAGGCCGAGCTGATGCTGCCCGGCAGCGAGCGCCCGGTGAACAGCGCGTACCAGTGGTGCAGCGACGAGGCGATCGCCAGGTCGCTGCGGCTGCGGAACTGGGCGGAGGCCGTGGTGCCGATCTCCTCCGGGAACCGCTCCTCCAGCTCCTCCAGCACGCTGCGGCGCAGCGGGTGCGGGGTGTGCAGGAAGGTGTTGGTGACGGTCTTGCCGAACTCCCGCTCGATGAAGGCCCGGTTGTTCTTCGCCGCGGCGAAGACGAGGTCGCTGTCGAGCGAGGGGTCGCCGGCCGGGATGGCCGTGGGCGACATGAAGCACTTGGCCGCGCCCGAGCCGTGGAAGAAGGACTCCGGCTGCATCGGACGGCCGAGGAAGACGTCGTCGTTGAAGTAGAGGATGTGCTCGGCGATGCCCTCGATGCGGTGGATGCGGCTCTCGATGGCGTGCGAGTTGAACGACGGCAGGCGGCCGGTGTCGCCGAAGACCTCGCGGTGGCTGACGACCTTCACGCGCGGGTGGTCGGTGTCCAGCCAGTCGGGGGTCTGGTCGTCGGTCAGCAGGTAGATGGTGCGCACCCAGGGGGCGTGCATGTCGAGCGAGCGCAGCGAGTAGCGCAGCTCGTCGCGGCTGCGGAAGCGGGCGGAGGCGCCGGCGGAGGCGGCGGCCAGGATGCCGTGCTCGGCCTGCGTCTTCTCCTTGCGGGCCAGCCACGCGGGGTCGGTGCCGTCGACCCAGGTGTAGACGACGTCGATGGGGAAGTCGACCTCGTCGACGAAGGTCTTGGCGTACGCCTCCAGCGTGCTGTACTCGCGCTCGCCGATGCGGGTGGTGGCGGGCTTGGCCAGCTCGGTGCGCGGCAGGGTGGCGCCGTAGCGGGTGCCGGAGGGGAAGGTGACCGTGGTCTCGTCGTCCTCGGTGTCCTGCCAGAAGGCGACGGTGCAGCCGTAGACGCCGCTGACGCGCAGCTGGCCGCCGCCGGTGATGACGGGGCGGAAGACGCGCATGCCCACGCAGGTGGCCGGGATGACGGAAGGCGTCAGGTAGCCGGCGAGGACGGTGCGCAGCACGGAGCCGCGGGCGTTGAGCAGGGCGACGTAGACCGGCTCGTCCTTGTAGCGGCGGGCGAGCTCGTCGACGAAGGCGTCGCGGGAGGCGCCGTCGACGGCGATGGTGTGCCGCAGCTGGGTGGTGGGCGTCACCGCGTAGGCGATGCCCTGGGCGTCGAGGGCGTCCACGGCCAGGTCGAGGTTGTCCTGCATGACCTCGAAGGGCGTGGTGTTCTCGCGGACGAGGCAGATCTGGCCGCCGGCGCGCTTGACGTCGGGGCGGGCCGCCTCGATGCGCACCTCGTGGGCCTTGTGGGCGACGTCGGAGAAGGAGCGGTCGATGCCGCGCGGCACGGCGGCGCCGGCGATGCCGCCGGCGGTGTCGGCCGCGGCCTGCAGCATGCGGCGGCGGGCCCGCTCGGCGTCGCGCCGGCCGCCGGAGCGGTGCGCGGCGAGCTCGTCGAGCAGGTCGTTCCACTCCTTGGCGACCTGGTCGTGGCTGAAGCGGCCGGCGTTCTCCAGGGCGGCGGCGCCCATGGCGCGGCGCAGCTCGCCGTCGTCCATCAGGCGGGCGAGGGCGTCGGCCAGCTCGCCCTCCTCGCCCAGCGGGGCGAGCAGGCCGTTCTCGCCGTCGGTGAGGATCTCGCCGGGGCCGTTGGGGCAGTCGTAGGCGACGACGGGCACGCCGGCGGCCTGGGCCTCGACGAGCACGAGGCCGAAGGCCTCGACGCGGGAGGTGAGCATGGCGATGGACGCCTTGGCCCACTCCTCGGCCATGTTGCCGGTGCTGCCGACCAGCTGCACCTGGTCGGCGACGCCGAGGTGGTTGGCGAGGTTCTTCAGGGCGCGCATGCGCGGGCCGTCGCCCAGGACGCGCAGCGTCCAGCGGGGGCGGTCGGCGGCCACGGCGGCGAAGGACCGTATGGCGTGCTCGACCTGCTTCTCGGCGGCCAGGCGGGCGCCGAGGACGACGGTGCGGGTCTCCAGGGTGGAGCGCGGGCGGAAGCCGTCGGGCAGGGCGTTGCCGATGGCGGCCAGGCGCGGGGCGCAGGCGCCGAGGGTCTCGGCGAACCAGTCGCGGGTGCGGCTGGTGAGCGAGACGAGGGCGTCGATGTGGGAGGTGTACATCCGCAGCGGCTCACCGGTGACGCCGCGCAGCTCGGAGACCCGGTGGTCCATGTGCACGGTGAGCACGTGGCGGGGGGCGAGCTGGGCCATGTAGGCGAGCAGGGCGGGCGTGGAGGAGATCAGCACGTCCGCGTCGGTGTCCTGCAGCGCCTCGGCGAGCTCGAGGTCGGCCAGGCGGTTGAAGGCGGCCTCCCACTCGGGCTGGACCAGCTCGCTGGGGGCATTGGCCAGGCGCCGGTGGGCGGCGGCCAGCTCCGGGCCGCCGTCCGCCTCGGACCGCACCGGGCGCTGCTGCCCGCCGCGGGTGTCGATCAGGTTGCGCACGCGCACGGCGCCGCTGTCGAAGAACGCCTCGTCCTGGGTGCGGAAGACGCTGAGGATCTCCACCTCGTGCTGCTCGGCGAGCAGCTCGGCGAGGGTCATCGTCGCGCGTTCGGTACCGCCCATGGTGTCGGCGGAGGTCAGCAGAAAGGTGATTTTCACGTGCGGCCTTCGTGTGTGCGGCGGTCCGGTGGCGGTGTCCTCAGCGGGTGCTGGGGGTGCGCGGTGTGCAGACGAGCCGAAGCGCGCCGCGGCGGGTGTACTGGGGCTTGATCTGGACGAACGTGCCGTCCGCGGCCCGTACGGTGAACTTGGGCGGGATGAACACCTGGCGCGGGGCGCGCAGGTCGTGGCCGCGCCGGCCCAGCTCCAGCGGCCGGGCCCCGCGCGCGGCGCGGGGCAGGCGCAGGCTCCAGGTCTGGGCGCGGGAGGTGTCGAGCACCCGGGCGAGCGGCACGGTCAGCCGCCAGGCGCTGTCGTCGCCGGGCAGCGGCTCGGCCGTGTGCCGGACCACGCCGCGCCGGTCCTGCTCGGCGAGCTCGACGACGGGACGGGTGCCGCCGGCGTCGGCGCCGTACAGGGCGAAGAGCACGTCCACGCCGCTGAAGGAGCGCTCGATGCGCAGCACCTCGGCGCGCGGCTCGGCGGCGGCGACGGTCAGCCGCAGCTGGCCGGCCGGGGTGATGCCCAGGCGGTGCCGGCGGCCGGTGACCGGGCAGACGGCCAGTGGCCGGGTGGGGCCGCCGTACGCCGGGGCGCCGTCGCCGAGCAGGCGCAGCCGGACGGTCGCGCCGGGGCGCTCCACCTCCAGCGCCAGGTGCCAGCGGCCGACGGTGACCGGCAGGCCACCGGCCTCGGCGCCCAGCAGGACGGTGGCGGTCGCCGTGAGCTCGCCCGACGTGGTGCGCTCCAGGCGGGCCTCGGTGCGCACGGCCGTGGCGCCGTTGATCAGCACCAGATGGGCCGGGGCGGCCTCGGGGGTGCCGGCGGGGAGCACGGCCTGCAGATTCAGGGTGTGGCCGTCGAGGACGGCCGCGTACTGGACGCGGGCCGCCGAACCGTGGGCGGCCGGCATCAGCACGGAGTCGACGTAGGTGTCGCGGCCGTTCGCGATCCCGGTGCCCACGCGGCGGCGCACCTGCTGCCCGACCTTCCAGGCCGGGCTGCGGCGCAGCGCGATGCGGGCGGACTTCTTGATCACGCGCAGGGCGTGGCGGGGGGCGGTCACGGGCGCTTCCCGTGGCCGTCCGCCGCTGCGTGAGCCGCGGGGGTCATGATCTGAACGAGCACTCATTCAGGGTAAGGGGCGGGCCGCGGTGGCCCGCCCGGTCGGCAGCGGCTTTCGCCCTGCCACCCCGCTCTTGCGGGGGCGTTGCCACCAGGTGAAATTCCCCACACGGCCGGTGCGGAACCGTACGGCCCGAAAAGCGGTGGATCCCTTGAAGGGAGCGCGTTGCACGCCCGCCCGCGCCCCGGCCCACGGCCGGGGGACGGCCCGGCAGCGGATTGCCTCCGCGCAAAACGCTCTGGTAGTTACTTGTTTCTCTGTGTTTCCGGGGCCGCGAGCTGGCCGTCGCCGCACGGCGGGCCGTAGGCCGCCAGGCGGGCCGCGCGACCGGGCTGTGCGACCGAGGGGTTGAAGGATCTTGGCACTCGACCAGTCGGCGAAGCCGGTGACCGGCGAGGACGCCGCCGGCCCCGCCCCCGCCCCGGCGGCCGTGCCGTCCGTGCCCCGCCAGGCGAACCCCGAGAAGTCCGGCCTGGTCAAGGCCTACCGCCGGCTGCTGCCGGAGAGCGCGCGGCGCGCGATAGCCCAGCGGGTCTCCGTCGAGACCCGCGGCGCCCTCATGCAGCACATGGCCGACTCCCTCGACCTCCAGCAGCGCCACCAGCGCCTGCGCGGCCGCCGGCTGCAGCGCCGCTACGCCGGGCACCTGGAGTCGCACCTGCCGCGCGCGGTGCTGGTGGACGGCAAGGCCCACATAGCCCTGGTCGACCCCGCGCCCACGCCGCACGGCGCCCGTGCCGAGGCCCTGTCGCTGGTGACCTCCGCGCTGGAGGACGCCGGCATCGACCACTTCTGCGTCCGCTGGGCGACCGAGGGCACCGCCCCGGCCGTCGCCGTGGCCGCCGCCGACCGCCGCCGCGCCCTGCAGCAGCTGGCCCGCCTGTGCGCCCGCACCCCCGGCTACGTCGCCGCGGTGGACCGTACGGGCGCTCCCGGCCAGGCCCTGCCCGGGTTCGTGGCGGGCACCTGGCGGCAGCTGGAGAAGACCGCCGTCCTGCGGCTGACCTGGCTGCGCACCACCGCCGACGGCTCGCTCGTCCTCGGCCCGGAGCACGGCTGCGACATCCAGTTCTGGACGCGCGAGGACGGCCCGTACGGCCGCCCCGTGCTCACCGCCCCCCGCCGCAACGGCGTGGTGGAGGAGATCGACGCCGACGGCGAGACCGTCGAGGCGCCCCTGGAGCTGTTCACGGGCCCGCTGGGCCACGCCGCCGAGGGACCGGCCACCGCCCGGCGCGGACGCCGCGTGCGCACCCGCCCCGAATTCACCCTCCGGCTCCCCCAGGACATCACCTTCCCCATCGACGTCGTCTACACCTGGGTCGACGGCAACGACCCCGCGTGGGCCGCCCGGCGCGCCCGCGCCCAGCGCGAGGCCGACGGCACGGGCGAGGAGCGCCACGAGGAGGCCGCGAACGACGCGCGCTACATCAGCCGCGACGAGCTCAAGTACTCCCTGCGCTCCATCCATCAGTACGCGCCCTGGGTGCGCACGATCTACCTGGTCACCGACGACCAGACCCCGGAATGGCTGAACACCGACCACCCCGGCATCCGGGTGGTCGGCCACCGCGAGATCTTCTCGGACCCGGCCGTGCTGCCGACGTTCAACTCGCACGCCATCGAGACCCAGCTGCACCACATCGAGGGACTCTCCGAGCACTTCCTGTACTTCAACGACGACGTCTTCCTCGGCAGCCCCCTCACCCCGCAGGACTTCTTCCTCTCCAACGGGCTCACCAAGTTCTTCCCCTCGCCCGCCCTCGTGCCCCTCGGCGCCCACAACCCGGCCGACCCGCCGGTCGCGGCGGCGGCCAAGAACAACCGGGCCCTCATAGAGGACGGCTTCGGCGCCACCTTCACCCAAAAGATGCGCCACGTGCCGCACGCGCTCAGCCGCAGCGTCCTCGACGAGATCGAGGAACGCTACGCCGACGCCCACGCCGCCACCGCCGCAGCCCGCTTCCGCAGCCCGGCCGACCTCTCCGTCGCCTCCTCCCTGCACCACTACTACGCCTACCACCGGGCCAAGGCCATACCGTCCGACCTGCGCTACGTCTACATGGACCTGGCCCACCCGAACACCTCCCGCAGGCTCAACCGCCTGCTGGCCCACCGGGACATGGACGCGTTCTGCATCAACGACACGGTCTCGACGGAGAAGGACATGGCGCGCACGAACGCCCTGATAGCCCCCTTCCTGGAGGGCTACTTCCCGGTGCCGAGCCCGTTCGAGAAGCGCGGATAGGCAGGAGCGGCTTTCCACAGCTTCACGCCGACGAGCCGGGGCCCGATGGGCCCCGGCTCGTCGGCGTTCGCGTCATGCCCGGCAGCACACGGAGGCGCCGGGCAGGGTAGGCAGCGCGCTGCTCAGGGAGCGGCCGGACGCCCACTTCTTACCTGAAAGTCGTAACTACCGCCGCATTGTGCCCTGTTGGCACACCCTGGCCGCTAGCGTTCTCCCCGGTGTCGCAACCGAGCGCCGGATTTCCGGGGCGCCTGCCACCGGTCGGCCTTCCTCGCTGGAGGGGGGGCCTGACTGGGGCACGGTCTCCCGGCGCGCCGGGTACGGCCGTGCCCACGGCCGGGCCCTCCATCCGGAGGGTCCGACCGCTGGTGGGTACAGCCCGCCCAGGAGAAAGGCGCGAGCCTTTGCGGCATCGCAAGAAGAAGGACTGGTCTCACCTCAGGGTCCTGCTCCGACGGATCCACAGGCTGACCGCCCCCATGGTGGGAGCGGCCATCGGCGCTGTGATCCGCTGGTGGTTGGAGGTGAATCACCGAAAGTGACGACCTGAGGACGGTGTACCCCCACCAAAGCCACTGGTGGGGGGCCACCCAGGTCTTCACTGCCTTCTGTCGAAAGTCCGCCACTGTGCCCTCAGTGGCGGGCCTTCCCGTGCCGTCGTCCTCACCTGGCTGGTGGGGGTTCGCCGGCCCGGGCACTCACCACGGTAGCGGCTCCGGTCCGCCCGTGCGGGGCAGCCGGAGAAGAATGAGGCGGACGAGTCGGCCCGTACGCCGGGTTCTGTCTCCTCGGCTCCGCTTCGCCCTACGCCGGCGCGCCCGGGGCGCGGCGGTGTTTGCCGTGGGGCATCGCCGGGGCCTGGGCCGCGGCGGCGTCCTCCGCCGCCACCGGGCCGCGGTGGCGGCCCGTGCCGGTGGGGGTGGTCGCCCGGGGGGCGCGTGCTTCCGTCTCGTGCGTCGTCTCGGTGCGGGCCGCGGCGGCGTCGGACATGGCGGTACGTCACTCCGTCGGGTCGGGAAAGGGTCTCGATCCGGCGGCCGTGCACGGTTGTTGCGGCCGGCCACCCGGCCGGCAAGTCTAACGGGACCTTGATCACCAAGCCAGCCGGTGCCCGCCCGGTCCCACTAGCCGGACGCGCGTGCGCACGGTGCCTGCTGCAGCGGTACGGGGCGCGGGGCGGGCACGGGGGCCAGGGCGGCGGGGCCCGTGAGGGGCTCGTCCTCGTCCTCGTCGTCCGCTTCGAGGCACAGCGGTTCGGCCAGGTCGCCGCCGGGGTCCTCCGGCGGGGGCAGCCGCAGCCGGGCGAGGCCGCAGGGCACGCTGGGGGTGACGAAGGGCAGTTTGAGTTCGCCGCCGGTCGTCCACAGGCC
Organism: Streptomyces sp. PKA51; assembly: GCF_057552455.1. NCBI lineage: Bacteria > Bacillati > Actinomycetota > Actinomycetes > Kitasatosporales > Streptomycetaceae > Streptomyces > Streptomyces sp. PKA51. Next base: position 97,102 of record NZ_BAAJPZ010000005.1, read on the forward strand.
GGCGCCCGTGAGCCAGCCGACCGGCCCGGGGAACTGCCGCAGCCGTTTGGCGGCCGCGCTCCACACGCCGACCCAGCTGCCGGCGCCCTCGCGGTCCACGCGGAAGGCGACCGAGCACTGTTCGGGGGCCAGGCCCTGTCCGGGCTGGGCGGCGAAGGGGGTGAGCGCGGTGCCCGGGGGCAGCAGGCACTCGGGGAAGCGGACGGGCCGGGCGGAGCCGAGCACGCCCCAGCCGAGCCGGTCGGTGCCGGGCGCGTCGGAGCGTACGAGGAGCAGGCCGCTGTCGGGTTCGGCGAGCAGCAGCCGGTCGTTGCTGGTGTCGGTGATCTGCAGCAGGGGGCTGGTCTCGCCGCCCCGGCCGAGGTCGACGACGACGGTCTTGGTGACGCCCTCCAGCTCGCGGTCGAGGGCCAGCAGCCGCCCGGCGCGGTCGAGCCAGGCGCCGCCCTCGCACCGGCCGGGGATGGTGGCGAGCAGTTCGGGGCCGTTGCCGCCGCCGTGCACGCGCCACAGCGTGGTGTGCCGTTCGGCGAGGACGAGCGCGTAGGCGCGGGCGCCGTCGGGCGCGGGGGGCAGCAGGGAGAGGTGACGGCATTCGATGGCCCCGAGGGGGACCTCGCCGGTGCCGTGACCGGTGGGGTAGAGCAGGGACAGTGCGTACCGCTCGGCGACCCGGCGCCGGATGAGCACCCGGCCGTCGGTCAGCGGCAGCACCTGGCTGTCGGCCTCCTCGGGCTGGCTGCCGGGCAGCGACACGGCGTAGGGCTCGGGCCCGTCCAGCGTCCAGCGCTCGGGGAACCAGCCGTCCGTGCCGCGGCCGAGGGCCAGCCACGCCGCGTACGAGCCGTCCGCCGTGACGGTGAATGCGGGGCGTCTCATGTCCGCCGGCGGCGCACTCCGCGCGGGGGCGGACGGGGCCGAGGGGCCCGGAGGACTCTGTGGATCAGAGGGGGCCGGGGTGCCAGGGGGAGCACAGACCGTCATGAGAAACGTCACCTCCGGCACAGAACGTAGTTATCGGGCGTCCCGCCGAACCCTGCGACCCCCGCGGCTTCACGCGTACGGGTGGTGAGTTTTCCGTTTTCCCGAGACACGCAGGGTGGGTGTGCTTGCCGGACGGCCACCGAGGAGGCCGCCCGGGGCACGCGGCCAGGTAGCCTTTCCCCGTGCCCGTACTGTCTGAAGTGATCGCCGCCCTCGAAGCCCTCTGGCCGCCGGAGCGGGCCGAGCAGTGGGACGCCGTCGGCACGGTCTGCGGCGACCCCGACGCCCCGGTCACCCGGGTCCTGTTCGCCGTCGACCCCGTGCAGGAGATCGTCGACGAGGCCGTGGAGCTCGGCGCCGACCTGATCGTGGCCCACCACCCGCTGTACCTGCGGGGGACGACGACGGTCTCGGCCGGCACCTTCAAGGGCCGCATCGTGCACACCCTGATCAAGAACGACATCGCGCTGCACGTCGCGCACACCAACGCCGACAGCGCCGATCCCGGCGTCTCCGACGCCCTGGCCGGCGCCCTCGACCTGCGCGTGACCGGCCCCCTCGTGCCCGACGCGAGCGATCCGGCCGGCCGCCGGGGCCTGGGCCGGATCTGCGAGCTCGACCCGCCGGTGCGGCTGGCGGAGTTCGCCGAGCGCGTCGCCAAGCGCCTGCCCGCCACCGCGCAGGGCGTCCGCGCGGCCGGCGACCCGGACCGCCTCATCCGTACGGTCGCCGTGTGCGGCGGCTCCGGCGACTCCCTCTTCGCGGAGGTCCGCGCCGCGGGCGTCGACGCCTTCGTCACCGCCGACCTGCGCCACCACCCCGCCTCGGAGGCCCAGCAGCACAGCCCGCTGGCGCTCATCGACGCGGCGCACTGGGCCACCGAGTGGCCCTGGACCGAGCAGGCCGCGGCCCAGCTCGACGAGATCTCCGACCGGTACGGCTGGGGCCTGCGCACCCACGTCAGCCGCACGGTCACCGACCCCTGGACCGCCCACGCGGCGTCGTCCGCCCATCACCAGTAACCCCAGGAGCCCCCAACTGAACGCCGCGCCCGCCGACCAGATCCGCCTCCTCGACCTCCAGGCCCTGGACGTCCGCCTCACCCAGCTCGCCCACAAGCGCAAGGCCCTGCCCGAGCACGCCGAGATCCAGGCCCTCGAAGGCGACCTGACCCAGCACCGCGACCTGCTCGTCGCCGCGCAGACCGAGGAGAGCGACTGCGCCCGCGAGCAGACGAAGGCCGAGCAGGACGTCGACCAGGTCCGCCAGCGCGCCGCCCGCGACCAGCAGCGCCTGGACTCCGGCGCCGGCCTGTCCCCCAAGGACCTGGAGAACCTCCAGCACGAGGTGGCCTCCCTCGCCAAGCGCCAGGGCGACCTGGAGGACGTCGTCCTCGAGGTCATGGAGCGCCGCGAGGCCGCCCAGGAGCGGGTCCGCGAGCTGACCGGCCGCGTGGAGTCCGTCCAGGCCAAGGTCAACGATGCCGTCGCCCGCCGGGACGCCGCCACCGCGCAGATCGACGCCGAGATCGCCACCGTCACCAAGGAGCGCGAGGTCGTCGCCGACTCCATCCCGGCGGACCTGATCAAGCTGTACGACAAGCTGCGCGCCCAGTCCGGCGGCGTCGGTGCCGCCCGCCTGTACCAGCGCCGCTGCGAGGGCTGCCGCCTGGAGCTCAACATCACCGAGCTCAACGAGGTCCGCTCCGCCGCCCCCGACGCCGTCGTGCGCTGCGAGAACTGCCGCCGCATCCTCGTCCGTACGCCCGAGTCGGGGCTGTAGGCCCCGGCGGAGCCGTGGCGAAGGCCGGAACGAAAGCGAACACGATGCCCCACCGCTTCATCGTCGAGGCCGACGGCGGCTCCCGCGGCAACCCCGGCCCCGCCGGCTACGGCGCGGTCGTCCGCGACGCGGCCACCGGGCAGACGCTGGCGGAGGCCGCCGAGTACATCGGGCGGGCCACCAACAACGTCGCCGAGTACAAGGGCCTGATCGCCGGACTGGAGGCCGCCCGGGCGCTCGACGCGGAGGCGAGCGTCCAGGTGCGGATGGACTCCAAGCTCGTCGTCGAGCAGATGACGGGCCGCTGGAAGATCAAGCACCCGGACATGAAGCCGCTCGCCGCCCGGGCCCAGCGGATCCTCCCGCCCGGCAACGTCTCCTACCAGTGGATCCCCCGCGAGGAGAACAAGCACGCCGACCGCCTCGCCAACGAGGCCATGGACGCCGGCAAGGCGGGCCGGCAGTGGGAGCCGGGCCGCTCGTCGGCCGGACTCGCGGTCGCGGCCTCCGCCGCGGCCGGCACCACGGCCACCCACGCCGTCGAGGTGCCCGTCGCCGAGCCCCTGGCCGAGCCCAAGGCCGCACCCGTCGGCTGGGCGGCACCGGCCGACCTCGGTGCACCCACCACCTTCGTGCTGCTGCGGCACGGCGAGACGGCCCTGACGCCCGAGAAACGCTTCTCCGGCTCCGGCGGCAGCGACCCCGCCCTCTCGCCCGCCGGCCGCCGCCAGGCGAGCGCGGCCGCGGCCGCGCTCGCCGCGCGCGGCACCATCCAGGCGATCGTCACCTCCCCGCTGCGGCGCTGCCGCGAGACGGCCGAGGCCGTCGCGGGCCGGCTGGGCCTGGACGTACGCGTCGAGGACGGCCTGCGCGAGGCCGACTTCGGCGCCTGGGAGGGCCTGACGTTCGGCGAGGTCCGCGAGCGCTTCCCCGAGGACCTCGACGCCTGGCTCGCCTCGGCCAAGGCCGCCCCCACCGGCGGCGGCGAGAGCTTCGCGGCCGTCGCCCGCCGGGTGGCCGTCACCCGGGACCGGCTCATCGCCCGGTACGCGGGGCGCACGGTGCTGCTGGTGACGCACGTGACCCCGGTCAAGACGCTCGTACGGCTGGCCCTGGGCGCCCCGCCGGAGTCGGCCTTCCGCATGGAACTGTCGGCGGCCTCGCTGTCGGCGGTGGCCTACTACGCCGACGGCAACGCGTCGCTGCGCCTGCTCAACGACACGTCGCACCTGCGGGTGTGACCGCGTCTTCCAGGGAACCGTCGACTTCTACGGAACCGTCGACGCCACCCGCTCGCAGCCCGGGCACTCCCACCGGTCGGGCGCGCCCACGCGCGGCGGCGTCATGTCGAGGTCGCACTGCGGGCACCGCAGGGTGATCGGCTCCACGTGACCGCACGTTCCGCACACCCACATGGGCCCCTCGCAGTCGTGCTGCCGCCAGGCCGTGCGCCGGCAGCGGGCGCACCCGGTGGTGACGATGCCCGCGCCCCTGCTTATCACCGGCGGCTCGGGCGTGCTGTCGGCGTACTCGATGATCTGTGCCCTGATCCGGTCGTCGTCGGTGTTGGCCATCCTGAGCAGGTGTGCGACTCGCGAGCGTGCTTCATCAACGAAATCGTTCATGGCAGGCAGCAGGTTAGCGGGACGGCGGTCACCGTCGTTCACCTTCTGTCAGCCGGTCACCCGCCCGCCACCCCCACGAGTGGCGGGATGCGGACTACAGCTCGGTCACCAACAGCTCGGCTGCTACAGCTCGGTCACCACGACGTCCAGTGCGCCGGGCTTCGCGCCCTGCTCGACCACGTACCCCAGCTCCCGCAGCGCCTCGGCGAGTTCGGCCGGGGTGGCGGGGGCCGAGCCCGAGGTCAGCAGGTCACGGACGATGCGGCCCTTGGTCGCCTTGTTGAAGTGGCTGACCACCGACCGCTTCTCGACGCCGCCGACGACCTTGGCGTGCAGGACGCGCACCGTGGCCGTACGGCCCGCGAGCTCGCCCTTGGGCTTCCAGGCGGTGGCGTACGCCGCCGAACGCAGGTCGAGGACCAGCCCCGAGCCCGCCGCCTCCGGCAGCACCTCGGCCATCGGCCCGCGCCAGAAGGCGCCCAGGGCGCCGAGGCCGGGCAGCTTCACGCCCATCGAGCAGCGGTAGGAGGGGATGGCGTCGCCGATGCGCACCGCGCCCCACAGGCCCGAGAACACCAGCAGGGAGCGCTCGGCCGCGCGCCGGGCGGCGGCGGGCAGCGTGGCCAGGTCCAGCGCGTCGTACAGGACGCCCGTGTAGACCTCGGCCGCCGGGCGGGTGGGGGCGGTGCGCAGCGCCGCGTTCTTGGCGATCTCCCCGCGCAGGCCCTGGCTGAGGCCCAGCACCTCCGCCGCCTTGTCCTCGTCGCCGGAGCACAGCTCCACCAGCTCGCCGAGCACCCTCTCGCGGGCCTCGCGCAGGCCCGGCAGGGACAGTCCCGCGATCTCCAGCGCGGCACCGGTACCCCCGGTGGCCTTCCCCTCGGACGGCGGCAACAGCACGAGCACGGTCGTATCTCTCCTCGATGGGGACGGAAGGCTTCGGCGTCGGTCAGCCGTGTGCACCCTAACGCCGCCGCACCCCGACGCCGTACGCCGCACTCGCCGTGCCGGGCGCTCGCCGCGTGCCTAGGCTCGGTGCCATGCCCCGCCGCCCGCTGGCCGTGACGGACAGGGAGCACGGCCCGCTGCTGTCCGCCCTGCACGAGCTGCGGACGCGCACGGCCGTCCCCGCGGCCTTCCCGCCCGCCGTGCTGCAGGAGGCCGAGCAGGCGGCACGGCGGCCGGCCATGCCCGCGCACGACGCGACGGATCTACCGCTCTTCACGATCGCCCAGCCCGGCTCGAAGGACCTCGACCGGGCGGTGTCCCTGGCCCGCCGGCCCGGCGGCGGCTACCGCGTCCACTACGCCGTCGCCGACGTGGCCGCCTTCGTCCGGCCCGGCGGCGCCCTGGACGCCGAGGCCCACGCGCGCGCCCTCACCCTGTACTACCCGGACCTGCGCATCCCCCTGCACCCCGGGATCCTCGCCGAGGACGCGGCCGGCCTGCTGCCCGACCACGACCGTCCCGCCGTCCTGTGGCAACTGGACCTCGACGCCGACGGTCGCCCGACCAGGACGGACGTACGCCGCGCCACCGTGCGCAGCCGGGCCCGCCTCGATTACGCGGGCGTCCAGCGGCGGCTCGACTCCGGCACGGCCGAGGAGCCGCTGCGGCTGCTCCGCGAGATCGGCGAACTGCGCGAGCAGCTCGAACGCGAACGCGGCGGACTATCGCTGCACGTGCCCGAACGCGTGGTCGTGCGGCGCGGGGACGGGCGGTACACGCCGGAGTACCGCGCCCCGCTGCCCGTGGAGCGCTGGCACGCCCAGCTGTCCCTGATGACCGGCATGGCTGCCGCCCGCCTGATGCTCGACGCGGGCACCGGCATCCTGCGCACCCTGCGGGCCGCCCCGCCCGACGCAGCCGACCGGCTGCGCCGCGTGGCCCGCTCGCTCGGGGTGCCGTGGCCGCAGGACATGCCGTACGCCGTGCTCGTACGGGCCCTCGACCCCACCGACAGCCAGCACGCGGCCTTCCTGCAGGAATGCACCGCACTGCTGAGCGGCGCCGGGTACGCCGTCTTCGACCGCGACCGCCCGGCGGCGCTGCCCCGCCCCGCCGACCCGGTCCACGCCGCGGTCGCCGCCCCGTACGCCCACTGCACCGCCCCGCTGCGCCGCCTCGCCGACCGCTACGCGAACGAACTGGTCCTCGCCGCCGCGGCCGGCACCGCACCCCCCGAGTGGGTGCGCGCCGCGCTGGAGGCGCTGCCGGCGCAGATGGAGCGCGGCGCCCGGCGGGCGGCGCAGGCGGAGCGCGCATGCGTGGACCTGGTGGAGGCCGCACTGCTGCGCGACCGCATCGGCGAGATCTTCGACGCGTACGTCGTCGACGTCGTCCCCTCCCGCCCCACGGCCGGCACCGTCCACCTCTACGACCCGGCCGTCGCCGGCCGCGTCGAGGGCCCCGCCGACGGCCCCCCACTGCCCCTCGGCCGCCGGCTGCGCGTCCGCGTGACCGCCGCCGACCCGGGCAGGGCCGAGGCCGGGTTCGCCCCGGTGTGAGCGGCCGGTACCATGGTCGGCACGGCGGACGAGCCGGCCGGGCGGTCGCGGAGGATCGAAGGATCCTCCGAGGAACGTCCGGGCTCCACACGGCAGGGTGGTGGGTAACGCCCACCCGGGGTGACCCGCGGGACAGTGCCACAGAAAACAGACCGCCGGGGGCCTCGTGCCCTCGGTAAGGGTGAAACGGTGGTGTAAGAGACCACCAGCGTCCGGGGTGACCCGGACGGCTCGGTAAACCCCACCCGGAGCAAGGTCAAGAGGGGCCGCCACGGCGGCCCTGCGCGGATGTTCGAGGGCTGCCCGCCCGAGTCCGCGGGTAGACCGCACGAGCCTGTCGGCAACGGCAGGCCTAGATGGATGACCGCCTCCCCGGCGGCCGCAAGGCCCCCGGGAGACAGAACCCGGCGTACAGGCCGACTCGTCCGCCTCACACCCCTCTGACCTGCGGAAACGCAGAGCTGAGGGGCTTTATTTTGCCCCGTGGGGAGTATCTGGGGAGTTTCGGCCCGAGTACTCGTTCCAGAGGGCGCTTCCCCGGGCGGGGGATGACCGTCACCTTCGGCGGAGGGATCACCCCGGCCTCTACCAGAGCGGGCTTCCACTGCTTGCCGTCGAACGTGGACCGGTTGATGGCGCCGCCACGCGTGGTGGTGACCAGAACTCGCACCGTCACGAGGGGACGCTCATTCCACGGCAGGTTCGCCCGGTCGGGATCCACCCACGGCAACGTCACCTCGACCGTGCCGAACTCAGCCGCACGCGCGTCAACAGCGGCAGCGAGCTCGGGTGGGCAAGGCGCCTCGCGGGTCTTGTTGCCCTTTGGCGGAGCGAACGCCAGCCGGCCGTTGACCTTGACGACCTGCCGGGTCACCGTGATGACGTCGCCGTCGATGTCGTCCGGCGAGAGCCCGAACGTCTCCCCCCTGCCGTAGCCCGGAGCCGACGCTCAGGCCGCGGAAGCTACGCGATACCGCGGGTGTCGAGGTTCTTGGGACCCCATAGACCTCGCCGCCCTGATCACGTTCTCTGAGTAAGAGTCCATTCGAGAGGAGGACTCCGGCCATCCCCAGACGCGACACACGCTCTCCACTCATATATGACATTGGGTCCCAAGCGGACGCCAAGCGCCTTCTTCTGCGACCGATTGTCAACTCTGCTTATACGAAGCCACCCCTTCGGGGAGTTTCGCTGCGGACCACCGCCACTACTCATACAAGCTGACACCCTGAACGGACGGGACGGAGTTCCTCCGTCGCGACAGGCTCCTCCCTGACACTTCACGGTTCGCTCGGGGGTGACAATGTCAGATGACAGTCAAGGCGGAGGCCAGCCGCCCGGAGGTGGGGGCCGGCCGGACGAGGATGGATCTTTTTGGAAAGGCGCCAAAAAGAAGGTGCTCGCCGGACTCGGTGCAGCCGTGGTGGCTGTCATCGGCTTCGTTGTGACGCAGGTAGGGACTGACGTCAAGGAAAAGGTCTTCGGCGAGCCAACCGGGATCGACGTCAGCGTCGAGCAAGGGAGCGACTGCAATTCGGCCGGCTGGATCTACCCGCACAGTCCCGACAGCGAGCTCATGAACACCCCTCCCGGAGCCGGCAAGCGCATCCAGGGCCACACCTGGGACCAGGATCCGGATGCTTTCGGCGCCGTCCCTGCCGGCCCGGTCAAGCTGCACATGGTAGTTACCGCGAAAGCGGTGAGGTCGGCCGTCATCCTGAAGAGCCTCACCTTTCGCCTCGTAGAAAAGAAGAAGCCGGTCGAGGGTACGCACGTCAATCTCGGGCGCGCTTGCGGCAACGGGGCGACCTACCACTATGGGGCCGTCAATTTCGATATGAGTGCGCCGTACTGGGTCACACGGCCTGCGCTGCCAAGCAACGAGCGCTCGGACGAGCTCAAGTTCCCGTACAAGGTCACATCAACCGACCCATCCATCCTGCTCGTTACGGTGATTCCGAGCGGGCACTGCAAGTGGGACGCAAGGCTCGAATGGGCGGACGGAAAAACATCGGGAACCTATGTGATCAACGATCACGGGCACCCTTTCGAGACTGCCGAGATCCAAAAGAACGTTCGGTCATTCGAATGGATAGACGGCAAGAGGAAGGAAACCTGAACCTTCCTGCGGGTTCCGGGAGGACCGGCGCAGTTACCCGCCCGCCCCTCAAACGAGGCTGTTCCGGGTTCTCTCATCTCGTGTCACACTCGTCAACAGCGCCCCCGCGTGCCCGCATACCGGGGAACAGTGATCACTCGAAAGCCCCGTTGGCCCCGCCGACGAGGCTTTCGGCGTACCCGGGAGGAGGCAGACGCACGTGTCCCCGACACCCCCACCGATCATCTGCGACACCGTCGCCGCCGCCAGTGGATCCGACGCGGCCACGTCGAGCGCAGAGGGTACGACCACACCGGCCGCGCCCTCGTCGACCTCCGCGAAGTGCGCGCCTACCTCATCGACCGGAACATGGCCCCCGGAGAACGAGGTCGGCTCTCCTTCGAGGCTGCCATCCGGGTGTGCCCTCGCGTCTCACGCAGCCTGGTGTCGGTCTACGCGGAGCCGAAGCGCACGCTCCGGGCGGGAGTCGTGGACCCCTGCCAGGACGATTGCGCGCCGACGATCGCCAGCGGCTGCTGGCATGAGGAGTCCGCGTACACGACCGCCGTGGTGTCCGTGCCGTTGCTGGCCCTGCTCGCACCGCCGGCAAGCGCCAGGCACTGGTCGTTCGGCGGGCTGACGAGTGACATGTTCGCCCCCGTGTCGGCCCGGGTGTACACGAACTGGCCGTTCGCCGCCTGCGCGCTCGTGGGCAAACCCACCAGCAGTCCCAGCGTGGCGAGAGCGGGCACAACGGTTCCGAACAGCCGCCGCCTCATACATCGTGAAGTCATGGCACATCCCTTCGAATCGGGACTTACCGCGCTTACCTCACAGCCTGTTGTTTGATCAGGGAATACTCAATGTCGCAAGGCGGGATTACCTCGACCGGGCGGTCATTAGCACAAGAGGACGGAATCAGCCGTGGGCGGCGCCTCGCCTCAGCCTGTCGGCCCGGCCCCCAGGGCCCGCGGACCGGCGTCGAAGCGTTCTGCTGAGCGCCGGCGGCGTAACAAGGACGGCGTCGAGCTGGTGCGCGCGGCGGCCGGGCAGGAGACCCCGGCCGGCGCGACCGCCATCGCGGATTACCGGGCCGCTCTGGGCGCCTGACGCCTGTCTCCACGAAGGGGTGGCCGCCGCCTCCGCCGAGGCTCTTCCGCCGGGCGTCATCGATCCGGTGGCCATCGGCCCCACCTGGCGCCGTGGCCCCGACGGCCGGTTCGTCCTGCCCGAGTTGTCGTTGGGCTGGCACGTCCTGGCGTGGACCGCCCAGTACCTCCGGCACGCTTCCGGCCAGCCGTGGCGGTACACCCCGGAGCAAGCTCGGTTCACGCTCTGGTACGACGCGTCTTCTTAGGGGAACGGCCGACGGCCCGGCGGCTCGGCTCACCGGTGGCCGGAGACCGGACGCTTGGCCGTCCGTCCCGGGCCGCTTCGGCCTCGGCCGCGGTCAGAGGCACGTTGCTGATCGTCTGCTCGGTGACCCAGCGGCCCCCGTCAGCCTGACGACGCCACTCGTGAAGGAGGCCCTGAAACGCCGGGGAAACGCTGAACCGGCGCCCACCGGATCAGCGGGGCTTTCGCGTTGTGGAGGGCCGTCACTCGCCGGAGTCGAATCCGGTGTCCCCGTTCACCCACCCCGCCGCAGCCCCAGCACCTCCGGGGCCGCGAAGCCCTCGCCCGGGTCGCGCCTCGCGTAGTACGGGGAGAGGAGGCCGTCGAGTTCCTCGACCGTGAAGGTGTCGGACTTCGTCTCGAAGGTTGCCGCCACTCGGGGGCGCTCCATCACCGCCACCAGGCCGCCGTGCACCACGAACACCTGGCCCGTCACCGTCGCCGCCGCCGGTGAGGACAGGTAGGCGACCAGGGGGGCCACGTGGTCGGGGGAGAGGGGGTCGAGGCCGGGCGGGGGTGTGCCGAAGAGGTCTTCCGTCATGCGGGTGCGGGCCCGGGGGCAGATCGCGTTGGCCGTCACGCCGTATTTGCGCAGGGCCGCCGCCGTCGAGGTGGTGAGGCCGATGATGCCGCCCTTGGCCGCCGCGTAGTTCGGCTGGCCCGCCGAGCCCGCCAGGAACGCCTCCGACGATGTGTTGACGATCCGCCCGTGGACGGGGGCGCCCGTGGCCTTGGCGCGTTCCCTCCAGTACGCCGCGGCGAAGCGCACGGTGGTGAAGTGGCCCTTGAGGTGGACGCGCAGGACGGAGTCCCATTCCTCCTCGGTCATGGAGAAGACCATGCGGTCGCGCAGGATGCCGGCGTTGTTGACGAGGACGTCCAGCGAGCCGTACGTGTCGACGGCCAGCTGCACCAGCTCCCGCGCCGCGGCGAAGTCGGAGACGTCGCCCGTGTGGGCCACGGCCTGCCCGCCGGCCGCGCGGATCTCCTCGACGACGTCCTGGGCCGGGCCGGGCGAGGGGGCGCCGGTGCCGTCGCGGCCGGGGCTGCCGAGGTCGTTGACGACGACGTTCGCGCCGTGGCGGGCGAGTTCGAGGGCCTCGGCCCGGCCGAGGCCGCGGCCGGCGCCGGTGACGATCGCGGTCCTGCCTTCGAGGGCGGCGTTCACAGCATCACCCAGGTGCGCAGGGCCTCGCCGCTGCGCATCTGGTCGAGGGCGTCGTTGACGCGGGCGAGGGGGACGCGGTGGGTGATGAGACCTTCGAGGTCGACGCGTCCGGCGCGCCACAGGGCGATGGCGCGTTCGTAGGAGCGCAGGACGTCCCCGCCGCCGTACAGGGAGGGCAGGATCTTCTTCTCGTCGAAGAACAGCTCGAACATGTTGAGGGAGAAGTGGTCGTCCATGGCGCCGGCCCCCACCACGCACAGCGTGCCGCCGCGCCGGGTGGCGTCGTAGGCGGTGCGGGCGGTGGCGGCCTTGCCGACGACCTCGAAGACGTAGTCGAAGCCCTCGCCGCCGGTGATGCGGGCGGCGGCGTCGCGCAGGCCCTCGGGGGCGACGGCCTCGGTGGCGCCCAGGCGCAGGGCCGCGTCGCGGCGCGACTCGACGGGGTCGACGGCGACGATCTGGGCGGCGCCGGCGACGCGGGCGCCCTGGACGGCGCTGATGCCGACGCCGCCGCAGCCGATGACGGCGACCGAGGAGCCGGCCGTGACCCGTGCGGTGTTGAGGGCGGCGCCCAGTCCGGTGGTGACGCCGCAGCCGATGAGGGCGGCGATCTCGTAGGGGACGTCGTCGGGGACGGGTACGGCGCAGCGGGCGCCGACGACGAGTTCCTCGGCGAAGGTGCCGGTGCCGGCGAAGCCGTACAGGTCGGTGGTGCGGTGGCGGAAGTTGGGGGCGGCGCCCTCGGCGAGGCCCTTCAGGCACAGCTGGCTCTGGCCGCGCCGGCAGGCGGGGCAGCTGCCGCAGGCGGGCAGCCAGCACACGAGCACCCGGTCGCCGGGCTTGACGTGGGTGACGCCGTCGCCGGTGGCGAGGACGTCGCCGGCGCCCTCGTGGCCGGGGACGAACGGGGCGTGCTGCGGCAGGACGCCGGACATGGCGGACAGGTCGGAGTGGCACAGTCCGGCGGCGCGGACGCGGATTTTGACCTTGCCGGGCCCGAAGCCGGTGGCCTCGACGTCGTCGAGGACTTCCAGGCGGTCCTGCCCGGTCTTGTGCTGGACGGCGGCGCGCATGGGGAGGGCTCCCTTCACGGGGCGAGGAGACAGACCTCAGGAGTGCTCGACGACCGTGTCCGTCAGCACGGGCGCGTCGTCGCGCTCGACGGCGGTGGCGGTGACCTGGATGCGTCCGGGGCCGGGCGTGTCGCGCCACATGCGCACGCGCAGGGTCTCGCCGGGCAGGACGACGCCGGCGAAGCGGGTGGCGTACGAGCGCACGCGGCCGACCTCGCCGTCGAGCGCGGTGTCGACGACGGCCTTGAGGACGATGCCGTAGGAGCACAGCCCGTGCAGGATGGGCCTGTCGTAGCCGGCGAGCTTGGCGAACTCGGGGTCCGCGTGCAGCGGGTTCCAGTCGCCGGACAGGCGGTAGAGCAGGGCCTGGTCCTCGCGGGTGGGCCGCTCGGCGGTCAGGTCGGGGGCGGTGGCCGGGGTCTGCAGGCGGGCGGTGGTGCCGCGTTCGCCGCCGAAGCCGCCCTCGCCCTTGACGAAGATCTCGCTGGTGCTGGTCCACAGCGGGCCGGCCTCGTCGGCGACGTCGGAGGACAGCACGATGACGGCGGCCTTGCCCTTGTCGTGGACGGCGCGCACGCGCGCGGTCTGCGTCGCCCGCTGCGCCCGTACGGGCAGGGGCCGGTGGACGGTGACGGTCTGCCCGCCGTGCAGCACCGCGGCGAGGTCGACGTCGACGCCCGGCCAGTCCAGCCCGCCGGCCACGGCGCGGCCGCCGCCGGCGACGGTCGCGAAGGAGGGCAGCACATGGAGCCGGCTCTCCAGGGTGTAGCGCAGCTCCTGGGGGTCGGTGGCCGGGGTGCCGGCGCCGATGCCCAGGTGGTAGAGCAGGACGTCCTTGTGGTCCCAGGCGAGGGTGGCGGTGCGGGGGGCGGCGGCGAGGGCCTGGGCGGGGTCGATGGGCATGGAGGCGGTACTCCTATCGCCGTCTCGAACGCAACGGACTCGAACGCAACGGACTCGAACGCAAGCGAGTAGAACGCGTTCTATTCAACGGCCCTCATGTATAGCCCAAAGCCGGTGGCGTGGGAAGACAAATGTCACGGGTGGCGCACGACATTCGCTCCTGCCGGGCACGTCGGCCGCCTGCCTACGATGCGGGCATGCGTAAGAGGCTGAGGGCGTCCGCCCAGGGCGGCATCGACGACATCGCCCGCCACAAACCCCCGGGCAAGTTCGCCTTCCTGCCGTGGTTGTTCATGATTTCCGGCGACGTCCAGGACCTCGTGGGCGGCGAGTTGCCCCTGCCCTGGCTCGGCGGCGCCGGAGTCGTCCTTTTCGCCGGCTTCTACATCGGCGCCGTCGTCCACGGCCTCGACCGCAGGCGCCTGGGCACACCGCTGCCCCGTCTGCTGCTGCTCGGGCTGGTCCTGAGCACGTACGCCCTGACGATCGGCTACGGCGGCGACTGGCTGCTGTGCTTCCCCGTCCTGTCCCTGGCCTCCGGCATCGTGCTGCGCGGCGAGCGGATGCTCGGCATCGCGGTCCTGGGCTTCGCCGGGTCGGCGGGGGTCATCGCCGGCTTCCACGGCAGCGTGGAGAACTCCGTCGCCGTCGGCTACGGAACCGTCCTCTCCGGTCTGGTCACGGCGGCCGTGCTGCGGCTCTTCGAGACCGTCGCCGAACTGCGCGCCACCCGCGAGGAACTCGCCCGCTCCGCCGTCGAGCGCGAACGCCTGCGCTTCTCCCGCGACCTGCACGACCTGCTCGGCCACACCATGTCCGTCATCGTCGTCAAGGCCGAGGCCGTACGCCGCCTCGGGCCCCGCGACCTCGACGCCGCCATGGGCCAGGCCGCCGACATCGAAGCCGTCGGCCGCCAGGCGCTCACCGAGATCCGCGAGGCCGTCACCGGCTACCGCGAGGGCAGCCTCACCACCGAACTCGAGCGCGCCCGCTCCCTCCTGGACGCCTCCGGCATCACCACCGACGTCAACCAGTCCGGCCCGCCCCTGCCGCCCCAGACCGCGGCCCTGCTCGGCTGGGTCGTGCGCGAGGGGGTCACCAACGTCGTCCGGCACAGCGGCGCCGGCCACTGCACCATCGAAGTACGCGGCGAGACCGACCGCGTCCATCTGGAGATCGGCGACGACGGGTGCGGCGTAGGGTCGGGCTCCGGCACACCCGGCACCGGCCTGAAGGGCCTGACCGAACGACTCGCCGCCGCAGGCGGCTTCCTGACCGCCGGCCCCGACGGGCGACGCGGATTCCGGCTCGTGGCCGAACTGCCGGTGGACGACAACGAGGAGGAACGCGCCGCGTGAGCACCGAGCATAACCGGCGGACGAAGATCCTGCTGGCCGAGGACCAGGGCATGATGCGCGGTGCGCTGGCACTGCTGCTCGGCCTGGAGGACGACATGGAGGTCGTCGCCCAGGTCGGCAACGGCGACGACATCCTGCCCCGGGCCCTGGCCGAGCAACCCGACGTCGCCCTCCTGGACATCGAACTCCCCGGCCGCAGCGGCCTCGACGCCGCCGCCGACCTGCGCGCGCGGCTGCCGCAGTGCCGCGTCCTGATACTGACCACCTTCGGGCGGCCCGGCTACCTGCGCCGGGCCATGGAAGCCGGCGCCTGCGGCTTCCTCGTCAAGGACGGACCCGTCGAGGACCTCGCCGCGGCCATCCGCCGCGCCCTCGCCGGCGAACGCGTCATCGACCCCGCACTGGCCGCCGCGGCCCTCAGCGCCGGGCCCAACCCGCTCACGCAGCGGGAACGCGACGTGCTCAGCGCGGCCGTCGACGGGGCGACGGTCGCCGACATCGCGGCGCGGGTGCACTTGTCGCCGGCGACGGTGCGGAATTACTTGTCGGCGGCGATCGGGAAGACGCAGACGCGGAACCGGATGGAAGCGGTGCGGGCCGCGCGCCAGAACGGCTGGCTGTAGGGGGCCGGAGGGCACACCTGCCGGTGCCTGCCGGGCAGCACCACCCCGCGGCAGCCCCCCGCCCGCACGTGCGGCAGCATGAGCACCGACAAGGCACCGCACAGTGAGGACAACCCCATGGCACCGCAGCCCACCGTCGTCGCCGCGTTCGAGGCGGCCAAGGGGTTCATGCCGCTCGACGAGGGGCTCGCCCTGTGCGCCGCCGCGGAGGACGCCCTCGCGCTCGGGCTGCCGTTGCTGGAGGTGGGGACGTACTGCGGGCGTTCGACGATCCTGCTGGCCGGCGCCGCTCGTGCGGCGGGGCTCGTCGCAGTGACCGTCGACCACCACCGCGGCAGCGAGGAGCAGCAGCCGGGCTGGGAGTACCACGACGCCTCGCTCGTGGACGGCGAGGTGGGCCGGATGGACACGCTGCCCGTCTTCCGCCGGACGCTGCACCGGGCCGGGCTGGAGGAGCACGTGGTGGCGATGGTGGGCCGGTCGCCGCAGGTGGCGGCGTTGTGGGGGGCTCCGCTGGGGTTGGTGTTCATCGACGGCGGGCACACGGACGAGCATGCGAACGCGGACTACGAGGGCTGGGCCCCGCACGTCGCGCCCGGTGGCCTGCTGGTGATCCACGACGTCTTCCCGGATCCGGCGGACGGCGGCCAGGCGCCGTACCGGGTGTACCGCAGGGCGCTCGAGTCCGGGGCGTTCACGGAGGTCTCGGTGACGCGCTCGCTGCGCGTACTGCGGCGTACGGGTCTCGGGATCTGAGCGGCGGCGCTAGCATCGCCCGCGTGTCCATAGGCAGCGTTCCCTCGGTGACCCGGCGTCTCGTCGCGGGGCTGGCAGTGGTGTTCCTGGCCGGCGGGGCGGCGGGCTGCGGCGGCGGCGCCGGCGCCGATGCGCGGCCCGCGGGGGCCGCGTCGGCGCCCGCCCGTCCGGCGCCCGCGACCTCGGCGAGCACGCAGGCACCGGCCTCGCCGGCTCCCGCGTCGTCGTCCGCCGTCCCCTCGCCGTCCGTTGCGGCGCCCGCCCCCGAGGCGGCGAAGGACGGTCCGCTCCGGGGGAAGGTCGTGGTGGTCGACCCCGGCCACAACATCCACAACGCGGAGCACTCCGCCGAGATCAACCGTCAGGTCGACGTGGGCAACGGCCGCAAGGAGTGCGACACGACCGGCACCGAGACCAACGCGGGGTACGCGGAGGCCGCCTTCAGCCTCGACGTGGCGCACCGGTTGCGGGACATCCTGCTCTCGCGGGGCGCGTCGGTGACGCTGACGCACGACGGCGACCGGCCGTACGGGCCGTGCGTGACCGAGCGGGCGGACATCGGCAACAAGGCCCACGGTGATGCGGCCGTGTCGATCCATGCCGACGGGGCGGCGCCCGGCCAGCGCGGATTCCATGTGATCCTGCCCGCACTGGTGCAGGCCGGGGCCGCGGACACGTCGCGGATCGTGGGGCCGTCGAAGGAGCTGGGCGCGCGGATCGCGGGGAACTTCGTGCGGACGACGGGCAGTGCGCCGTCCAACTACATCGGCAAGGGCACGGGCCTGGACACCCGCAGCGACCTCGGCGGCCTCAACCTCTCGGTGGTGCCGAAGGTCTTCATCGAGTGCGGCAACATGCGCGACGCCCAGGACGCGGCCCTGCTGACCGATGCCGACTGGCGCCGGAAGGCGGCGCAGGGGATCGCGGACGGCATTACGGACTTCCTGCACGGGTAGGGACCGGCGGGCGCGACCGGCGGGGTGCCGCGCGTGTCACGAGGGTGATACGAAGCGGACGCCCGGACGGCCCGGCGGTGGTGCTCCCCGTACGATGGGTGGCCGCCACCCCCGCGCCCGCGCGCGCTTTGGCATCCCGCGTACCGGCGACAGCGACGATTACTGACAGCACTGACATAAGGATCCCAGGTGAACATCCGCTCCCTCACTCGAGGCGACGGCGGGGTGATCGGAGCAGCGGTGTTGCTGTTCATCGCCTCGTTCCTCAGCTTCCGCTCCTACGACTGCGGTCAGTCCTCCTTCGGCTGCCCGAAGGAGCCCAACGGCTGGAAGCCCGAACTCTTCCCCGTACTGCCGTCGATCTTCCTCGCCGGGATCATCGCCGCCGCACTCATCGTCGCCGCCCGTTTCCAGCCCGAGGGCCGCAAGCTCGTGGGCCTGAGCCTCGACCAGTGGGGCATCGCGCTGGCCGTGTTCGCGACGTGGTCCTCGCTGTGGACCATCTTCGGCGGTCCCGACGTGGAGCAGGTCTCGCCCGGCGTCGGCCAGATCCTGGGGCTCATCGCCAACCTGCTGCTGGCGGCGGTGGCGGTGCTCACCCCGCGCACCCCGGCCCTGAAGGCGCCGCTGATGGGCGCCCCGCAGCCGGCCCCCGCGCCCTACGGTGCGCCGGGCGCGCCCGCGGGCTACGGCTACCCGGGCCAGGGCGGGATGCCGGGTGCCGGTGCCCCGTCGCCGTACGGTGCCCCGGACCAGACGCAGCCGTACGGCGGCGCGCAGCCGGGCCCGCAGGCCCAGCCGGGCCAGCCGGTGCAGCAGCAGCCGCAGCCGGCACAGGCGCAGGCGCCGCAGCCGGCCGCCGGTGCGGCGCAGCCGGCGGCCGGCGGGGGCGAGCCGTTCGCCCCGTTCTGGTTCGCGGTGCCGGTGGGTCGTCCGCTGTTCGCGGAGGACGGTTCGCCGACGCAGATCTCCGAGCTGGTGCCGGGCACCTGGTACCTGGCGGTGGACCAGCGCGGTCAGGCGCTGGTGGCCCAGACGCAGGACGGCCGTCGCGGCCTGCTGCAGGACACCTCGGGCATCCAGCGCGGCTGACGCGCCCCGCTCGACCGACGCGGCCCGCCGGGTTCTTCCCGGCGGGCCGCCGTCTTGTCCGGGGCGGGTGGCGCCCGTACAGTCACCTGACGCCCGGTCGGTTCAGGCACGGGAGGTGGCGGCATGCGGCTCGGTCTCGCCCTCGGCTACTGGGGCCGGCGGCCCGCGCCCCGCCAACTGGAGCTCGCCCTGCACGCCGAGCGGCTCGGCTACCACTCGGTGTGGACCGCGGAGTCCTGGGGGTCGGACGCCTTCACCCCGCTGACCTGGATCGCCGCCCACACGCGCCGGATCCGGCTGGGCACGGCCGTGGCCCAGATGGCGGCCCGCTCACCGGCCGCGACGGCCATGCACGCGCTGACCCTGGACCACCTCTCGGGCGGCCGCCTCCTGCTGGGGCTGGGCCTGTCGGGGCCGCAGGTGGTGGAGGGCTGGTACGGGCGGCCGTTCCCGGACAGCCCGCTGACCGCGACCCGGGAGTACGTGGACGTGGTACGGCAGGTGCTGCGCCGTGAGGCCCCCGTGGCGCTCGACGGGCGCTACCACCCGCTGCCCTACCGCGGGCCGGGCGGCACCGGGCTGGGCCGCTCGCTGAAGTCGATGACCCACCCGTTGCGCACGGGTCTGCCGGTACTGCTGGGGGCCGAGGGGCCGCGCAACGTGGCCCAGACGGCCCGCATCGCCGACGGCTGGCTGCCGCTGTACTGGTCGCCGGAGCGCACCGGCCTGTACGCCGAAGCCCTCGCGAGCCGGCCCGAGGGCTTCGTGGTGGCGCCGATGGCCCAGGTGCACCTGTGCGCGGACGTGGCCGAGGGGCTGCGGCCGGTGAAGCGGATGCTGGCGCTGTACGTGGGGGGCATGGGGCACGCGGCCCGTAATTTCCACGCGGACCTGATGGGCCGAATGGGGTACGAGGAGGAGGCGCGGCGCGTGCAGCAGCTGTTCCTCTCCGGGCGGCGGGAGGAGGCGGCCGAGGCGGTGCCCGACGCCTTCGCCGACGAGATCTCGCTGGTCGGCCCGCGCGAGCGGATCGCCGAACGGCTGGAGACGTGGCGCGCCGGCCCGGTGACCGACCTGCTGGTGACGGCGCGGGACGAGGAAACGCTGACGGTGCTGGCCGAGCTGAACGATTAAGGCTGCGCCGACGGGGTGCAGGCGGAGCACGGTATTCCATCTGCGGACGCGTCGTGGCTTGTCGCGCAGTTCCCCGCGCCCCTACGGGGCGCTGACCAGGGCGCCCCGTAAGGGGCGCGGGGAACTGCGCGATCGGCCACCGACGGCCCGCAGCCGACACGCCGCCCCGGGGCGCCCTGGGCGCCGCCTAGTCCCCGGGCGAGGCCGGCTTGCCAGCTCCGTGCAGCCAGGTGGCGAAGACCTCGTCGGCCTCCTTCTTGCCCGCCGTGCTCTCGACGAGGTGGACGAAGGAGTCGGTGCCGGCGTTGGAGTAGCGGTACAGCTGCGTCCAGCGCTGCAGGACGGCGAAGAACGCGCGGTCCCCGAGCCGTTCGCGCAGCTTGTGCAGGACCATCGCGCCGCGCCCGTAGACCGGTGGGTCGGAGACGGTACGGGCGGTGGGGGCGTCGGGCGGGAAGGCCCAGATACCCCGGCTCTGCGGGTCCTTGCCGCTGTAGTGGTCGGCGAAGATCTGCCGGGCGGTGCGGCCGCCGTGCTGCTCCTCCCACAGCCACTCGGCGTAGGTGGCGAAGCCTTCGTTGAGCCACATGTCGCGCCAGGTGCGGGGTGTGACCGAGTTGCCGAACCACTGGTGGGCCACCTCGTGCACGACGGTCCGGTCGTCGGGGGCGGCGTGGAAGTACGGCTTGGGCTGGGTCTCCAGCGCGTAGCCGACCTCGGGGTTGCTGTCGAGGACCGCGCCGGTGGAGGAGAAGGGGTACGGGCCGAACAGGCGGCCGCCCCAGTCGAGGACCTGCGGCAGCAGGGCGGCGGTGCGGGCCGCGGCGTCGGCCTGCCCGGGGGCGGCCGCGACGTACACGGGCAGGCCGTGCGGGGTCCTGGCGGTGGTGACGGCGAACCGGCCCACGGCGACGGTGGCCAGGTAGCTCGCCATCTGCTGCCCGGTGTGCCAGGTGAAGGTGGTGCGGCCGCCGGGCCCGCGCTCGGTGGAGGTCGGCTCGCCGTTGGCGACGGCCGTGAAGCCCTCGGGCACGGTGACGGTGATGTCGTAGGTGGCCTTGTCGGAGGGGTGGTGGTTGCCGGGGAACCAGGCCGTCGAGCCGGCCGGCTCGCCCAGGCCCACCGCGCCGCCGTCGGTGGCGACCCAGCCCTCGGTGGAGCCGTCGGGGTCGGTGATCTGCTGCGGCTCCCCCTCGTAGACGACGACCGTCCGGAAGCCGGCGTGCTTCTTCAGCGGCTTGGCCGGGACGACCGTCAGCTCGCCGCCCTTGCGCGTCGTACGGGCGTCCTCGCCGCCGACCCGCACGCTGCGGACGGTCAGGCCCTTGAGGTCGAGGTTGAAGGAGGCGAGGTCCTCCCTGGCGTCGGCGGTGATGACGGCGGTGCCGCGCAGCCGGCCCGTGGCGGGGTCGTAGTCGAGGGTCAGGCCGTAGTGGCCGACGTCGTAACCGCCGTTGCCCAGGTCCGGGAAGAGCGGGTCGCCCACGCCGGGCGCGCCCGCACGGGGGCCCGCGGGGCCGCCACCGGTGCCGCCGCACGCGGTGGCGAGCAGCAGCGCCAGGACGGCGGACAGCGCACGGCGGCGCGGGAACGGCCTCGCTCTCATGGGCTGATCACATCAGAAGCCGGTCCGCTCCAGCCAGTGGTCCAGCACGGCGCGGTCGCCGAGGATCTCCACCCGGTCGGTGTCGGCGGGCAGCCGGCGGTAGAAGACGCTCAGGACGTCGGTCATGGGGCCGCGCACGGCGACGGCCGCCTTCTCGTGGGACCGCCGCCACTGCACCTCCTCGCCCGTGGCGTCGATGAGCCATTCGGCCTGCAGCTCGGCCGGGGTGTCCGTGGCGTGCAGGTGCAGGGTGCGGCCGGGGCCGGTGAGCTCCCCGAGGACCGGCTTCCATGCCTTGGCGAGGGGGGACGTGATGACTTCCAGCCACTCGTCGAGGCAGTCGGCGGCGATGTCGGGGGCGACGGTGAAATCGGCGCCGACGGTGGCGGCGACGTCGGCCCGGTGCATCACCGTCTCGTGCGTCATGCGGCGGGCCCAGAAGCGGGTCTTCTGCTCCCGCCCGAAGGTCCACACGTCGGCGTCCGGTCCGGCCTCGCGCAGGGCCTCGACCACCATCTCGGCGCCCTCGGCCAGCCAGCGGTCGAGGGAGTCGGCGTCGAACTTCTCGGCGCCCTCGACACCGGAGACGTCGCCCTTGGGCGGGACGAACTCGGTCACCCGGTCGCGCACCCGCTCGGCGACGCCCCGGTGCGCGCTGCTGAGGTGCAGCACGAGCTGGGCGAGGGTCCAGTCGGGGCAGGTGGGGACGGTGGCGGAGAGGTCGGCTCCGCGCAGCAGCTCGCGGATCCGAGCGGTCTGCTCCAGGACCTCGGCACAGTAACGCTCATGGCTGAAGAGAGTCATGGCGCCACTGTAGGGCGGGGGTCTGACAATCCCCCGCCGGAACGGGTCCGTTGAGCGCGGGAGCGGAACCGCAACCGGAATCGGAGATTACGCCTCCATGCCGCAGGGGCACTCCGGCTCCAGGCCCGCCGGCAGCCGCTCGCCGCCGAAGACCGCCGTGGTCGCCTCGTCGCCGCCGAGCGCCGCCGCGGCCAGCAGCAGCGAGCCGGCCGTCCAGGTGGTCAGCTCCTGCGGCCAGACGGCCTCGTCCTCGAAGACGTAGCCGGTCCAGTACATGCCGTCATCGGCCCGCAGGTGGCCGATCCAGCGCAGGATGTCCACGGCCCGGTCGGACTCCCCCATCGCCCACAGGGCCAGCGCCAGCTCGCAGCTCTCGCCGCCGGTCACCCAGGGGTTGGGCACCACGCAGCGCACGCCGAGGCCGGGGACCACGAAGTCGTCCCAGCGCTCCTCGATGCGCTCCTTGGCGGCCACGCCGGTCACGGCGCCGCCGAGCACCGGGTAGTACCAGTCCATGGAGTAGCGGCTCTTGTCCAGGAACCGCTCCGGGTGGTGGCGTATCGCGTGCCCCAGCAGCCCCAGGGCCAGCTCCCAGTCCGGCTGCGGCTCCTCGCGGTGCTCGGCAATGGCCAGCGCGCAGCGCAGCGCGTGGTGGATCGAGGAGCTGCCGGTCAGCAGCGCCTCGCTGCGCCGGCTGCCGTCCTCCTCGGCCTTCCAGCCGATCTGCCCGCCGGGCTGCTGGAAGGTCAGGACGTACTCGACGGCCGCGTAGACGGTGGGCCACATGCCGTCGAGGAAGGCGTCGTCGCCGGTGGACAGGTAGTGGTGCCAGGCGCCGACCGCGACGTAGGCGACGAAGTTCGTCTCCTTGGCGCGGTCGGTGGGCTCGTCGGCGGCGCCGTCGGCGTACGCGGCGTACCAGGAGCCGTCCGGGTTCTGGTGCCGGGCGAGCCAGCGGTAGGCGGCCCGGGCCCGCTCGTGCTCGCCGGCCGCGTCCAGGGCCATGGCGGCCTCGACGTGGTCCCACGGGTCGAGGTGGTGGCCCCGGAACCACGGGATGGCCCCGTCGGCGCGCTGCACGGCGGCGATGCCGGCGGCGGTGCGGGCCGCCTCCTCGGCGGTGAGCACGCCGGGCAGGGCGAGGCGTTCGATGCGGCCGGCGCCGGTCATTCGGCGGCCGCCGGCAGGTGGGGCTTGGTGGCGTAGGCGACGAAGCTCTTGCCGATGACGGGGTTGAGCAGCTGCTCGGCGACGCGGGTGGCCGCGGGCTTCTTCATGATGTCCCAGACCAGCAGCTTGTGGTACGCGCGCACCGGCAGCGCCTTGTCGTTGTCGACGCCGAAGGCGCACTTCAGCCACCAGTACGGGCTGTGCAGGCCATGGGCGTGGTGGGTGCCGTACGGCTTGAGCCCGGCCTCGGCCATCTTGCCGAGCAGCTCGTCGGCCTTGTAGATGCGGATGTGCCCGCCCTCGACCTCGTGGTACGCGTCGCTGAGCGCCCAGCAGATCTTCTCCGGCCCGTAGCGCGGCACCGTGACGGCTATCCGGCCGCCGGGCTTGAGGACGCGCACCATCTCGGCGAGCACACCCTTGTCGTCCGGGATGTGCTCCATCACCTCGGAGATGATGACGACGTCGAAGCTGGCGTCGGGGAAGGGCAGCGCGAGGGCGTCGCCCTCCATGGCGGTGGCGGTGGCCCCGGCGGGGGCCTCGCCGGCCTCCTTCATGGCGGCGAACCACTTGGCGACCTCGCGGATCTCCTCGCCGTTGCGGTCGAGGGCCACGACGTGCGCACCGCGCCGGTAGCACTCGAAGGCGTGCCGGCCGGCGCCGCAGCCCAGGTCGAGCACGCGGTCGCCGGCGGCGAGCGGGAAGCGGGAGAAGTCAACGGTCAGCAAGGCACTGCGCTTTCGCTCGTGGTGGTTTGTGGGCAGGCGTTCCCATGGGGGCCCTCCCAGCGGTGGCCGGGGGAGGAACAGGTGGGTACAAACCCACCCACGGCCCGCACTCGGGAGACGGCATCAGGCACTCCGGCCGGCAGCTGCAAGCGCCATCGCCTTGCGATAGTGCTCCACCGTCCCGATCGCCGCCTGGCGCCACGTGAACTTCGCCAGTACCCGCTCCCGCCCCGCGGCCCCCAGCCGCCGCCGCAGCTCGGCGTCACCGAGCAGTCGCCCGAGCCCGGCGGCCAGCGCAACCGCGTCGCCCGGCGGCACCGCCAGGCACGTCTCGCCGTCGGGGCCGGCGACCTCGGGTATGGCCCCGCCGGTGGTGGCCACGAGCGGCGTGCCGGTGGCCATGGCCTCCGCGGCGGGCAGGGAGAAGCCCTCGTAGAGGGAGGGGACGCAGGCGACCTGCGCCGAGCGGACGAGGTCGACGAGTTCCGCGTCGCTGATGCCCTTGACGAATTCGATGGCGCCGTCGAGCCCGTGGCGCCGGACGGCCGCGGCGACCGGGCCCTTCTCGGGGCGCTTGCCGACCACGACGAGGTGGGCGTCGGGGTGGTCGCGGCGCACGTCGGCGAGGGCCTCGACGAGGTGGACCAGTCCCTTGAGGGGGACGTCGGCGCTGGAGGTGGTGACGATGCGGCCGGGCACCTCCGCGACCGACGGGTCCGGGGAGAACAGTGCGGTGTCGGCGCCGATGTGCACGACGTGGACGCGCTCGGGGTGGACGCCGAGGTGGTCGACGATCTCCTGGCGGGAGGAGCCGGAGACGGTGAGCACGGACGGCAGCCGCCGGGCGACACGTTTCTGCATCTGCGTGAAGCCGTACCAGCGGCGCACCGAGGCGCGGCGCTTGCGGTTCGGCGCGGCGTCCAGCTCCAGCTGCCGGTCGACGGTGATGGGGTGGTGAATGGTGGTGACCAGTGGGGCGCCGAGCACGCCGGGGCCGCCCAGGAGCCCGTAGCCCAGGGTCTGGTTGTCGTGGATGACGTCGAACTCGCCGCGGCGGGCGGCGAGGTGGCGGCGGGCGCGCAGGGAGAAGGTCAGGGGCTCGGGGAAGCGCCCGGCCCACATGTGCCCGACCTCCAGCAGGTCGATCCAGTCGCGGTACTCCTCCCGCTTCGGCGTGCGGAAGGGGTCGGGCTGCCGGTAGAGGTCGAGGCTGGGCAGCTCGGTCAGGGGCACGCCCTCGTCGAGGACGGGGTAGGGCTGGGCGCCGATGACCTCGACCGAGTGGCCCAGGCGGGCGAGCTCGCGGGAGAGGTGGCGTACGTAGACGCCCTGGCCGCCGCAGAAGGGGTTGCCCTTGTAGGTGAGCAGCGCGATGCGCAGGGGCCGGTCGCCGGCGGGGCCGGCCCCGCCCCCGTCGAGGAGGTTGCCGTCAACTCGTGTGACCGATGCCTCTGTGGCCTCAGCGGTCACTCCGGCCTCCTTCTCGCTGGCTGTTCCGCCGGAGCGTAACGGGTCGCGCTAATCTAGAACAAGTTTCAGACTGGGTCGTCGGAAGCTTGAATCTACCGGGATGTCAGAGGACCGAAAGAGCGGCGCCGGGTGATTCGCGCCACGGCCCGGGCCCTGCCATGCTGTGCCGTCCGGGCCGCACCGACACCGCTGGATGGAGTGTCACACGACACCATGGAACGGGACACATGACGACGGAATCAAAGCCGGCACGGCCGGCCGGGACCCCCGCGCCGTCCCCCGCCGCCACGGCCCCGGGCACCACCGGCCCGTCCCTGACCGCCCGCCAGGAGGCCCGGCGCGACCGGATCCTGCTCGCCACCACCCGCCTGGCCGCCCGCGGCGGCTTCGAGGCGGTGCAGATGCGCGAGGTCGCCGAGGACGCCGGCGTCGCCCTCGGCACGCTCTACCGCTACTTCCCCTCCAAGATCCACCTCCTGGTCGCGGTGATGCACGACCAGCTGGACCAGCTGCAGGCGACCCTGCGCAAGCGCCCGCCGACCGGCGCCGACCCCGCCGAGCGGGTCGCCGGCACCCTGCTGCGGGCCTTCCGCGCCATGCAGCGCGACCCCCACCTGGCCGAGGCCATGGTGCGCGCCCTGACCTTCGCCGACCGCTCGGTCAGCGCCGAGGTCGACACCGTCTCCCGGCTCACCACCGCCATCGTCCTGGACGCCATGGGCCTGACCGGCCCGCCCACCGCCGAGCAGCTCTCGGCCGTCCGCGTCATCGAGCACACCTGGCACTCCGCGCTGATCACCTGGCTGTCCGGGCGGGCCTCCATCGCCCAGGTCAAGATCGACCTGACGACGGCCTGCCGCCTCATCGGCCCCGCCGCCCCCGCCACCCGCTAGGCCGCACCACAGTGGGGGCACGGCTCTCGCGCCCGGGGCGGACCCGGCCCGCGCCCCGCGCCCTTACGCCCCCCGGGTAGCGGGTAACTGCACCCGGAACAGCGACTCCGCCGGTATGTATTTACCGACGGGTGGCCCCAAGTGGATCGCTACACGGAGCGGAAGAGGCGAAACGTGACACGCGTTCTTCTCGTACACGACACCTATCTGCTGCGCACGGCCCTGGCGGCCTGGCTCGGCAGAGAGCCGGACCTCGAGGTCTCCTCGGCGTCCTGGCGCGGGGCCCTCGCCACCTCCCGCGCCCTGCTGCCGGAGGTGTGCGTGGTCGACATGGACAGCCCCGACACGGACGCGGCGGGCGTGCCCCCCAGAGGCCGCGGGTGGTGCGAGAGCCGGGAGGACCCCCGGGACAACGGGGGCGACGCGGGGCGGCCCGGGGGCGCCCTGCTCGCCCTGGTGAGCGCCGGGCGGCCGGGGCCGCTGCGCCGGGCCTACGAGTTGGGGGCCTTGGGATACCTGAGCAAAAACGCTTCACCCGACAGACTCGTCGACGCCATACGCCGCGTCGCCAAGGGCGAGCGCTACATCGACGAGACGCTCGGCTTCAACTTCCTGCAGGCCGCCGAGATCCCCCTCACCCGCCGCGAACTGAGCGTGCTGTCACTGGCCGCCGAGGGCGCCTCCGTCGGCGAGATCGCCCGCAGCCTCCACCTGTCGAACGGAACCGTGCGCAACTACATGGCCGCCATCACCCGCAAGACCGGGGCCCGCAACCGCGTCGACGCCATCCGCATCTCCCGCTGCGCCGGGTGGGTGTGAGCCCTCGCCCACCCCCACCAGGTCCCGGTACAGCGCCGAAGACGCCAGCAGCTCCTCGTGCGTACCGCTCACCGTGCCGGGACCGTCCATCACCAGCACCTTCTGCGCACGGCGGGCGGAACCCGCACGGTGCGCAACCACCACCACGCTGCCGCCGGGGCGCGCCGCGAAGGCGCGCTCCACGCGCTCCTCGGCCGCGGGATCCAGGTGGCAGGTCGCCTCGTCCAGCAGCGCCACGGGGGCCGGCGAGAGGTACGCGCGCACCAGCGCGACAAGTTGCCGCTCCCCCGCCGACAGCTCCCCCGGCACCACGGGGGCGTCCAGCCCGCCCAGCCGGCGCACCAGCGCCTCCGCTCCGATCGCCCCGACCGCGGCGGCGACCTCCGCCTGCGGCACCGCGTCCTCGCGCAGGTAGCGGAAGTTCGCGCCGAGGGTGCCGGAGAAGACGTACGCCTCCTGCGGGATCAGCACCCGGCGCGCGGGCGCTCCCCCGCTGCCGGCCGGCACGCCCGCCACCCGCACCTCGCCCGACCACGGCCGCAACAGGCCCGCCAGCAGCCCTGCCAGCGTGGACTTGCCGGCCCCGCTCGGACCGACCACCACCAGCCGGCCACCGGCCGGCAGCGTCAGATCCAGCTCCCGCAGCACGGGGTCGGCGTGCGCGCCGTAGCCGAAGGTCACCCCGCGCAGCTCCACCGCGGGTGCCGACGGGCTCGGGGGAACCGGCCGCCCCTCCCCGGGCTCCGGCGGTACGGCGGCCAGCCGGCGCAGCACCACCAGGAAGCGCGAACCGCTCGTGCCCAGGCCGTGCACCAGGCCCTGCAGAGCCGGCAGCAGGGACTGGGTCAGATACGTCAGCGCGCCGACCAGGGCACCCGGCGAGACACCGTGGGCCAGCAGCCAGGGGGCGGCGGCCAGCAGCGGTACGACCGGCAGGCGCCCCGCGACGGCCAGCGCCCCGGCGCGCGCCAGCGACCAGCGCGCCAGGGCGTCCGCCGTGCGCCGCCCCTCCTCGATGCGGGCGCCCGCACTCTCGCGCACGACCTGCTCCGCACCGGCGGCGGCGACATCCCGCAACCCGGCCGCCAGCAGGCCGAGGTCCTTCGCCAGCGCCTCGTCGGCCGCCAGGTACGCCTCCTGGCGGCGGGCGAGCGGACGCAACGTCGCCACGAACAGGGCCAGGCCCAGCAGCAGGGGCGGCACGACGACCGCCAGCAGCACCGGCGCCAGCAGGAACAGACCCGCCAGCGCCCCGGCCGCGGTGAAGACGAACGACCGCGTCACCATCAGCAGACCCGCGAAGGTGTCCCGGGCGATCTCCACCTGGTGCGTCAGACGGGAGACGGCACCGCCGTCACCGTCGACCAGGGCGCGCGTGACGACGCGGCGCACGAGGGTGTCGCGCAGCGGCTCGACGAGGGCGGCGATGCCGCGGTACGTACGGGCGGTCCCGAAGGCGCCGACGACGACGGCGAGGGCGGCGACGGCCAGCCAGGCGAGGCCCGCCCGGGGCGCTCCCGCGAGGAACCCGGCGTCCAGGGCCCTGGCCAGGGCGTAGCCGGTGGCGAAGGTGTGCAGGGCCTCGACGGCCGACCAGGCGGCGAGGGCCGCGAGGGGGCGGCGGTGCCGTGCGATGTACCGGAGTGCTGCCACTGCTGTGTCCTCTCCCCGACCCCGCCCTTCCCCCGTTCCCGAGGGGGCTGCGCCCCCTCGCACCCCCGGCCCGCGGCCGGGGCAGGTTCACGGAGGCTGCGCCCCCACGCCCCCACCGGGGGCTGCGCCCCCTGGACCCCCAGGGGGCCGCGCCCCGGCCGCGTGCTCATCCACCGAACACCGCCCGGTACTCGCGCTCCCGGCGCCACAGTTGCTCGTGCGTGCCCACTGCGCGGATGCGGCCGGCGTCCAGCCAGGCCACGCGGTCGGCGCGGGCCGCCGTTGCGGTGCGGTGGGCTATCACCAGGCGGGTGGGGGCCGCGACCGTTCCGGCCAGCAGCGCGGCGCCGACGCGGCGTTCCGTCACCGAGTCGAGGCTCGACGTGGCGTCGTCCAGGATGAGCACCCGGCCCGCGTGGGCGAAGGCCCGGGCGAGGCCGAGGCGTTGGGCCTCGCCGCCGGACAGCGGTGCCTCGTCGCACCGCGTCGCGTACCCCGCCGGCAGGCGCCGTACGAAGTCGTCGGCGCATGCGGCCCGCGCGGCCGCGACGACGTCCGCCCGCGGGGGCTGGTACGCCCCGAGGGCGATCGTGTCGCCGATCGTCTCCCCCAGCAGCGCCGGGCGCTCGAACGCGTACCCCACCGCCCGCCGCAGTGCGTCGTGGGTGAGTTCGCGCAGCGGGACGCCGTCGAGGGTGACGTCCCCGGCCGTGGGGTCGGTCAGGCGGCCGGCCACCGCCGCCAGCAGGGACTTGCCGGTGCCCGATCGGCCGACGACGGCGGTGGTCGTGCCGCCTGGCACGTCCAGGTCGAGGTCCTGCAGCACCCGGCGTCCGCCGCGTTCGACGCTCACGCCGCGCAGGCGCAGTGTGCCGTCGCCGCCGCGGCGGCAGTGCCGCGTGCCGTACGCGAGGGGTTCGAGGCAGCGCACCTCGGCGATGCGTGCGGCCGCGGTGCGGCTGTGGACGAGGGCGTTGACGCGGCCCACGAGCGCGCCCACTCCCGTGGCGAGCGCCGCGTACCGTGCGGCGGCGAGCACGTCGCCGACGCTGAGCGCCCCTTGGGCGAGCCGGAGTCCGGCGACGGCGAGGACGGCGATCTGCAGCAGGGGGACGAGGACGCCGGCCTGTGCGGTGGAGCGGCCCTGCACGCGCCACATGCGGTGGCCGTGCCGGGAGAGGCCGGCGAGCGGTTCGAGGATGCGGTCGCGTTCGCGGGCGGCGGTGCCGGCGGCGGCGATGGTCCGTACGCCGCCGGTGGCCTCCATGAGCCGGCCGGCGAGTTCGCCCTGGTCGCGCTGGTAGCCGGTGAGGGTGTCGGCGGAGGCGCGGGCGAAGGCGCGCAGCAGCAGGGCCAGGAGGGGTGCGCCGGCGAGGAAGACGAGGGCGAGGCGGTGGTCGATGAGGCCGAGGGCGACGATGCCGCCGAGCGGCCCGGCGACGGCCGGGAGGGTGCCGGCGAGGGAGGCGGGTGCGGCGCCGGCGTGGGCGGCGTTGCCGACGAGGCGGGTGACGAGGTCGCCGGCGGGGATGCGGGCGGTGGCGCGGGGGCCTGCCGCCAGGGTGTGGTCGAGGGCGTCGCGGCGCAGCCAGGCCGTGGTGCGCGAGGTGGTGGTGGCGGTGAGGAGGTCGCCGGCGGCGTCGAGGATCGCGCAGGTGGCGATGAGGGCGGCGCACAGCAGGACCCACCGCCCGGCGTCGTGGTCCTCGGCGAGCAGCAGGTCGAGGGTGTGGCCGAGGGCGGCCGGCAGGAGCAGGGCCGCGCCGGTGCTCGCGGTGGTGGCGGCGGCGAGGGCGAGGGTGCGGCCGGCGCTGTGCCGGACGGCGGCGCGCAGGGTGGCCGTGCCGGCCATGCGGGGGTCCTCCCGGAAGGGCGGGGTGGGCCCTCCTCGGGGGAGGGCCCACCAGGTGCGGTCACCCGCGAGCGTGGGTCACAGGCACAGGGCCACGCTGGCCGTGCTCCAGCACAGGAGCAGGCTCGCGTTGCTGCCGCCGCCGTGGCCGCCGTCGTGCGACAGCTCGTCGGACTCCAGGCTCTGCAGGTCGAGGAGCGCCATGGTTCTTCCTTTCGTGGGGACGGATGTTCGTGTGGGTCACGACTCCACCGCGTCCGTTGCGCGGTGGGGCCGGCTCTGGGGCCCCGGCAGGGGCAGGAAGGGCAGCCCGGCGGTGGGTTCGCCGTGGGCGGCCGCGAGGGCGAGCAGGATGCCCGCGCCTCCGGTGGCGAGGTCCATGGACAGCCGCATCATCTGGTGCCCGGGGAAGGCGAGTTCGCCTTGGTAGGGCATGGCGTACCAGTCCATGGCGGCCACTTGGGCGGTCAGGTCGGCGGCCGTCGCGCCGGGCGTGGTGGTGCGGGCGAGGTGCCAGACCATGCCGGCGCGGCCCTGCAGCAGCCCGGGCTGGGCGTAGAAGCGGGAGCGGGCGGCGGTCAGGATGCGGTCGCGGCCCTCGCGCAGGTCCTTGTCGGCGTCCGCGGGGCGGTGGGCGAGGAAGTCGTCGAGCACCGCGCCGATGCCGACGCTGCCGTCGCCGAGGTAGGGCATGGTGCGCCAGCCCTCGTCGACGTCGAGGGAGCCGATGGGGGTGCGCACGCAGGAGGCGAGGTCGGTGCGCAGGGCGGTGCCGGCGAGGTCGAGGAGGGCGGGGTCGCCGGTGCGCTCGTGCAGTCGCAGGAAGAGCAGGGCGGGGCCGGTGGCGCCGTGCAGGAGTCCGGCGCGGCGCCGCCCGGCGGCGGGTTCGGCGAGTTTGCGGGCGGCGGCGCGGGCCGCTTCGCGGGCGCAGGCGTGCAGGTGCGCGTCGTCGGTGGCGCCGGCGAGTTCGTCCAGGAGCAGGCCGACGCCGGCCAGGCCGCCGTGCAGGCCGGGGCCGAGCCGCTGCCACTGTTCGGCGAGGATCGTGCCGGCGAGGTCGTGGGCGCGTGCGGTGTGGCCGAGGTGGTGCAGGGCGAGGGCGGCGCCGGCGATGCCGTCGTAGAGGCCGAGGGGGGTGCCGGGCGGTACGGGGTCGGTGTGCCGCAGCAGCCATTGTTCGCCGGCCTCGTGGCGGCCGGCGCCGGACGCGGCGAGGGCGTAGAGCACTCCGGAGGCGCCGTGGGCCAGGCCCAGGCCGCCGCCGTCGGCGAACTGGGCGATGTCGCCGGGGTAGAGGCGGTCGTCCCGGCCGGGTGTGGCGGAGGCGAGGACGGCCCGGACGAGGGAGTCGCGGGCGGCGGGCCACTGCTGCGGCTCGGGCAGGCCGGCGTAGCGGGGCCGGGGGCCGGGGGCGCGGCGGGCGGGCGGCGTGCCGGTGATCTCGGCGACGGCCTCGTCGAGGAACTCCCGGGGTACGGCGGGGAAGTGCGCGGCGATGGTGTCGGCGAGGTGGGCGGCCTTGCCGCGGTCGACGGTCAGCAGCGTGGTGATCGGCAGGAACAGCGCCAGGCGCAGGCAGGCCAGGGCGTAGCGGTCGACGGCGGTGCCGGTGCGGTCGGGCGGGGCGACGAAGCCGGGGTGGGCGACGACCTGGCGGCCGTGTTCGTCGGCCGGTGCCGCGGCCTCGAAGTCGATGAGGGTGATGCTCTGTTCGTCGGGGGCGACGAGGATGTTGAACATGTGCAGGTCGTTGAAGACCACGCCCCGCTCGTGCACGCGGGCGACGGCGTCCTCGACGGCCCGGTGGATGCGCAGGGCCCACGCGGTGTAGGCGGCGAGGGCGGCCGGGTCGGTCTCGGGGGCGAGCAGCGGGTGGCGTTCGGCGAAGAAGGAGTTCAGGGGCCGGCCCTCGACGAAGTCCATGACGAGGAAGCGGTGGTCGCCGACGGTGAGCCAGTCGCGCAGGCCGGGGGCGACGCCGGTGCCGGCCAGGCTGCGCAGTGCGTCGCGTTCGCGTTCCAGGCGGGTGACGGCGTCGGCGCCGTCGGCGGCGAGCCCGGCGTGCGGGCGGCCCTCCTTGAGGACGACCGCGCTGCCGTCGCGGGTGTCGGTGCCGCGGTAGACGCCGCCGCCGTTGGAGAAGTGCAGGGCCTTCTCGATGCGGTAGGGCAGGTCGGTGACGGTGATGGCGTTGCGGGCGGCCAGGTGGGGCGCCAGGAAGGCGGGCAGCGTGACCCACTCGGGCGTCTGGAAGGCGGGGTTGCGCAGGTCGGGCACGAGGGTGCCGGTGGGGTCCTCGACGGCGGGCACGAGGGCGCCCTTGGCGTCGGTGCAGTAGCGGCGGGCGAAGGCGCCGTAGCGCACGTACAGCGGGCCCTCGTGCCAGCGCAGGTCGGTCAGGATGTACGGGCCGGGCAGGCCGCCGAGGATCTCGTGCAGCTCGGTGAGGACGGTGTGCAGCTGCGCCTCGTCGGCCGGGTAGACGGTGACGAACTTCCCGCTGCCGTCGCGCGGCGCGTACTTGCTGTTGCGCAGGTGCAGCAGGTGGGGCGCGGGCACGAACTTGAACGGGATGCCGCGCGGGACGCAGTAGTCCCATACGGCGGCCGCGGTCTTCTCGGCGCCCTCGGCGGTCGCGGAGACGTGGATCTTCCAGCCCTGCCGGGGCTGCCCGGAGGTGTCGGCGGGCGTGAGGTGGAGCCAGTCACCGCTGCGGGCGCTGCGCCAGCCGGCGGGCATGGGCCGGCGGGCGGTCTCGTACGGGGCCGTGCGGGCGGCGGGTCCGCCGCCCGCGTCGGGGACGTCGTAGAACGCGCGGTCGGCCAGGCAGTAGACCTCGTACCGCTTCTCCATCGGCCCCCCTCTGCCTGCCTGCTGCGGACGGGAAGAGAGTTCCACCGCGGGAGGGGGCCGGGACAGTCACGCGTGTCATGAACATCCCGTGCAGAACGCACGCGTAAATATATGTCCGGACCAGGTCGAACACGCTGCGGCGGGCCCTTATTCGGGAGGGGGGAAGAGCACCTCCCCGGTGGTCTGCAGGCGGATGGTCACGGCCTCGGCGGGGCAGTTCTCGGCGGCCTCCCACACCTCCGCGCGGGCCTCGGTCTCCTCCGTCACGGGGTGCGACTGCCGGGCCGCGTCCAGCCGGAAGGCGCCGGGCGCGGCGGCCGCGCACTGCCCGGAGCCCACGCACAGGCTCCGGTCGACGCTCACCCGCCAGCGCGCGCCCGCGCTCACCGGCCGTCCCCGGTGCCGTGCCGGCGGGGCAGGTGGATGGTCTTCTGCTCCAGGTACTCCGCGTACCCCTCGGGCCCGAACTCCCGGCCGAGGCCGGAGTCCTTGTAGCCGCCGAAGGGCCCGGTCATGTCGAGGCTGAAGGTGTTCACGGAGTACGTGCCGGTGCGCACCCGGCGGGCGATGGCGATGCCGCGCTCGACGTCGCGGGTCCACACGCTGCCGGACAGGCCGTAGTCGGAGTCGTCGGCGATGCGCACGGCCTCCTCCTCGTCGTCGTAGGGCAGCAGGCACACGACCGGGCCGAAGATCTCCTCGCGGGCGACGCGCATGGCGTTGTCGACGTCGCCGAGGAGGGTGGGCTCCACGTACCAGCCCGTGGTCCGCCCGCCGGGGCGGCCGCCGCCGGCCAGGACGGTGGCGCCCTCGCGGCGGGCGAGCGCGATGTACTCCAGCGAGCGGTCGCGCTGGCGCCGGGCGACCAGCGGGCCGACCTCGGTGGCCGGATCGAGCGGATCGCCGACGACGAGCGCGTCCGCCGCGGCCGCCAGGCGCTCGGCGACCTCGGCGTAGTGGGAGCGCGGGGCGAGCACCCGGGTCTGGGCGACGCATGCCTGGCCGTTGTTCATCCAGGCGGCGGGGACGATGCCGGCGACGGCGGCGTCGAGGTCGGCGTCGGGCAGCACGATCGCGGCGGACTTGCCGCCGAGTTCGAGGGTGACGCGGGTCAGGTGGCGGGCGGCGACCTCCATGACGCGCTTGCCGGCCGCGACCGAGCCGGTGAAGGAGACCTTGTCGACGCCGGGGTGGCCGACGAGGTACTCGCCCGTCTCCCGG
Organism: Streptomyces sp. PKA51; assembly: GCF_057552455.1. NCBI lineage: Bacteria > Bacillati > Actinomycetota > Actinomycetes > Kitasatosporales > Streptomycetaceae > Streptomyces > Streptomyces sp. PKA51. The sequence continues at coordinate 131,625 of NZ_BAAJPZ010000005.1, forward strand.
CCGGCGGGCAGGATGGAGAGCACCCCCTCGGGCAGGCCGGCTCCGGCGGCGACCTCGGCGAGCAGGTACGCGTCCAGCGGGGTCTCCGGCGCGGGCTTGAGCACCACCGAGCAGCCGGCCAGCAGGGCGGGCGCCAGCTTGGCGGCCGCCACGAACTGCGGCACGTTCCAGGGCGCGACGGCCGCCACGACGCCGACCGGCTCCCGGCGCACGAGCAGCGGACCGAGGACGCCGGTGCGGCGCTCCTCGTGCGGGAAGTCGCGGGCGGTGGTGATCGCCGCGTCCCAGACCATGACGGCGCCGAGGGCCTGGGCGAGGACGCTCCAGGAGTAGGGGGAGCCGTTCTGGGCGGAGATCAGCCGGGCGATCTCCTCGTGCCGGGCGGCGATGCCGTCCTTGATGCGGGTGACGACCTCGATGCGCTCGGCGAGCGGCAGTTCCGACCACACGCCGGAGTCGAAGGCCCGCCGGGCGGCGTCCACCGCCCGGTCCACGTCGGCGGGCGAGGCGTGGGGGACGCGGCCGATGACCGCCTCGGTGTGCGGCGAGCGGACCTCGATGACGGCCGCCCTGCGGCCGGGCGGGGCGGGGGCCGGGTCGGTGAGGGTGCCACCGATGAAGAGCTGTCCGTGCTCGACGATGTCGGCCATCGCGGTCGCCTCCCGGAACGTTGCGCCCCATATTCCTGACGGAGCATCAGTTGCGCGTCTCTGTGCTGATAGCAGCTGCCGGGGGACGGGGCAATGGAGGTGCCCAGGGCCGGGGCGGTATCCGGGGCGGCAAAGGGGGCGTATATGTCGATATCAGTGCCCGGTAAGGGGCCGGATAGAGTGGTCGTCCCCTACCGGAAGCGCCGCCACCCGGCCGACTGAACAGACCGAGAGGCACCACCATGGCCCCCTCCCCCGCCGCCCGCGTGCGCCGCGCCGCCGCGACCCTGGCCACCGCCGCCGTCCTGAGCGCAGTGGCCGCCCCCGCGGCCCTGGCCGACGGCGGCTCCCCCGCCCCGGCGGCCACCCCGGCGGCCCCCGGCCTCTTCGGCACCGGCGATCCCCAGTACGACGGCGTCTTCCGGCAGTCGCTCGCCCTCCTCGCCCAGCGCGCCACCGGCGTGACCCCGGCCTCGCAGGCCGTGCGGTGGCTCGCCGGCCAGCAGTGCGCCGACGGCGGCTTCGCCGCGTACCGCGCCGACACCGGCCGGGCGTGCGACGCCAAGGCCGGCGAGTTCACCGACGCCACCGCCACCGCCCTCCAGGCCCTCGCGGCCACCGGCGGCAACGAGCAGGCCGTGGCCAAGGCCATGACCTGGCTCACCGCCCACCAGAACGAGGACGGCGGCTGGGGCATGGCCCCCGGCAACCCCACCGACGCCAACTCCACCGCCAGCGCGATCGGCGCGCTCGCCGCCGCCGGCAAGGACGTCGCCAGGACGACGGCCAGGAGCGGCAGGAGCCCCTACGACGCGCTGATCGCCCTGCAGTCCGGCTGCGACAAGAACGAGGACGAGCGCGGCACCTTCGCGCCCAACGACCTCGCCTCCGCCGCGGCCGCCCTCGGCATGCTCGGCAAGGGCTACCTCGCCGGCTCCCCCGCCAAGGACACCAAGGACGCCAAGCCGGCCGACAAGCCCCTCAAGCCGCTCGAGTGCGCCGACGACTCCTCGGCCAAACCTGCCGACGCGGCCGCCTCCGCCGAGGCCGCCGCCGCGTACCTGGCGAAGAAGACGGAGGCCAACGGCGGCTACCTGAAGTCCGCCATGCCCGGCGCCCCCGAGGGCCCGGACCTGGGCACCACCGCCGACGCCACCCTCGCCCTGGCCGCCGGCGGCCACCGCGCAGCGGCCGACAAGCCCCTGACGTGGCTGCAGTCCGCCGACGCCAAGGCCGCCGAGTGGGCCAAGGGCAACCCCGGCCGCCTCGCCAAGCTCGTCCTCGCCGCGCACGCCGCCGGCGCCGACCCGCGCGCCTTCGGCGGCACCGACCTGGTCGCCGCCCTGAACGACACCGGCCCCGAGCAGCAGCCCACCGGGTCGGCCACCCCGGAGAAGAAGGACGAGAAGAAGAAGGACTCCGGCAAGGGCGCCGGCGTCTGGTGGATCGTCGCCGTCTTCTTCCTCGCCAGCACCGGCGTCGGCTTCCTCATCAGCGGCCGCAGGAAGAAGAACCGGCCGTGACCGGGCGCAGCACCGGGACCCTGTGCGCGGCGCTGCTCGCCGGCGTGCTCGCCGTGCTCGGCGCGGCGCCCGCGCACGCCGACGGCTACCGCTACTGGTCCTTCTGGCAGGCGGGCGGCACCCAGTGGACGTACGCCACGCAGGGGCCGGCCGCGGCCCGGCCCGCGGACGGCAGCGTCGTCGGCTTCCGCTTCGCCGTCAGCAAGGACTCCTCCGACGCCGCGAAACCGCGCACCGCACCCGCCTTCGGGCCGGTGTGCGACGCCACGCCGGCGCGCGAGGGCAGCAAGCGCATCGCCGTCGTCCTCGACTTCGGCACGGCCGCCGACGCCGCGAACGCCGCCGAGCCCCCGGCGGCCCGCAGCGCATGCGCCCAGGTGAAGCAGGATGCGAGCGCCGCCGACGCCCTGGCGGCGGTCGCACCACCGCTGCGCTACGACTCCAACGCCCTGCTGTGCGCCATCGCCGGATACCCGAGGACCGGCTGCGGCGAGAAGGTCGCGGACGCGCCGAAGGCCACCGCGACGCCCGCCGCCGAGCAGCAGGACGACGGCGGCCCCTCCGCCGGGCTGATCGCCGGCATCGCCGCCGTGGTCGCCCTCGGCGGCGCCGCGGCCTGGCAGGCACGGCGGCGTCGCAACGGATGACCCGCGGACACGACCGCGCGAGCGCCCTGCACCCGGGCGCGTGGTGGGTATGGGCACTGGGCCTGGCCACCGCGGCCTCGCGCACGACGAACCCGCTGCTGCTCGGCCTGCTCGTCGCCGTCGCCGGCTACGTCGTCGCCGTGCGGCGCACCGACGCGCCCTGGGCCCGCTCCTACGGGGCGTTCCTGCGCATCGGGCTCGCCGTCCTCGTCATCCGCCTCGTCTTCGCCGTCGTGCTCGGCTCGCCCATCCCCGGCACGCACACCGTCGTGACCCTGCCCGAGGTGCCGCTGCCGCACTGGGCGCGCGGGGTGCGCCTGGGCGGCCGGGTGACCGCCGAGGCCCTGCTCTTCGCCCTGTACGACGGGCTGAAACTGGCCACCCTGCTGGTCTGCGTGGGCGCCGCCAACGCCCTCGCCAGCCCGGCCCGGCTGCTCAAGTCCCTGCCGGGCGCCCTGTACGAGGCGGGCATGGCCGTGGTCGTCGCCATGACCTTCGCCCCCCACCTCGTCGCCGACGTCCGCCGGCTGCGGGCCGCCCGGCGGCTGCGCGGCCGGCCCGACCGCGGCCTGAAGGCCCTGCTCCAGGTCGGCCTGCCCGTGCTGGAGGGCGCGCTGGAGAGGTCCGTCGCCCTGGCCGCGGCGATGGACGCCCGCGGCTACGGACGGACGGCCCACGTGCCGCCCGCGCTGCGGCGCACCACCACCGCCCTCACCCTCGGCGGCCTGCTCGCCGTCTGCGCCGGAACGTACGGCCTGCTGGCCGACGCGGGAGCGGCGTACGGGGCGCCGGTGCTGGTGACGGGCGTCCTCCTGGCCCTCGCGGGCCTGTGGCTCGGCGGACGCCGGACGCTGCGCACCCGCTACCGGCCGGATAAGTGGGGTACACGGGCGTGGCTCGTCGCGGGATCGGGTGCGGCGGTGGCGGCACTGACGATCTGGGCTGCCGCGCGCGAGCCGGCAACGGCCCTGCACCCGCCGGCGTTCCCGCTGACGGCACCGGCGCTGCCGCTGTGGCCGGCGGCGGGCCTGCTGCTGGGCCTGCTGCCGGCGTGGATCGCCCCGGTCCCGCCCTTCCACCGTTCCCGAGTGGGGCTGCGCCCCCTCGCACCCCCCGGGACCGCGCTTCGCGCAGTGTCCTCAAACGCCGGACGGGCTGAAAGCCCGTCCGCGCGTCGCGACAAGGAGCCGCACCCGTGATCCGGTTCGAGAACGTCTCGGTCACCTACGCCGACACCGACCGACCCGTCCTCGCCGGCGTCGACCTCACCGTCCCCGAAGGGGAGTTGTGCCTGCTCGTCGGCCCGTCCGGCGTCGGCAAGTCGACCCTCCTCGGCACGGTCAGCGGGCTCGTCCCGCACTTCAGCGGCGGCACCCTGCACGGCAGGGTGAGCGTCGCGGGCCGCGACACCCGTACGCACCGTCCGCGCGATCTCGCCGACGTCGTCGGCACCGTGGGCCAGGATCCGCTGGCGCACTTCGTGACCGACACCGTCGAGGACGAGCTCGCGTACGGCATGGAGTCCCTGGGCGTCCCGCCGGCCACCATGCGCCGCCGGGTCGAGGAGACCTTGGATCTGCTCGGTCTGGCGGCCCTGCGGGACCGGCCGATCGCCGAGCTCTCCGGCGGGCAGCAGCAGCGGGTGGCGATCGGCTCGGTCCTGACCACGCACCCCAAGGTGCTGGTGCTGGACGAGCCGACGTCCGCCCTGGACCCGGCGGCGGCCGAGGAGGTGCTGGCCGTCCTGCAGCGCCTCGTCCACGACCTGGGCACCACCGTGCTGCTGGCCGAGCACCGGCTGGAGCGGGTCGTGCAGTACGCGGATCGCGTGATCCTGCTGCCGGGTCCGGGCCGGCCCGCGGTGGCCGGTACTCCGGCGGAGGTCATGGCCGTCTCGCCGGTCCGGCCCCCGGTGGTCGCGCTGGGCCGGCTCGCGGGCTGGTCGCCGGTGCCGTTGACGGTGCGCGACGCCCGCCGCCGGGCGGGCGGGCTGCGCGAGCGCCTGGCCCCGTACGCGCCCGCCGTGAGCGCACCGCAGGCGGCCGCGCCCGTGCCCCGCCCCCGCCGCCCGTGGCGGAGGAGGGTCCGGCCCGCCGAGGCGGCGGCGCCTGCCGCGCAGCTGACGGACGTGGCCGTGCGCCGGGGCCGCGTGCCGGCCCTGCGCGAGGTGGCGCTGTCGGTGGGCGCCGGGGAGACGGTGGCGCTGATGGGTCGCAACGGTGCCGGCAAGTCGACGCTTCTGCGCACGCTGGCCGGTCTGCACGAGCCGCAGCGCGGCACGGTGCGCGTCGGTGGCGCGGACCCGCGCCGCGTGCCCGCGCGCGAGATGGTGCGGCACGTCGGTCTCGTACCGCAGGACCCGCGGGACCTGCTGTACGCGGACACGGTGGCCGCGGAGTGCGCGGCCGCCGATCAGGACGCGGGGGCGGAGCCGGGCACGTGCCGGGCCCTGGTCTCGGAGCTGCTGCCGGAGGTGGCCGACGCCGCGCATCCGCGCGATCTGTCGGAGGGGCAGCGGCTGGCGCTGGTGCTGGCGGTGGTGCTCACGGCCGGGCCGCCGCTGCTGCTCCTGGACGAGCCGACGCGCGGCCTGGACTACGCGGCCAAGGCCCGTCTGGTGGGGCATCTGCGGGCGCTGGCCGCGGCCGGCCACGCCATCGTGCTGGCCACGCACGACGTGGAGCTGGCCGCCGAGGTGGCGCACCGGGTGGTGGTGCTGGCGGAGGGCGAGGTGGTGGCCGACGGGCCGACGGCGGAGGTCGTGGTCTCCTCGCCGGCGTTCGCCCCGCAGGTCGCGAAGATCCTGGCGCCCCAGCCGTGGCTGACGGTGGCGCAGGTGGAGCAGGCCCTGGGAAAGGAGGCGTCGTGACCCGTCCCGTCCGGCTCGGCCCCCGGTCGGTCGCCGCCCTGGTCCTGGTCACGGTCGTCGGCGTGGCCGCCTTCGGCTGGCCGCTGCTGGCCGCACCCGGCTCGGGGCTGGCGCATTCGGGGGACGCGCCCTGGCTGTTCGCCGCTCTGCTGCCGTTGCTGCTGGCCGTGGTGGTGGCGACGGTCGCCGACACCGGCCTGCAGGCGAAGGCGGTGGCGATGCTGGGGGTGCTGGCGGCGGCGGGTGCGGCGCTGCGGCCGCTGGGGGCGGGCACGGCGGGCATCGAGCCGATGTTCTTCCTGATGGTGCTCTCGGGCCGGGTGCTGGGGCCGGGCTTCGGGTTCGTGCTGGGTTCGGTGTCGATGTTCGCCTCGGCCCTGCTGACCGGCGGGGTGGGGCCGTGGTTGCCGTTCCAGATGCTGGCCATGGGCTGGGTGACCATGGGTGCGGGGCTGCTGCCGGGGGCAAAGCGGTGGCGCGGCCGCCGGGAGACGGTGCTGCTGGCGGCGTACGGCGCGGTGGCGTCGGTGGCCTACGGCACGGTGATGAACCTCCAGGGCTGGCCGTACATCGGCTCGCTGGCCTCGGGGATCTCCTTCGTGCCGGGGGATCCGCTGCCGGACAACCTGGCCCGGTTCGCCGCCTACTGCCTGTCGACCTCCCTGGGCTGGGACCTGCCGCGGGCCGTGGTGACGGTGGTGGCCACGCTCACGGTGGGGCCGGCGGTGCTGCGGGCGCTGCGCCGGGCGACGCGGCGGGCGGCGTTCGATGCGCCGGTGGCGTTCACGCAGGCCCCGCCGCGGGATCCCCTCACAGCCGCTGAATGATCGTCGCCGCGGCCTGGGCCCCGCCCGCGCACATGGTGACGAGGGCGAATTCGCCGTCGCGGCGTTCGAGTTCGTGCAGGGCGGTGGTGATCAGACGGGCGCCGGTGGCGCCGACGGGGTGGCCGAGGGCGATGGCGCCGCCGTTGACGTTGACCTTCTCCAGGTCCTGGTCGAAGACCTGGGCCCAGGAGAGCACCACGGAGGCGAAGGCCTCGTTGATCTCGACGAGGTCGATGTCGCGCAGCGACATGCCGGCCCTGCCGAGCACGGCCCGGGTGGCGTCGACGGGGCCGTCGAGGTGGAAGTGCGGGTCGGCGCCGACGAGGGCCTGGGCGACGATGCGGGCGCGGGGGCGCAGCCGCAGGGCGCGGGCCATGCGCTTGGAGGCCCACATCAGGGCGGCGGCGCCGTCGGATATCTGCGAGGAGTTGCCGGCGGTGTGCACGGCGGTGGGCATGACGGGTTTGAGGCCGGCGAGGGCTTCCGGGGTGGTGTCGCGTAAGCCCTCGTCGCGGTCGACCGAGCGCCACATGCCGCCTCCGGCGAGCTGTTCCTCCTCGGTGGTGGGCACCTGGACGGCGAAGGTCTCGCGCTTGAAGCGCTCCTCGGCCCAGGCGCGGGCGGCCCGCTGCTGGGAGAGCAGGCCGAGGGCGTCGACGCGTTCGCGGGTCAGGCCGCGCCGGCGGGCAATGCGTTCGGCGGCCTCGAACTGGTTGGGCAGGTCGACGTTCCACTCGTCGGGGAAGGGCTTGCCCGGTCCGTGCTTGGAGCCGCTTCCCAGCGGCACGCGGGACATGGCCTCCACGCCGCAGGCGATGCCGACGTCGATGACGCCGGTGGCGATCATGTTGGCGACGAGGTGGTTGGCCTGCTGGGAGGAGGCGCACTGGGCGTCGACGGTGGTGGCCGCGGTCTCGTAGGGCAGGCCCATGGCGAGCCAGGCGGTGCGGGCGGGGTTCATGGCCTGTTCCCCGGCGTGGGTGACGGTGCCGCCGACGATCTGCTCGACGCAGTCGGGCTGGATGCCGGTGCGGGCGAGCACCTCGCGGTAGGTCTCGCCCAGCAGGTAGGCGGGGTGGAGGTTGGCGAGCGTGCCTCCGCGCTTGCCGATCGGGGTGCGTACGGCTTCGACGATGACGGGTTCGGCGGCCATTGGCTCGTTCGCTCCTTAAGCGTCGCGGGGCGTCCCGGCGCCCCGGCCGGCAACGAGGGCCTGTCCGGCGGTTCGTTTCGTGCCCCGTAAGGGGCGCGGGGGGCAGTGCCGCTGTGCGGCTGCCGCCGTGTGGCCGCGGATCGGTACCGCCCCGCGTCCCTTGCGGGGCACGGCACGATCCGCCGGAAAGGCCCTGGTACGTGTTCCAGTTCCGCCTGGCAGTCTTACGAGCCCCACCGCCGGGCACAAGGGGTGCGCAGGCCGCTCCGGCAAGGGAACGCGCCATCACCCTTGCCGTCGCGGGCCGGTCTCACTACCGTCGGACGACACAGTTCTGACGGAGCGTCAGACATCTCACGGGACGGCTCCGTCAGTCATCGGCGGTTCATTGGCGGTGGTGGCCATGTCCTCCTGTCCCGCGCTGCCCGACGGCTTCGACCTCACCGATCCCGACCTGTACCGGCAGCGCCTTCCCCTGCCGGAATTCGCGCTGCTGCGGCGTACGGCGCCCGTCGCCTGGATCGCCCAGCCGCCCGGGGTCTCGGGCTTCGGCGACGCGGGGTACTGGGCGGTGACCCGGCACGCCGACGTCAAGGAGGCGTCCACCCGGCCGGAGGTCTTCTCCTCCTCCCGCAACACCGCCATCATCCGCTTCAACCCGCGCATCCGGCCCGAGCGCATCGACGCCCAGAAGCTGATGATGCTCAACATGGACCCGCCCGAACACACCCGCGTCCGCCGCATCGTCCAGCGCGGCTTCACCCCGCGGGCGATCCGCGCCCTGGAAGGCGCCCTGCGCGAACGGGCCCGGGCCATCGTGGCCGCCGCCGGCGAGCGCGGCAGCGGCGACTTCGTCACCGACATCGCCTGCGAACTGCCCCTGCAGGCCATCGCCGAACTCATCGGCATCCCCCAGGACGACCGGTCCCGGATCTTCGAGTGGACCAACCGCATGATCTCCTACGACGACCCGGAGCTCGCGGTGAGCGAGGAGAGCGGCACCCGCTCGGCCGCCGAACTCATCGCCTACGCCATGGCACTGGCCGCCGACCGCACCCGCTGCCCGCGCCGGGACATCGTCAGCGCCCTGGTCGCCGCCGAGGACGAGGGCAACCTCGCCTCCGACGAGTTCGGCTTCTTCGTACTGATGCTGGCCGTCGCGGGCAACGAGACCACCCGCAACGCCATCAGCCACGGCATGCACGCCTTCCTGACCCACCCCGATCAGTGGGAGCTCTACCGCAGCCGGCGCCCGGCCACCGCCGCCGAGGAGATCGTGCGCTGGGCGACACCGGTGGTCTCCTTCCAGCGCACGGCGACCTGCGAGACGGAGCTGGGCGGCGTACGGATCGGGCCGGGCCAGCGCGTCGGCCTGTTCTACGCCTCCGCCAACCACGACCCGGAGGTCTTCACGACGCCGGGCGCCTTCGACATCACCCGCGACCCCAACCCCCACCTCGGCTTCGGCGGCGGGGGCCCGCACTTCTGCCTGGGGCGCTCGCTGGCGGTGCTGGAGATCGGCCTGATCTTCGACGCCATCGCCGACACCCTGCCCGGCATCCGCCTGGCCGCGCCACCGCGCCGCCTGAGATCCCCCTGGCTGAACGGCATCAAGGAACTCCGCGTCCACTACCGCGCCCCGTAGGGCCTGTCCGGCGGTTCGGGCAGCGCCCCTCAGGGGCGCGGGGAACTGCGCGACAAGCCCCGACGCGCCCGCAGACGAACGCGCCGTGCCGCACCCAGGCGGCGGCGCGGCCGCCCGCGCCAACTCCCCTTTCGGCCAAGGCCATCGGTCCATACCTGAACCCTTGTCAGCCGCATGCACCGGACTTACCCTCGGGTACACCTTTCCGGGACGGCGCCTGCGCGCCAGGTCGCGCACCGCAGCGCCCGCTCCCCCATGCACCACTCACCTCACTCGTCGAGGGGACATCCGCATGAAGGACGCTCAGGGAAGACAGGTGACGGGCCGGGTCAGGTGGCGCAGGTTCGCCGTGCTGGCCGTGCCGGGTTTCGCCGCCACCGCCGCACTGGCCGTCGCCCTCTCGCAGGGGGCGCTGGCCGCGTCGTTCGCCGTTTCGGGCCAGGAATTCAAGGTGGGGGCCTCCAGTATCGAGGGCCTCGGCTTCGCCCAGTACGGCGGCATCGACAAGAACGCGCGCGGCAAGCTGCTGCCGGTCGCCGTGACCGCCATCAAGAAGGCCACGATCCACGACCTGTGCCAGTCGGTCGTCACGAGCCTGCCGGTGATCGGCGACATCTCCCTCAGCCTCACCGCCGGCAAGGGCGGCAACCCGGTGGAGGCGGAGAACCTCTTCCTCGACGCCACCCACATGGGGGGCAACGCCACCTTCGAGGACATCGAGATCGGCCGCGACGCCTCGACCCTCAACAAGGGCCCCGCCTCGGCCCAGGGCCTGCAGGACGCCTTCGGGCAGCAGGCGAAGTCCATCAAGATCGACAATGTGCAGCAGGTCGCCTGGGCGACCACCGCCGGGAAGTTCAAGCTCTCCGGCCTGAGCATGGACGTCAAGCTCGGCAAGCATGAGTGCTTCTGACCTCCGGCGGCGCTGGCGGCTGTGGCGCAAGGGCCGTCCGTTCTGGGGCGGCCTGGCCGCCGTCCTGGCGGGCGCCGAGATCTGCGTCATTCCGCTGGCCCCGCTGAAGGTCATGCTGGAGCAGGGCATCGCGGGCGTGCCCGGGGTGCTCATGGGCCTGGTCATGATCGTGATGGGCCTCTCCGCCTGGTTCGCCCCGCAGTACCGGGCCCTGGCCGGGATCCTCACCGTCCTGGTCGCCACCGCGACCCTGGTGATGTCCAACCTCGGCGGGTTCCTCATCGGCACGATCCTCGGCAACGTCGGCGGCGCCATGATCTTCGCCTGGCAGCCGGTGCCGGCCGGTGCACGAGGCGCGCAGGAACGTTCTCCCTCCCCCAAGGAGTCCTGATGCCGTTACGCACGCACGCCCTCATGACCGCCGGTGCCGCGCTCGCCGCGGCCGCCGCCCTGACCCTGGCCGGCAGCGGCCCGGCCGGCGCCACGGCCGCCGACGAGGCCGGTCCCACCACCGTCCGGCCCGCCGGCCACGCGTTCGCCGCCACCCTCAACGGCGAGGTCACCCTCAGAGCCGGCTCGCTCACCGTGACCTGTACGACGTCCTCCTCCGCGCCCACCGCCGGCAGCGACGTGAACCACGTACCCGCGGCCCCCGGCAACACCAATGCAGCCGGCCCGGTCGTCAGCAAGGCCAACGCGCCCACCTTCTCCGACTGCAGCTCCAGCCTGCCCGGCGTGAACATCACCATCACCACGACCGGCACCTGGGACATCGCCATGCAGCACGGCTCCCCCGACACGGCCTCGCTCACCGCGCCCGCCGGCGGCATGGTCCTCAAGAGCAGCGGACTGGCCAACTGCACGGTCACCGCCTCCCCCGACGCCCCCGCCCTGATCCCGGCGACGTACACCAACGGCGCGCCCTCGCAGATCACCGTCACCGACGCCGCGGTCCCGGTGAGGATCGAGGGAGGCTTCGGCTGCCCGACGACCGCCACGTCGGCAATCTTCAACGCCACGTACGACGTCACGGACGTCACGGACCCCTCGTCGCAGATCACGGTCGGCTGAGCAGCCGGGCCGGGGGCCTCGCCGCCTCCGGCTCGCGCACCACCTCGGACGTCCCGCTGCGTGCCCCGGGGATCGCCCCGAGCGCCGGCCGTCCCGGACCCGTCAGCGCGTACTGCAGGGCGAACCCGCAGGCCACCACGAGCGCACCGCCGACCGCGTCCAGCACGTAGTGGTTGGCGGTGCCGACGATCACCGACAGGGTCAGCAGCGGATAGACCATGCCGGCCCAGCGCAGCCACCGCCTGCGTGTCACGACCGCGATCACCACACCGCACCACAGCGACCAGCCGATGTGCAGCGACGGCATCGCCGCGTACTGGTTGGACAGGTCGGTCAGCGCCCCGAAGTCGGGGTTGGACAAGTCCTGCGGGCCGTTGGCGGTGTCGACGAAGCCCAGGCCCGGCATCAGCCGCGGCGGGGCCAGCGGGTAGAGCCAGAAGCCGGCGAGCGCCATCAGCGTCGCGAGGGCCAGCGCCGTACGCGCCCAGCGGTAGGTCGCCGGGCGGCGCCAGTACAGACAGCCCAGCACGCACATCGGCACCAGGAAGTGGAAGGTGCCGTAGTAGTAGTCCATGGCGTCCGCGAGGCCGCCGCGCCCGGCCACGAAGTGGTTGAAGGCGTGCTCGACGTCCAGGTGCAGGAACTCCTCGGCGCGCAGGATCTGCCGCCCGTGGTACTCCGCCGTGCCGCGGGAGTCGGGGGCCTGGGCGCGGATGTAGGAGTAGACCCAGTAGCCGACCCGTATCAGCATCAGCTCCAGCAGCAGGTTCGGACGGTTGAGGGCGCGCTTGAAGAAGCGCAGCAGCGGCACCCACCTCGCGCGGCCGCGCTGCGGCTCGGCGACGGGAGTGGGCTCGGGGGCGTCCCACTCGGCGCAGGAACGCGGCAGGAACGGCACCACGCAGGCCGTGACCAGCGCCGCGAGCAGCGGCGCATGCCGGCCGACGGGCCCGAGGACGGGGTTCGGCGGGACGAGGACGACACTGGGCAGCGTCGTCACGAGCACCACCAGCACCGGCCACGCCAGCCGGTCGGCGCGCCGGCGGCCGACGCGGCCCACCGCGGCCATCAGGATCCACAGCTGCTGGTGCGGCCAGGCGGTCGGCGAGACGGCGAGCGCCGCACAGCCGGTGACGGCGGTGGCCAGCAGCACCTGCCCGTCCCCCGCGTAACGGGCGGCCCGGCGCAGCGCCACCACGACCACGACGGCGCCCACCATCGCGTACAGGCCCAGCTCCACCGGCCCGTGCAGGCCGGCGCGCGGCAGCAGCCCGTGCAGCGACGCGGCGGCCGCCCCGCCCGGGCCCGTGCCGGCGACGTGGTGCGCCCAGTACGTCCACGAGGCGTCCGGCAGGGCCGCCCAGGCCAGCGCCGTGCAGACGGCGAAGACCACGCCGGCGGTGACGGCGGCGCGGCAGCGCCCCGTCAGCCACAGCAGGGGCGCGAACAGCAGCGCCGCCGGCTGCAGCGCGGCGGCGATCCCGGTGAGCACGCCCGGGGCCCGGCCACGGGGCGGGCAGCAGCCCAGCAGGACCAGCAGCACCGGGACGATGCCGCTCTGCCCGAGGGCGAAGCCGTGCCGCACGGGCAGCGAGACGACGGTCAGGACGACGGCGAGCGGGGCGAGCGCCCAGGGGGCGCGCCCGCCCGGGGGGCGGGGCGCGGCCCGCGCCGCGACCAGCGCGACGGCGACGGCCGCAAGCAGCATGCCCGGCGTCCCGTCCAGGGGCCCGAGGACCAGCCCCGCGAACGGGGTGCCGATCAGGTGCTCGCCGCCGTGCAGGACCCCCGTCCCGTGGAACAGCACGGCCACGGCCCGGCGTACGAACGGCAGCCCGGCCACCAGGCACAGCGCCCCCAGGACCACGCCGACCCGCGAGACCGCCCTCCGCTCCGCATCCGCCACTGCTCCGCCGCTCCTCCGAAAACTCCCACAGGTCGCCTGATTCCAACGCTCCCGGGGCCGTTAGGGTGCGGTCATGAGCACCAGCGGACGTACGACGGGACCCGGGGACGACGCGACGCGAGCAGGCGCCCCGCCGCTGCGGGCCGACGCCCGGCGCAACCGGGAGCTGCTGCTCGCCGCGGCCCGGGAACTGTTCGCCGAGCAGGGCCTGGAGGCCCCCCTGGACGAGATCGCCCGCCGCGCCGGCGTCGGCAACGCCACCCTCTACCGGCGCTTCCCCACCCGCGAGGCCCTCATCGAGGCGGTCTTCCACGAGTCCCTCGCCCAGGTCATGGCCATGGGCGAACAGGCCCGCCGCGGCGAGGACGCCATGGCCGCCCTCACCTCCTACATGGAGCGCATCTTCCAGGGCCTGGCCGCCGACCGTGGCGCGATCGAACTGATGACGACGACCATCGAGGCCGGCGAGAGCCTCGCCGCGCTGCGCCGGCACAACCACGAGACGGTCAGCGAGCTGGTCCGCAGGGCCCAGGAGCAGGGTACGGTGCGACCGGACGTCGTCGCCGAGGACCTCCTGCTCCTCCTCGCCGCTCTCGGCAGCTGCGTCCCCTCCGCCGACGCCGTCTCCCCCGGCTCCTGGCGCCGCCACCTGGCCCTTCTCCTGGACTCCCTGCGCACGGCCCCCACCACCCCCCTGCCGGCGCCGCCCCTGACCATGCCGCAGGTGGAGGACGTCCTCGCCGATCTGGGCGGCGGCCGCCGCGGCTGAGGCGGCCTGCGGCAGGATGACCCCATGAGCATCGTGAAGATCAACGTTCTGACCGTCCCGGCCGAACAGCGCGAGGTACTTGAGCAGCGCTTCGCCTCCCGCGCGGGGGCCGTGGAGAACTCCGACGGCTTCGAGTGGTTCGAACTTCTGCGCCCGCAACAGGTTCGCTGATGTACCACTACTGACACAGGCGTGGTGTCGATGGGCTGACAGGTTGGGCAGATGGGCGTGCGGGCCTTCCGCGCGGTGTGGAAGGTGTATGCGTCGGCGCATGAGAGCGAGCGTGTGCGGTGGGTGCGCGCCAACGAGCCAGGGGCGTCCGGTCCCTGCGTGGGTAGCAAAGGTGGCGACAGCGTCTCGGGACACTCTGGAGGATTCATGGTCGGCAGGCGCGGTTCGGCACTGGCGTTGACTTCGCTGGTCGTGGCGGGCTCGGTGGTATGCGCCCCGGCCAGCCAGGCCAACACGGGGCATAGCGGCGGTATCACCTGCGCGGGTGCCTTCAGCAACGCTTACGACCCGCCCCTGACCCTTGCGCCTCAGACAGCCGGCATCCACTCCGAGGCCCGGTACACGTGTACCGTCGCACCCGGCCGCACCGTACCCGCCACCGGCTCTCTCGACGCGGTGGCGCCGAGAGCGTCCTGCGTTGCGGTAACCGCACCACGCGCCACGGAGACCGTCCGGTATGCCGACCACCACCGGTCGTTGATCGTCTACGACCGTGCCACTGCGGCCTATGTCGCGGGCGTCCTCGTTGTCAGGCTGTCGGGCCGGGTGACCGAGGGTCGTGGCGAAGGGCAGTTCGCGCAGCGAACCGTGACCACGCTGCCCAGTCAGCTGCCTACGGAGTGCCTGGCTTCCGGCCTGCGGGGAGACCACGGTGGCGTCGAGCTGGACATCCAGCCGTAGCCCCCGCGGAAGGGTCTGCCTCGATGAGTCCTCTGGACAGCAGCGGCAATACCGGAGCCGAGCTGGTCAAAGAGGCGATACAGCGTCAACTGAATCGCAGCGGTAACACCTTGCTGTGCGGGCTGGAACCCCTCGATGATGCCGAATTCTTCGCCGAGGGTCCGAGCGGGGCCTCCGCTGCGTGGTCGGTGGGACACCTGGCATGCGTGTGCGATCTCTTCTCGTCATGGTTCGACCATGGGGAGGTCGTCCTGGAGGAGTCCTTTCACCAGACGTTCAACGAATTGGGTATCGGCCTGCCCAGTGGTGTCAGCAAGGCTGCAAAAGTGAATCGTGAGAGGTTCTCCAAGGAGCTGCTGTTCGCGTGCTTCCGGCGGGCCCAGATCAAGGCGCTGCGCACCCTTGCGGCCTTCGATGTGCGGCTCTGGAACGCCGCCGGCCCTCCGGCTGCCCCGGACACGCTGCTGACCTGTGGCGCTGTGTGGGAACACCTGGCGGTCCACACCTACTGGCACTTGGGCGAGCTGTCCGGAAGCATGCCGCGCTTCTTCGGCACGTACACGCTGAACACGCTGCCGCACTTCTTCTACGAGCCGCCCGGAAAAGGAGGTGCGGTATGCGGGACCGATTGGACGTCGTCAACGTGATCCAGTGGGCCCTCGACAGTGCCGCCGCCGGTGAGAAGCCGGTGATGCACCACGAGCTCCTCTGGAACGACGGATTCATGGTCGCGCTTTTCGACGGCCCCAGTCCGCCCGGCAGGAGCGACTTCCACATCAACGCTTCCCCGGAGCTTTTCTACCAGGTCCGCGGAGAGCTGATCAGCCGCGTGCGCGAGGACGGAGAATTCCGCGACCTCCTGATCCGGGAAGGCGAGATGTTCCTGGTTCCCCCTCGGGTGCCTCACCTGAACATCCGAACCGAAGGGAGCGTCGGGCTCGTCATCCACCGAAGCCGTGCAGCGGACGCCACCGAGGCGATCGTGTGGTATTGCGAGCAGTGCAACCATGAGCTGTATCGCGAGGAGTACGTCCACAAGGACGTGCAGCGACAGGTACCCGCGTTCATCGACGCGTTCCACCGCTATGAGGAACGCCGCACGTGCTCACAGTGCGGGACGGTCAAACCGGTGCCCGCTGAAGTGGTGCAGCGTTGCCACGGAAGCTCGGTCCGCTGACGATCAACCCGACGCTCGCCAAGGGCCTCACCCTGCCGGATCCGATAAACCGTCCATCAGCCCCTGCGACACCACGTCCACAAGGTCAGTAACTCGCCCCTGACCGGGCTGTCGACAGGAGTGGGGCAAGATGACCCCATGAGCATTGTGAAGATCAACGTTCTGACCGTCCCGGCCGAACAGCGCGAGGTACTTGAGCAGCGCTTTGCCTCCCGCGCGGGGGCCGTGGAGAACTCCGACGGCTTCGAGTGGTTTGAGCTCCTTCGCCCGGTCGAGGGAACCGACACCTACTTGGTCTACACGCGCTGGCGCAGCGAAGAGGACTTCCAGGCATGGATGGAGGGCCCCATGAAGGCCGCGCACCAAGGCGGCGGGGAAGGCGCCCCCAAGCAGCGCCCGGCGGCCTCCGGGTCAACCCTGTGGAGCTTCGAGGTCATCCAGCAGGCGGGCCCCAAGAACAGCGGCGCCTGAGCATCCCACGCTGCCGGTGGAGGCCCCGGCTGTCGTATAGCGGGGCCCAACCCACCGGCAGCCAGTTGAAGAACGCGTATGTCAGCTGGGCGCGATCGCCCCTAGGGTGGGCCTGAGCGGACCGCGAGAAGCTGTCCAAGATCGCCTTGCCCTTGGCTGCCGTGGCGAGCGAGGGTTGCCCGATGATGCCGTTCGTCGTGTAGCCGGCCATGCCCAGGGTGAGCAGGTACGGGCGGCTGGGGCCGAGTGGTCGTCCCCGTCGATACCGTCTCGCACGAGGTGTGGGGCGCCGTGGAGGAGCAGGGAGACCTCGAACTCTCCGCCGTGCATGTCCTCGGCACTGCTGTTCTCCAGCTCGGCGTCGGCGCGGGCCCGGGCGCGGCAGATGCGCCGGGTCCGCTGGGCCATGTCTACTCGATCACGAGCAGGGCGAGATAAGCGGTGCGGCTGCATGAACCGTGCCGGACAGGCGTAGCCGTGCTTGTCATAGCGGGCGGCCACGGCCCGGAACTGTCACCAGGTGTACTGACACGACCCTCAACAGCCCTTCATATGATCGAGGGCATGAGCAACTTCACGATGGTCGAGTTCCCCACCACGTCGGCTCGGGAATCCGCAGAGTTCTTCGGGGCCGTCTTCGGCTGGGCGGGGACGCCGTACGGCCCGGAGTACATTGATGTGGACTGCGGCGGCGGAGTCAGCCTCGGCTTCCAGCAGGACCACTCGGAAGCCCCGGCCGGGCCGCTCGCCGTGATCCAGGTGAACGATCTGGAGGCGACGCGAGCCGCGGTCCTCAAGGCGGGCGGCACCATCACGGCCGAGGCGTTCGACTTCCCCGGCGGCAGGCGCTTCCATTTCCGGGAGCCGGGTGGCAACGAGCTTGCCGCATGGACCCCGACGGGGCGGTGAACCACCTCGGCCCAAGCCATGCTTCTCCGCTCATCCGACTCATCCGACTCGTTGGCCTGGTATGACTGGTCGCGGTGATCCGACGGACGAGGAGTGGGCTCGCTTGGAGTCGCTTCTGCCGGTGAGCAACGGACGTTGCGGCAGGTGGCGGCATCACCGACAGGTGATCGACGGGGTTCTGCACCGGGTGCGGACCGGGGGCAGTGGCGTGACCTGCCCGAGGGGTTCGGCCCCTGAAAGACCGTGCACAAAAGGCATCTGCTGTGGTCTGCGGACGGCACCTGGTAGCGGCTCCTGCAGCAGGTCCACTGCCGCATTGGCTGGAGGTCACACCAACCGACTCGGCGGGGCGGCCGGACGCTCAGCCACGGCGATGGCAGGTGCGAGCGGAGCGTCTCCGCCGGGCTTGGCCACAGCGCGGCAGCAGCCGGCTCCCCCTCAGCCAGGGCCGGGTGGTGCGGTCTCCTTACGCTGCCGCAGTGGTGACGGCGCGAGAACGGCGGCCAGCCTCCCACGGTCGTGCATTGCGAGCGCCGGACCCGCGCCCCCCACCTGTCCCCTCGTAGCCGGCCATGTTCTGACCTGCGCCACGACGAACCTGCCGTCGGCGAAGTACCGCTAGCGCTCTCTGGCCGGGGCCGCTCCACTTGGTGCCGGTCCGGTCGTCTTCGCGGCTCAGGGGGCTGGGCCGGGTGTGGGGGTGGATCGGCTACTTCTCGGCGCGCTGCGCGCCTGTGGACGTTTGCGATTTGATAACAGCGGGCTGGGGCACAGGAGAGCGTGCTCCTGGCGAACCCTGCCGGGCGCTGCGCGTTGCCCACAGAGATGGGAAGGCGCAGGCTGGATGCAGGGGATTCCGTCGCTTCTTCGCTGATCGGAGACATCAAGCGAGGTGAATGAAGCCATGACGGGAAAAGAAATACTTGTGAGCCTCATTCCGCTTCTGGCTCCCGTATTGACGGGCTCGATGGGCGCCCTCGGCATCCTCATCAAAGATCGCCGCAATGAAAAGAATTTTGACCTTCGACTTCGACGGCAAGTTGAAATAGGTCAAGCGCAAGTTCAATTCATTCAGGCATGGATACAGGCTCGTCAACTGCTGGGTCCACTTGAGGACGATTTGCGCCCGGCCCGCGACTGGCTGGACAGATGTTACGCAGCGGTCGAAGCTTCTCGAAAGAAAGTGGAACCTCCGAAGAAGGCCCCCGTTCTACGCCGATTGCTCCTGATCCGGCCGCTTCATGGAGTGGCTGCCCAGGTGTGGCGAGTCTTCTACTGGCTGACTTTCATATGGTGCAACGTTTATGTGGTCATGGCCATATGGGGAGTTGCGGACATGATCAAAGGGGTGCCGGATTCCGGGTACTTGATCATAGGTAGCGTCTTCTATGCCGCCATCCTTGCAGCGTGTGCGGCAGGCATGCGGGCTGCCTCCGCGCATTGTGACCGAGAAGCTCAAAAGCCAGTTTCAAAGCCGCCATTGTCTGCCCATGGGAATGAAGGTCGGACTCCTCATACGAGCGACAGGTCAGCCGCGACGCCGCATTGGTCTCCGCGCACGCCGTCCGACAAGCCTGAGCAAGGGGCCTAGCCAGGGACGGGACAGCCTGACGAGTACCGCCCGGGTCAGCCGTCGGCGTCCCCGGAGGAATCGCCGGTGGAGGAGCTCCCACGCTTACGCTTGCTGCCGCCGCGCAGTACCGAAAGCAGTACGTCGGCGATCACGGACACCACCCGCATCCAGCGCGGCACATCGCTGCCTTCCATGATCGACATCGTAGTGCCGCCCGCCCCGCCCCGGCCGCCGGAAAAGCAGCTGCCCCCTCGCGGCCGCCGTGCGACGATCCGCGCCATGACGAGCGCACCCACCCCCCGTTGGACCATCACCGAGCAATCCGCGACCTCCCCCGAGGCGGCCGTGTTGCTGCGGGAGTACCTGACCGACGTGGCCGATCGCTGGCACCTTCGGGAGGACGGGCGGCCGTGCACCCCCGAGGAGATCGCGGGGTATCTGGCCGGGATGGCCGACGACGACATCACCCCGCCGCGGGGCGTGCTGCTGGTGGGCCGGGACGGCGCAGGAGAGCCGGGCGGGTGCGTGGGGGTGCGGCGGCTCGACGCGCGTACGGCCGAGTTGACGCGGATGTTCGTACGGCCCGGGCACCGGGGGCGCGGTGGGGCGCCGGCGCTGCTGGCGGCCGCGGAGGCCGCGGCGCGGGCGTGGGGTGCGGGGCGGATGGTGCTGGAGACGCGGCGGGATCTGACCGAGGCGCGGGCGCTGTACGCCCGGCACGGCTACGCGGCGATCGCGCCGTACTGCGCGGGGCCGTACGCGGAGGTGTGGCTCGGCAAGGAGCTCGGCTGAGGGCCGCTCAGCGGCGGTGGTCGCCCTTCACGCCGCGCGCATCGTCGTCGCGCGGCTGTTCGGCGTCCGAGCCGCACAGTTCGGTGCTGAGTTCGTGGACGAGCGCCTGGAGGTCGTGGGGCCGGTCCTTGGCCGTCCACCAGTCGCCGAGCAGTTCGGCGAGCATCTCCTCCCGGGCCCGGAAGAGCAGTTGGGCCTCCAGCTTGCCGGCCTCGGTGAACAGCAGCACCGGTCCCTCGCGTGCGACCAGTCCGCGCGTTTCGAGTTCGCGGGCGGCCTCGGTGACGACGCGGACGGGGATGTCCGCGCGTTCGGCGAGGAGCGGGGGTTCGGCGTGGCCGTCGCGGTGGATGCGCAGGAGCATCCAGCTGGCGGCGGGGCGCAGGTCGAGCCCGGCGCGGTCGGTGATCTTCACATAGATCCGGCGCCGGCCCTCGCGGCTGCCCAGCAGGGACAGGGCGCGGGCGACCTCGTCGTGCGAGGAGCGTTCGACGGGGTTGCTGGAGACGACCTCGCTGGCGTCGGGGGCGGTGACGCTGGCGCGCAGGGGTTCCTCGCGCAGCAGCCAGGCGAGGGCGAAGGCGAGGAGCGCGGGGGGCACCGCGTAGAGGAAGACGTCGGTGATCGACTGGGAGTAGGCGGCGAGGACGGCGCCGCGGCGGGCGGCGGGCAGCCGGTGCAGGGCGTGCGGGTCGGCCTGCAGGGTGGCCGGTCCCAGGCCGGGCGGCAGGGGGACGCCGGTGAGGGCGGCGGCGATGCGCGGGCCGAGCTTGTTGGCGAAGATCGTGCCGAAGACGGACACGCCGAACGAGGCGCCGATGGAGCGGAAGAACGTCGCGCCCGAGGTGGCGACGCCGAGGTTCTCGTACCCGACGGAGTTCTGCACGATCAGCACGAGGACCTGCATGACCAGGCCGAGCCCGAAGCCGAAGACGAAGAAGTACAGGCTCGTGGTGGTGGTGCTCGTGGCCGGGTCGAGCTGGTGCAGCAGGAGCAGGCCGACGACCGTGACGGCGGTGCCGGCGATGGGGAAGACCTTGTACCGGCCGGTGCGGCTGACGATCTGGCCGGAGCCGGTGGAGGCGATGAGCATGCCGGCCACCATCGGCAGCATGTGCACGCCCGACATCGTCGGCGAGACGCCCTGGACGACCTGCAGGAACGTCGGCAGGTACGTCATCGAGCCGAACATCGCGAAGCCGATGACGAAGCCGATGACCGAGCACAGCGCGAAGGTGCGCAGCCGGAACAGGCCCAGCGGCAGCACGGGTTCGGCCGCGCGCCGTTCGACGCGCACGAACGGCACCAGCAGCGCCACGCCCAGCACGCCCAGCCCGATGATCTGCCAGGACGCCCAGGGGTAGGTCGTCCCGCCCAGGGAGGTCATCAGCACCAGGCAGGTGGCCACCGCGGCGATCAGGCAGGTGCCCAGGTAGTCGATGCGGTGCGGGCGGCGGACGGCGGGGATGTGCAGGACGGCGGCGATGACGGCGAGCGCGACGACGCCGACGGGCAGGTTGATGTAGAACACCCAGCGCCAGCTGAGGTGGTCGACGAACAGGCCGCCCAGCAGCGGGCCGAGCACGCTCGTCCCGCCGAAGACCGCGCCGAACAGACCCTGGTAGCGGCCGCGGTCCCGGGGCGGGACGATGTCGCCGACGATCGCCATCGACAGCACGATCAGGCCGCCGCCGCCCAGGCCCTGCAGCGCGCGGAAGGCGATGAGCTGGGGCATGTTCTGGGCGATGCCGCACAGGGCCGAGCCGACCAGGAAGATCACGATGGCGGTCTGGAAGAGCTTCTTGCGCCCGTACTGGTCGCCCAGCTTGCCCCACAGGGGCGTCGCCGCGGTCGAGGCCAGCAGGTAAGCGGTGACCACCCAGGACAGGTGCTCCAGTCCCCCGAGGTCGCTGACGATCGTCGGCAGGGCGGTGGAGACGATCGTCTGGTCGAGCGCCGCCAGCAGCATGCCCAGCAGCAGGGCGCCGATGGCCACGCGCACGGTGCTCTGCGACCGTCCCTCGCCGGGCGCGCCCACCGCCGCCGGTGCGGGCGGGGATGCGGCGGCCTCGGGGGGCCTCGGGGTGTCCTGGGCCATGGCCAGCTCCTCCCGAACGGGGGTGCGGTGCGTTCGGCCGGCCCACGTCACTCGGCCGGCGCCGGTCGCCGGCTTCCATGGTCGCCCGGATGGCCGTCCGCGGCTCGCCGGGCTAGGCCGACCAGGGCCGTTGGCGCTGCGGCCGCCCGTTTTGTATCTTTGAGAAACAAAGTGGCTCCGCCCGCACTCCCTGACCGGCGGGTGGAGCCGCTTGTTCTCCCCCGCGCTCCGCCAGGCCCCTGGAGGCCCCGATGACCGCCCACGCCCGCGCCGAGACCCCCGCAGGCGCCACGCTCACCGCCCGCGCGCTCCTGCTGGACATGGACGGCACGATCGTCAACTCCGACGCCGTCGTCGAGCGCTGCTGGCGCCGCTGGGCCGCCGAGCACGACCTGGACGGCGACGCGGTCATGAAGGTCGTCCACGGCCGCCAGGGCTACGCCACCATGGCCGTCCTGCTGCCGGAGCGCCCCATGGAGCTCAACCACGAGGACAACCGGCGCATGCTCGCCGCCGAGACCGCCGACGTCGACGGCGTCGTCCCCGTCCCCGGCGCCCCCGCCTTCCTGGCCGCCCTCGCCGGCCTCCCCCACGCCCTCGTCACCTCCGCGGACCGCGCCCTGTCCGAGGCCCGCATGACGGCCGCCGGCCTGCCCATGCCGCCGGTGCGCGTGACCGCCGAGTCGGTCGGCGCCAGCAAGCCCGACCCCGAGGGCTTCCTCAAGGGCGCCGCGGAACTGGGCTTCGCCCCCGAGGACTGCATCGCCTTCGAGGACTCCGAAGCCGGCATCACCGCCGCCAAGGCCGCCGGCATGCGCGTCGTCGGCATCGGCCCCCGCGCCGCCGCCCACGCCCCGGACGTCGCGGTCGCCGACCTGACGTCGGTACGGGTGGAACGCGGCACGGACGGGCGGATCACCCTGCGGATCACGGGGATCACGGAGACCGAGACCCCGTAAGGGGCGCGGGAACTGCGCGACACGCCACGACGCACCCGTGGGCGCAGGTGGAGTGCCGCGCACACCTCGTCCGCCGGACGGGCTCCGGCCCCGCGGGCGGGTCCGCCGGTCGGGCGGCCCCGCCCCGGACGTCACCTCACGCCGCCTCCTCGGCCGTGACGTGGCTCATCGTCCGCTCCAGGGCCTCCACCGGGGAGAAGACGAAGAACTCGCTGTCCTCGACCGCCCGGGGCGAGTGCCCCGGCGGCCAGTAGAACGTCTGCCCCGTCTCGTACGTCTCCTCGCCCTGCGCCGTCCGCAGGGCGATGCGCCCCTTGGTGATGCAGCCCCAGTGCGGGCACTGGCACATGTCGTCCTCAAGCCCCTTGAGCCGGGGGCTCAGGTCCGCGCCCTCGGACGCGCGCATGTACAGCACGCTCATGTCGCCACCGAGCTGCTGCGTCCGGATCTCGACTCCGCCGCCCGTGAACGTGACGGGCGTCTCGTCCCATGTCGTCGACGTCATGGCCGCACTCCTCGCGCTGCTGCCCCTTCTCTCACGATAGGCACGCGCGAGCGCATGCGCAGCCCCGGCCATGCGCCGCTACCGAGGGTTACCCCTCTCACCCCGCATCCCCCTACTTCCCCTCCCCCTCCATCACTTGCCCGAACGAGGCGACGAACGCCGTGATGAGCCGGGCGAATTCACTGCGGTCGGATTCCGGCCAGGCCGCCATCGCCTTGCCGAAGACGGCACGGCGGACCCGGTGCGCCCGCTGCAGCTGCTCCTTGCCCGACGCGGTCAGTTCGAGCAGCGTGCGCCGGCGGTCGGCGGGGTCGGCGTGCCGGGTCAGCAGCCCGTCCTCCACGGCCCGCAGCACCAGGCGGCTGGCCCGCGGCTGGTCGACGCCGAGCGCGGCGGCGACATCCGTGACGGTGCAGGAGCGGCCGCGCTCCTCCACCGCGTCCAGCACCCCGAACAACGTGGGATCCACCACCTGACGCCCGCCCTCGGCGGACGCCAGCCGCGCCAGCGAACGGCGCGTCTGACTGCGGCGGATCGCCACCATGGCCCGCTCGACGGCGGCAACGGCTTCTTCTTGCTGGTCACCCTTCGACATGCATGCTAGTTTACAACTGTTGCAATAACGCATACATAAGGGGGACCCTCATGACCACCCAGGACACTGCCCTGCCCGACGTCCGCGTCCACCGCCCGCTCGGTTACTGGCTCAAATCCATCGACCGCTCCATCGAGGAGAGCTTCGCCCGCCTTCTCGCCGACGAGAACCTCACCCGCCGCGGCTGGCAGGTCCTCAACACGCTCTCCTACGAGCCGGCCACGGTGCCCGACGTCGACAGGACGATGGCGGCCTTCCTCTCCCCCACCGAGCCGACGATGCGCCCGTACGTCGAGACCCTGACCGCCCGGGGCTGGGCCCGCCCGATGGACACCGGCACATTCGAACTGACGGAGGCGGGCCGGGCCGCCCACCGCCGGATCTCCGACCGCACCGGAGTCGAACGCGCCCGCATGATGCAGTGCCTCACTCCGGACGAGTACGGCGTGCTGATGGACCTCCTCCAGCGCCTGGCGACGCACCTCGACGTCGCTTGACGACCACGACCCTAACCCGCCGAGCACAGACCGTCATTGGGGCAGAACATCACCCAGGTGTAGTTGTAGCCACTGCGGATGGTCACGGGATTCGGGGTGGGGCCGTCATTGATGTACGACCCCGGGTCGGGCGTGGCCGTGAAGGTGACCGTCGTACCGACCGGGAAGGTCGCGGTGCAATTACCCGTCGGGTTGGGCGGCGGATCGGTGGACGTGTACGGGTCCCACGCCTGCGTGTGGCAGTTGATCCCCGCGGGCACGCTGGTGATCGTCCCGCCACCCCAGCCGTCGCTGATCCACGCGGACAGTTGAGCGGTGGACTGCGCCTGAACCGGAGCGACGGAGGCCATGGCGACGGCCGTCACGAGTGCGGTGACGACTCCCGTCGCACGCCAGGCGCCGTGCGTCTTCCTCCTCATGGCAGGCTCCTCGGATCGAAGATGCCGACCCCTACGACCAGCGTATTCACCCGTCCGGAGAGCTGCTATGCGAATGCGGCACCCGCCGCGCCCTTCCCACCGACGCCTTCCCGCCCCCGGCTTCACGCATCGAACTCGTACTCCAGGACGTACGACGCGGAATCCAGCGTCATCTCGCTGAACTCCACGGCCCGGCCTCCTTCCGCGAAAGCCGTGCGGCACATCTGGATGACGGGGGTGCCGGAGGACAGGCCGAGTTCGGCGGCCTCCTCGGTGGAGGGCATGCGGGAGCGGAGTTCTTCGCGGAAGCGGACCGGTGCGCAGCCGAGCTCCGCGAGGCGGGCGTAGGTTCCTCCGGGGCCCGTGTCCTCGCGGGTCACGGCCGAACCGGCGACGAGTTCGGACGGCAGGTAGGAAACGGCCGTCTGGACCGGTTTTCCGTCCAGCAGGAATCGGCGGCTGCGGACGCAGACGGTCGCCGTCGGGGACAGTCCCAGCGCCGTGGCGACGTGTTCGGGAGCCGTGCGCTCCGTGACCTCCACGCGGTCGACGACGAGAGCGCGTTCTCCCAGGTCGGCCGACCAGATGGACTGCCCGGAGCCCCAGTTGCCACCGCTCAGCCGCTGAATGCCGTGCCGCCGCAGCGGATGGAACGACCGCACGAAGACGCCGGCGCCCTTCCGGGCCTCGGTGATGCCCTCGTTCTGCAGTACTCCGAGCGCCTGCCGGGCCGTCATCCGCGCCACGTTGTAGGCGGCCATCAGCTCGTTCTCGCCGGGCAACCGGTCACCGGGGGCGTATTCGCCCGCCTGGATCGCGTCGCGCAGTTCGGTTGCGATCCTCTGGTACTTCGTACGGCGGACAGAGCCCTGCTCGGCCATCGGGTGATCACCTCTCCTCCCTGGACAGCCTACGGGCGCCCCGCCCACCGACCCGACCGGGTATCCCCAACCCCTTTGGTTTGCGAGCCGGTTGACTTCTCTAGAGAGAGAATGCTTCACTGATACTTCTCTAGAGATAAATGCTCAGGGCGCCTTCTCCGTGTTCTTCTACCTTTTACCGTCGCGGAGTCAAAGTGTGTGATGACACCAGTCCGATGCAGCCTGCCGCAAAACCTTCACAGGGAACCGGCCAGGCTCCACCGCCCCCGCCCTGCCTCCGCTGCAGGGAGATCAAGGCCCGCCGCTACACCGCCGTCCGGCAGGGCGACCGGAAGACGGCCGAGGCCATGGCCACTGCCCTGGGGCTGCACCTGAGGGCGGCGCACTCGTGAGGCGGCCGGCACGGCGGGCACGGCGGGCACGGGCCGTACGGGCGTTTCCCGGGCGGCCCACGAAGAAGGCGGCGCGCTGTGCGCACGCCCAGGCGGCCTGGACGCTGATCGGGGGCATCGAGTCCTGCCGTCAGTGCGGTACGCAGCGCTTCGCGGACTACCGCGCCCTCGCCCTGGCCCTGGAGCTGCCGGAGCGAACGGTGCCGAGCGCGCCCACCACCGTCGGTGCGGGTCACAGCGCCTGGCAGGTCGCCTCGGCAAGGTGATCCCCCGCAGCTCCCGTAGGCGGCCATGAGGCAACCGAACTACGTGCACCGTATTGCCGGTTCAGCATCCGTTCATGTGGTCCGAAAATCGGCAGTGCGGCTGGCATACTCCCCCCATGGTGCTTCAGGTGGGGGTCAGGGCACTCCAGCGACGACGGGATCAGCTGAGCGACAGCGCGGAAACGGTGTACACGGAAGGGGACGGGGCCACGGCCTGCCTGCTGACGTTCTACGCCGCAGAGTGCGGCCTCAAGGAGCGGCTGCTGGCCCGGCGCGGCCTTCGTGACTCCTCCGGATTGGATCCCACACACGACCTGCGCAAGCTGGCCAAGGACCTCCGGCTGCCACGCCACCTCGGCGAGCGCCTGAATCGTCTTCAGAGTTGTCGGTTGCACCCACCCACGCGCGGCTCCGTGGCTCTGGCCGATCTGCACCAGGCATGGCGCTATGGTGCGAAGTTGGACGCGGCGGATGAGAAGGAAGCCCATGAGACGCTCCGCACCCTGGTCAGCTGGTGCGAGCAGGATTGAGGAGTAGGACCCATGGCCGATCTGCACGACCTGGAGGGGCCGACTCCTCCCGAGCACCTCTTCACCTGGGTCGATGTCGACGAGCATCTCACTCTCCTGGCCGCCGACGGCCGATGGCCGTCGTGGCTGCTGGCTGCGGACGGCTGGTGGGACGGCCTGGAGCTCGTCGTCTCGCGCGGCACGGCCGTCGAGCAGGTGAAGGGATGGCTCGACCGGGCATTCGGCGCCGGTTCGACCGAATGGCGTGACGGCGAGATCATGCTCGGCTTGGACGACCCGCGGGTGCCCGGGTTCACGGGCATTCCCGTGGTTCTCAGTCGTGAGCAGGACCACGCCGAGCAGCCCCGTCGCGTACCCCTGCTGCGTGAGAAGCACATCACGCCGCACCTGGCTCAGCCGCTGGACCGGCCGAACGACGAGCGCTTCACCGGTGACGTGCAATTCGTGGCGTTCCACTCCTTCAAGGGCGGCGTCGGGCGCACGGTTCACGCTGTAGCCATGGCTGATGCGGTGGCTCGACGTGGCGGCAGCGTCCTGCTGGTCGATGCAGACCTCGAGGCCCCGGGCATCACCTGGATGCACAAGGCTCAAGGGGGACAACTCGACTTCTGCTACACCGATTTTCTGGCTCTGCTTCAGGGCTCGGAAGACGGTGGCTGGTCGACGGCGGTCGACATTGCGGCGGCGTACCTGCCGAACCAGCAGGTGGGCCGTTACCCCGGTGCCGGCCGGATAACGGTCGTCCCGACGAGCAGGGGGCCACTGCTCAGCCCCGCCCGGATCGAGCCGGCGGATCTGCTCACCCCTGGACGCTCGCCGTACTTCCTCACCGAGGCGCTGGCCGCGCTCGCCGCACGCGTGAAAGCAGACACCGTTGTGGTGGACCTTCGCGCGGGTGCGTCCGAGCTGTCCGCTCCTGTGCTGCTCGATCCGCGGGTACAGCGCATCTTCGTCACCACTCTGAGCCATCAATCCCTCGCGGGCACGGAAGGACTGCTCCGACAGCTGGGGCGCCGCGCTCCGGCCCTTCATCGGAAGGATCCCGCCAGTTCCGTCATCATCACCCAGTACCGACCTGACGTACACGCTGCGGAAGCGGAACGGGCGCGAGACGAGCTCGGCGATGCCTTGTTCACGACGCTGCGGCAATCCGGGGACACGGACGAAGGTACGGATCAGGTTGATTCCGGGCTGCTGTCCAGGCCCGTGCTGAGCCCGTTCCGTGAAGAACTGCTGGCCCTGCCCTCGGGATGGGACGCGGTCTTGCAAGTCGTGAACAGCTGCAAGGTGTCCGAGGTTCTGGACCCCATCATTCCGGCTCCGGAACCGATCGCGACCGAGTCACGGGAAACGACGGAGGAGTCCGCGGACGCCGTCGACTACACCGCCCTGCGCAGGAACTTGGCGGCCAAGGCGAAGCAGCTCGTCTACGCAGAGAACGAAGCGCTGTCGTCCGCCAGCGGCTTCCTGGTGACCGAACCTCTGCGGCGCCTACTGGGAGACCACCGCACGGAATCCCCCATCGTCCTGGTGGTCGGGGCGAAGGGAGCGGGGAAGACCTTCCTGCATGGCAAGGCGTGCACGTCCCGATCCTGGGACAGGTTTGCCGAACAGTCCCACGTCGAGGGCGTTCGCCTGGATGCCCCCATCGTTCCCGTCCTGGAATCTGCGAATCTGCAATTCAACGACTTCACCACTCAGGATCTGAGGGACTCTTTCGCAAGCCGGCATGGCAGTGGACAGAGCGAGGCGGGAGCCAAGATTTCCGACCGGTTGAAGCGTGCACTTTCCACGCTGGGCAGCGAGGACGATCTCGGGTGGCGTGATCTGTGGCTCGAGTGTCTCGCTGCAGCAGCCGGGGTGCTTCCGCCTGACGACGGTGACGTCGAGGGAGCCCTCACCGATCTCGGCAAACGCACACGCGCGGTATTCGTCATCGACGGGCTCGAGGATCTCCTGCAGACCCTTGACCGCGAAGTCAAGCGCACCGCACTGCGAGTCCTTCTCATCGATGTTCTGGGGTGGTTGCGGTCGCTCCGTGGCCGCCCTCTCGGGCTGGTCGTATTCGTGCGTCGCGACCTGGTGACACGAGCGGTGC
Organism: Streptomyces sp. PKA51; assembly: GCF_057552455.1. NCBI lineage: Bacteria > Bacillati > Actinomycetota > Actinomycetes > Kitasatosporales > Streptomycetaceae > Streptomyces > Streptomyces sp. PKA51. Next base: position 160,672 of record NZ_BAAJPZ010000005.1, read on the forward strand.
GGCAGAACAGTGGGCAGCTGCTGGCCCGGTACGCCCCCTACGAGCTCCGCTGGGACAAGGAGGAAGCCCTCCGACTCGCGTTGTGGGTGGCTGCCGAGGCGAATGCTCTTCCGCACCCCGTGGACAGGGCCGACATCACCGAGCTGCCCAACGAAAGGCTGGTCGAGTCCCTCATTCAACTGTGGGGGCGCAAAATGGGTTCGAAGAAGTCACGGGAAGCGCGCTCCCATCTGTGGGTCCTGGCCGCTCTCAGCGATTTCCACAACCAAGTACAGGCAAGGGATGTGGTGACATTCCTCGCCGAGGCGTCACGGCTCTCCATCCCACCCAGCAATTTCGAAGATCGCGTTCTGGTTCCCAGCGCCATGCGCAATGCGCTCCTCGAATGCAGCAAGAGCAAGATCGACTCCATCCAGACCGAGAACCAGGAAATCGGCGCCCTGCTGACCGATCTGCAGAAATTTGAGGCGGTCACCGTCCCCTTCGAACTGAAGACGGTGAACCTCAATGTAGAGCAGGCGGAATTCCTGGTCGATTCCGGCGTATTCCTCAGGGACAAGGACGGCCGTTACCGGGTGCCGGAGATCTACCGCTACGGGCTCGGCTTCGGCAGCGAAGGCAGGGCGAAGGTCCTGGGACGTCGCTGAAATCCGACGGTACTGGTCCCCTCAGTCTTCGGACGTCGGCCGCAGCACCAGTGTGACGAAGCCGAAGGAGTCCCGGTAGGCGCCCAGCCATTCGTCGCGGTGGGTGGTGGCTGCGGCCAGGGCCTGGGGGCTGTCCGGGTGGTCGGGGTGGTCGAGGGCCCAGGTGGAGAGGGTTCCGGTCCAGGCCCATTCGTAGGCGTCGAGTTCGCGGCGGGTGCTGATGTGGCCGTGGACGGGGGTCCAGCCGTCGGTGGTGATGCGGTGCACGAGGCCGGTGAGGTCGTCGAGGTCGCCCAGCGTCTCCACCGCCTCGGCGGTGGGCTCGCGCTCCCAGAAGCCGTCGCCCATGAGGACGCGGCCGCCGGGCGCGAGGTGGCGCCGGGCGGCCGCGAGGGTGGCGGTGGGGCCGCCGAAGGCGTGGGTGGAGCCGACGCAGAGGACGAGGTCGAAGGCGTGGGGGGCGGTGAAGGTGCCGGCGTCGGCCTCGTGCAGGACGAGCCGGTCGTCGACGCCGAGGCGTTCGGCGCCGGCGCGGGCGGCCGCCAGGGCGGGGGCGGAGACGTCGACGCCTTCGGCGCGCAGGTGCGGGTAGGCGGCGAGGGCGCGCAGGAGCCATTCGGCGCGGCCGCAGCCGAGGTCGAGGATGCGCGCGTCCTCGCGCGGTACGGCGCGCTGCAGGAGGGTGCGTACCGCCTCGTCGTCGAGCGGGGCGGCGATGGGGTGGTCGGCGTGGGCGAGCGCGGAGATCTGTGCACGGTTCACGGGCGGAGGGTGGCACGCCCGTGAACCGGCCGGCACCTCATTTACCCCAGGACGGCTTCGTAGAGGCTGAAGCCGGCGAGGGCGAGCATGACCAGGGCCGCGACCTTGGTCACGAGCCGCAGCGGCACGTAGCGCATGAGGGTGCGGCCGCCGAGGATGCCGAGGGCGGCGACGGACCACAGGGCGGCGGTGGCGCCGAGGCCGACGGAGAGGGGGTCGTCGTAGCGGGCGGCGAGGTTGGCGGTCATGATCTGGGTGAGGTCGCCGAACTCGGCGACGAGGATGAGCATGAAGCCGGCGCCGGAGACCTTCCAGAAGGACTGGTCGGCGGGTTTGGTGATGCCTTCGTCCTCCTCGTCCTTCTTCAGCAGCAGCATGGCCGCGCCGGCGAGGAAGAGCAGGCCGACGACGGCCTGGACGGCGCGGTGCGGCAGGAGGGTCAGGATGCTGCCGGCGGCGATGGCCAGGGCGACGTGGACGAGGAAGGCGGCGGCGACGCCGGCGAAGACGTAGGAGGCCCGGTAGCGGGTGCCGAGCATGAGGCCGGCCAGGGCGGTCTTGTCGGGCAGCTCGGCAAGGAAGATCACGCCGAAGACGAGCGCGGCGACGGTGATGCTGATCACAGGGGTGGTTCCTCTGTCGGGGCGGGCCGCCGCACCGCAACGCTCCAGGGGTCGCTTCGGCACGGCAGCGTCGTGGACACTGCGGCCGAAGGTCTCGCTGACCGGTGGCACCGCGTGGCAATCGCGGCGGTGTACCGGCTCCGGGCGCCGGCCGGGCGCTGAGGCTCGGCAGTATGTCGACGGTCCGGCGAAGAGCTACTCCCCTTCTGCTGCTCCCAGCGTACGGGATCGGTGGAGGATGCCGCACGCGACGAGTTCCAGGACGACGGTGACGGCGACGGCCTGCACGGCCATGAGGGCGACCAGCACGAAGAGCTGGACGACGCCCGCCTGCACCGGTGAGGCGCCGCCGAGCAGCATGCCGACGAAGGCGCCCGGCAGGGTGACGAGGCCCACGGTGCGGGTCTGGTCGAGGCCGGGCAGCAGGGCGTCGGAGGCGGCGGGCCGGGCGATCTCCAGTCGGGCCTCGCGGGGCAGGAGTCCGAGGGCGAGGCCGGCCTCGACCTCGCCGTGCCGGGTGCGCAGCTCGTCGAGGGCGCGCCGGCCGCCCAGCACGGTGGCGGTGAGGGCGTTGCCGATGAGGATGCCGGTGACGGGGATGAGGGCGACGCCCTTGAGGGGGACGAGGCCGGTCAGCAGCAGGACGGCCACGACGGGCAGCACGCCGGCGCCGATGGGTGCGGCCGCCCACCACCAGGTGCCGTTGGGGGTGATGCGGCGTCCGGCGGTGCGGACGGCGACGGCGAACATCAGCGCGAGGAAGCCGAGGAGCAGCGGCAGGGCCCTTACGACCCAGCCGATGGCGAGGGAGACGACGGCCAGCTGAACGGCGGCGCGCACGCCGGCGAGGGCGATGGCGCGGGCGTAGCCGTGTTCGTGGGAGTCGGCGAGGCGGGCGCGGGCCGCGACGGTGACGGCGACCAGCAGCAGCGCGGCGAGCACCACACCGAGGGTGGTGTTGGCGGGCAACAGGGTGTCGGCGGCGAGCACGCGGCCACCCTAAGCGCGGCGAACATCCTTGCCCCGGTGGTGAGCTGGCGGCGTGTCAGGCGGGCCGGGGCCACCGTCCTGAAGTTTGCGTTCCGCTTACATCTCACGTCCGCAAACCCTTGCTTTGACATGACCCCGTCGCCATCCTGTCATCTGGCGACCACCCCCCTGCCATCCGTCGCCGCGATCCTGGCCGCGCTTCGACGGCCCGCACCCCCACCATTCCCAAGGGAGTTCCCATGCCCGGACCGCGCCTCCCCCTCGGCAAGCAGAGCGTCTACGCGCGTCGTACGGCGGTCGCCGCGGGGCTCGCCGCCCTCGTCGGCTCCCTCGTCCTGAACGGCCCCGCGGCGCAGGCCGCGCCGCCCACCCCGCCGGACGCCGCGACCGCCCGCGCCGAACTGGCCAAGCTGACCGTCCAGGCGGAGGGCTCGATGGACGGCTACAGCCGGGCGAAGTTCCCGCACTGGATCACCCAGCACGGGCAGTGCAACACCCGCGAGGTCGTGCTGCAGCGCGACGGCGAGGACGTGGAGCAGGACGAGCGGTGCGCGGCCGTCTCGGGCACCTGGTACTCGCCGTACGACGGCGCCACCTGGCACGACGCCCAGGACATCGACATCGACCACGTGGTGCCGCTCGCCCAGGCGTGGCGCTCGGGCGCGAACAAGTGGACCACCGCGCAGCGCCAGGCGTTCGCCAACGACCTCACGCGTCCGCAGCTGATCGCGGTCACCGACCGCGTCAACCAGGCGAAGGGCGACAAGGACCCGGCGCAGTGGCTGCCGCCGCTGAAGTCCTACCAGTGCGAGTACGCGCGCATGTGGGTGTCGGTGAAGTACGACTACAAGCTCACCGTCGACGCCGCCGAGAAGAACGCCCTCGCCGGCATCCTGGGCGGCTGCTGACCGACGAGCGCCGTCCGACCGACGAGCGTCGCCGCACAGCGCCGCAGGCAGGGCGGCTCCCGGCAGGGGGGCCGCCCTTCGCCGTCCGTAATGAAAAAATCAAAAACTTGAACTTGCAAGTACTATTAGGTCTCCCTAACCTGTAGCCCTCGTCGTTCCACCGTCCCCGAAGATCACGAGGAGCTCCGCCATGCCCGCCGCCACCCTGACCGCGCGCGTCGACGCCGCCCGGCCCTATGTCCTGTCCCTGTTCCGGATCGTCGTGGGCCTGCTCTTCGCCTGCCACGGCGCCGCCTCCCTCTTCGGCGTCCTGGGCGGTGCGGTCGGCACGCACGGCGGCTCGATCCCGGCGGGCACCTGGCCCGGCTGGTACGCGGCCGTCATCCAGCTCGTCGCCGGCGTGCTCGTCCTGCTGGGTGTCGGCACCCGCAGCGCGGCCTTCATAGCCTCCGGCTCCATGGCGTACGCGTACTTCGACGTGCACCAGAGCGTGGCCCTGTGGCCGATCCAGAACGGCGGCGAGTCCTCGGCGATGTTCTGCTGGGCGTTCCTGCTGCTGGTCTTCACCGGCCCGGGCGCGCTGTCGCTGGACCGCCTCTTCGGCCGGGGCTCGCGGGGCTGACGCCCACTCCTGTGACGCCCGGGGCGGTGCGGGCAGTACGTGACTCGCGTGACAAAACCGACCCCGAGCGCACTTTCCGGCACGTCTCCGCGTACGCTGTACGGTTGTCAAGGCCGCCCCTGCCGCTCCCCTGCGACGTCGCGGCGGGGGACCGTACCGGGAGTGAAGGACGTGCTGGAGCAGTTGGGGGCCTTGGCCGGCACCCCGTGGATATATGTGATCGTCGCCGTGTCCGTCCTCCTGGACGTCTTCCTGCCGGTCCTGCCCAGCGGAGTCCTGGTGATCGCCGCGGCCACCGCCGCCGCCGGCTCCGCCGCGGGCGCGGTCGGCGAGGCCACGGCCGTGCACGCGCACTCCGGCTTCCCCGACGTCTTCGCGCTCGTGATGTGCGCCGCCACCGCCTCCGTGCTCGGCGACATGATGGCCTACCGCGTCGCCTGGCGCGGCGGCGACCGCTTCGATCGCGCCATCGCCCGCTCCCGCCGGCTCACCGCCGCCCAGGCCCGCCTGGGCACGGCCCTGCTGCGCGGCGGCGGCCCGCTCGTCGTCGTCGCCCGCTTCGCGCCCGCCGGCCGCTCGGTGGTCAGCATCGGCGCGGGCGTGATGCACCGCCGGGTGGCCGAGTTCCTGCCCTGGTCGGCCCTGGCCGGCCTGACCTGGGCGGCCTACAGCGTCTGCCTCGGCTACTTCGGCGGCCAGTGGCTCGGCGCGAGCTGGCTGAGCACGGCCGTCTCCGCCCTGGCCCTGTTCGCGGCCGGCGCGGGGGCGGCGTTCCTGATGCGCCGCCCGCAGGAGGCGGAGGCGTCGTCCTGACCCCTCGCCCATGACGCACCGGTGGCCCGGTTCCCTGCGGAACCGGGCCACCGTCGCTTCCGTGACCGCTCAGCGGGCCGTGGTGAAGACGCCGTTCTTGCCGTCCTTGGCGAAGGCGCTCAGGCCGTTCGCCCACAGCTGGTTGACGCGGCTGCGCTCGGCCGAGTTCGGGTACGGGTTGGTGCAGGAGGGGCCGGGGCCGCCACCGGACATCAGCTCGCTGCACGGACCGGAGTAGTGGTCCGGCAGCCCCAGCACGTGACCGGTCTCGTGCGCGGTCACGCGCGTGGAGTCGTACTGCTCGTTCTGCTGGTAGTCGAGGAAGACGTACCCGCGGCCGTGGCCGTCGGTGCTGGCGTACGAGCCGCGCGAGTCGTTGCCCTCGTAGTATCTGAAGTCGGCGTTGCTGCCGGCGCGCAGCTGGACGTTGCGCACCGAGCCGTTCCAGATGCGGGCGCTGTTGGCTATCTCCGTCGCGAAGCTCGGCGCGTTGCTGGCGTCGTAGGTGACGGTGACGGTCTTCAGGCCCGGCGAGGCGGCCTGCTTGGCCTGCGCCGACTTCATCACGGCCTCGAAGAAGGCCTTGTTGTTGGCCTCCTCGGCCTTCGAGCCGACATACGCCGAGCGCGAGTAGTGCTGCCCGTCCAGCGTCTGCGGCACCGAGGCGGCGGAGGCGGGAACGGCGGTGAGCGTCGCCGCGAGGCCGATGCCGAGCGCGGCGGAGAGCACCATCGTGGAGGGTTTCATGTGGGGGACTCCATTCGTGCCGAGAGCCCGCTGCTGCCGCCGTGGTGGGAACGGCGGGCGGGGCTCACCGGGTGAACTCGTGTTCCCCCTGAGTTTCTGACGAGTTATCAATGGTGCGGATGATGCCAGTTGGCCATAACGCCATCCAATCGCCTATCCTCCGCCACCACTTCGCCGCCCACCCGTCACCCACCACCTCCTCCGTCCTGGATGTGTCTGGTGTGACGTACGAGGCGCTCGATATGCTCCCGGAATGGAGCTCGAGGTCCGGCACCTCCGTGCACTTTGCGCCATCGCGGACACCGGCAGCGTGCGGAAGGCCGCGGTGCAGCTCGGCATGACCCAGCCCTCCCTGACCACCCAGCTGCGCCGCATCGAATCCACCGTCGGCGGCACGCTGTTCACCCGCGGGCAGCACGGCAGCCGCCCCACACCGCTCGGCCACAGCGTCCTGACCCGCGCCCGGCCCATCGTCGCCGAGATGGCCGCCCTCGTCGCCGCCGCCCGCGAAGCCGCCCTGGGAGTCGGCGGATTGCGCCTGCGCATCGGCAGCATCGGCAGCCGCGCCGTGGCCGGCTGGCTGCGCCGCATCCACCGCCGCCTGCCGGAGACCGACACCACCATCCACATAGACGTCTCCTCCAACACGCTCCTGCAACTCCTCGCCACCAACCAGCTCGACGTCGCCTTCGTCCACGAGACCGCCGGCTTTCCCCTGCACGTACCGCCCGGCGTCGAACGCCGCGTCCTCGTCGCCCGCGAACCGCGCTTCGTCGAACTGGCCGCCGGCCACCCCGCCGCCCGAAGACCCGTCGCCCACCTCGCCGACCTCGCCCACGAACCCTGGATCGTCGACCCCACCGCCGACGACGAGGCCGCCGCCCTGCGCCGCGCCTTCACCACGACCGGCCTCGACCCCCGCCTCGTCCACGTCCGCGACACCGCCACCGCCACCGACCTCGTCGCCTCCGGCGAAGCCGTACGCCCCTGCCAGCCCACCGCCACGCCCCGGCCCGACGGCGCCACCGTCGTCCGCCCGCTGGCCGGCGACCCCCTCACCGTCCAGCTCTCCCTCGCCTCGCGCTCCGGCTCCCTGCCCCTGCACGACGTCGACGCCCTCTTCGCCGACCTCACGGCCGCCTACTGCGACGCGGCCGCCGCCAGCCCCCCGTACCGCGCCTGGCTCGCCGCCCACGACAGCCCCCTGCCCCTGCCGGCATGACCGGCGGACCGGCGGACCGGCGGCGGGAAGCCGGAAGCCGGATTGCATCAGGCCGGTGGGGTGGGTTCGATGGAAGAAGCCCCTGTTGGAAGGGGCCCCGTTCCCGCAGCAGGCGTCACGCTCGGAGGAGGGAAGGGATGACCAAACTTATCCGTCACCCGCCGGGCAGAAAACGCCCCGCCAATGCCCCCATGGCGAGCCTGTTCCTGCGCCGGACGCTGAGCCGGGTGCGGTGGTACGCGCTCGCCTTCTGGCACTGGCTGACCGTGCGGTGGGAGGCGCGGGAGGACGCGATACGGCCCAGGAAGTGGCGCCGCTGGATCACGTACACCAATGGCATCCGTGCGTTGTGCGTGATTGCCTCGATCATCGTCGTCGCCTGGTTTGGCGAGGGCCTTTTCATCATGGTCCGGGGCAGGCCGACCTGGTTCGAGAAGTGGCAGAAGGACAACACGGGATTCGCCACCGTCGTCCGCTTCGTCGGCCCGTTCCTCATTGTCGGACTCGCGACCGCGATCTTCTTGTTCTGGTGGTACGGCTGGACGAAGCGGCGGTACCTCAGGAAAGCCCGCAGGAAACCTCACGAACTGGTCCCCACGGCGGGACCGAACACCGCCGAGGTCGTGGGACGGCAGGAGATCGCCCAGGTGATCGCCCAGCGACTGCGCGATCGCACCACCCGCAGGCCGTACCTGCTGGTCGGCGGAGTGGGCACCGGAAAGACCGCGGTGCTGGTACAGCTCACCCAGCTGCTGGCCCGGCAGGGTGCCGTCCCCGTTCCTGTACGCCTCAGGGACGCCGCCGGCGAGCCGGACCTGAATTTCGAGGAAATGGCCAAGCAGCGCTTCCTCGACGCGGCCCCCCAGGGGATTCTCGCCCGCACCAAGACCGAGCGGGTCTGGCAGCAGCTGCTGGCGGACGACAAACCGGTCGTCATCGCCGACGGGCTGGAGGAGGCGCTGCTGGACGAGAGCCTCCAGGAGAACCGGGACGACATCATCGCCCGGGCGATCGAGACGGCCGATGACAGGAATCTGCCCCTGGTCATCGCCTCACGGCCGCACACCGCCCTGGAGGTGACGCGGGCCGCGATCATCGAGCTGGAGCCCCTGAGCGAGGAAGCAGCACTGGATTTCGTGCAGGCGCGGACACCGGAAGCGGACGAGCGCCGTCTCGACTGGATCGTCGAAACGGCCGAGGTGACCGAATCCCCGATCTACCTTCACATCGCGAGGGAGCTCAGCAAGAGCGGCTACCTCGGGCGCGAAGGGCACACGGACGGCCGACCGCTCGACACCCGCAGCCGTGACCGCTCCACCCTGCGGCTGTGGCTGCTGGAGACCTGGGAGAAGGCGCTGGTCGAGGGCCGACTGCGGGTCGACGTCGTCAGGTCGGAGCCGGACCGCCGGGATGCGATCGAGGTGGTCTCCGCACTGGCCTGCGTGGGACTCCTCCAGGACAAGCTGGAGGTCGCAGTCGCCGAGCTCCAGGGCCGGCACCTGCACGCCTCCCCGGCGAAATGGGCGGGCATCGAAGCCGAACACCTGTGGACCATGCGGCGCCGTTTCGACCGGTACGGCAAATGCGGCAATGTCTCCCGCCTGCGTGCAGCCAAGTCGCTATCCCCGGAAGAACCCGGGGTGATGACCGTGGTGAAGAAGGACCTGCGCAAACGGTACTGGGATCCCGTCTTCGGCCGGTCACTCGCACAGCGGCTCTGTCTGCTCGCGGAGCAGCGCGAGGACCCCAAGGCCTTCGAACTCTATGCAGCCGCCCTGGAGATCGAGAGCGTACGGAATCCGCCGGAGCGACTGAGGGCCATCGTCTCCACCCTCAGGAGCCGCTGGGGCGACATCAAGGGAGACAGCCGGACGCTCGACGACGCAAAGCTCCGCGTCGTCAGGCGACTGGGCGCTGCCCTGCGCACGGCCGACGGCAAGATGAACGGCACCGGCAACCGCAGGATCACCACCACACCAATGTACGTGGACCTCCTCGAACTGGGCATCGGCGACCCCTCCCACGCCATTCGTCTCGCGGTCGCGCAGGAAGTCGGTGACGGTGGCGACTCGGCGTTCGCCGTGATCCGGAAGAGAATCAACGACATCAATCTCGACCCCGTCGGTGAATACGAGGACCAGGTCGAACTGTTCAAGGAGAAGAAGCGGAAACGGCTCGACGAATGGGCGCTCGCACTGCAGCTGACGTCGCAGAAACCGAAATCACCCGAGCGCACCGCGGAAGAGAACGAGCTGAACAGAACACGGACCGAAATCCTCCAGGAATACCGCGACCAGCGAGCGCGACTGTGGCGGGAGTTCGTCATGCGCGCCTGGATGCTCCCCATGCTCCTCGGCTCGGTGAGCGACGAGCGCCGCGAGGAGGCCCGCAGCCGGATGACGAAATGGCTGCGCCACCTCGATCCGAACCACCCCGGCGCTCCCGACCTGATGCTGTCCGTCGAGAACGCGATGGCCCAAGGGTTCAAGTTCGCTGCCAACCGGCGCGAGCGTCACCCCTTCGCGTACTCAGGTGGCCGCAAGGACCTCGTCCGGCAGGCGGAGACCATGCTCCAGCAGAGCCGGTGCTGGTACGCGCAGCTCACTTTGCTCCAGGCGCTGTGCCTGTGGGAGATTCCCGACGGCCCGGCCGTCCGCAAGCGGGGCCATCACGAGACGCACGCACCACCGACGACCGCGATCCAGACGGTGGAGCGCTGGCTGTCCATGGCCGGTACGGCACATGCGCCGACCGTGCCTTCCGGCGGAAACGGCGCCGCGGCACGCCGGCCACTGCACCCGTTCGTCGCCGAGACGGCCGATCTGGTGACGCTCGCCCTGGAGACGAAGAGACCGGAACGGTTCATCTGGATCGACGAGAAAGGCGTCGCCGACAACATCGGCTCACGCAACAGCGGTCCACAGCTGTACCGCAAGCACAACCTGTGGATCCCACCCTCGATCGGCTGGAGCAGCCTCGACGGACGCGCGCAGCGCCTCGTCGCCGACGTTCTGGTCATGGTGAACCTCATCGAGCGCGACGGCCAACCCGACGAGGTCGAGGAACGGCTGAGCCGCTCGCAGCAACCGCACCTGCAGCTTCCCCCCTGCATCACCGCCAACCGCGAGCCACTCCACCCCGACCTGAAGGTCACCACATCCGGCTCACCGACACCGGGCTCCTCCTGCAGCCCCCACAGCTGCCCCTTCCAGTTCTGCCCCTACCCGCCCCGCGGCACCGAGCTCCGCGCCGAGCTCCGCGAACCGTTCTGCCGCCAGCAACAGGCCCTGTTGCCGGGGCGCGTACGACGCCACTTCCCACGAGGGCACAGCAGGAAAACACCCAACTGGGTCGGCATGCGCGTCCCCGAACTGCACCACTTCTGGGACGGCATGGCCGGCCGCATGCGCGGCCCTTGACGCCCCCACCGGGCGGGCCGGCGTAACCACGGCGTCGCGCTCCGTGAAAACCATCGCGCCTCGAATGCACGATTGGGCCCTCCGGAACGCTACTGAGGGCAGAGAGCACACACCCGCTCTCCGGTGCTCGCGCGGGGAGGCACCGCCGGCAGCAAACGGAGGGATCCGAGCAGCACGTGAACGCGGAACTCACGGAACTCGCACGCCACATGACCGTCGAGGGGGACGTCAGGTGAGCGAGGAGCACCACCGCCCCACCACCCGCACCGCCACCCCCGCCGATCCGCCCGGGATTCCGGCCGACTTCCACGCGTTCCACCGGCTCTACCGCGGACCGTACGTCCGCTGGGCCGAACTCCACCTCGACTCCCGCGCGGACGCCGAGGAGGCCGTCGACCTCGCCTTCGAACAACTCCTGCTCGGCTGGCCCACCGTCCTGCGGCAACCCGTGCCCGAGGCGTACGCCTGGCGCGTCGTGAAGAACCGCACCACCGACCTCGCCCGCGCCCGCGGCCGCCGCGCGGTCGTCGCCGACGTCGCCGCCTTCGAGACCACCGCCCTACGCGAGGCCGACGACCCCATCGACGCCCTCGTCGAATCCCTCACCCTCTACCAGGCCCTGAGCGCCCTGCCCGACCGCCAGCGCGACGTCATGCTGCTGCGCTTCGGCCTGTGCTTCAGCACGAAGGAAACCGCGCGCATCCTCGGCATAACCGAGGCCGGCGTCCGCTCCACGGTCCGCTACGCCCGCCGCCGCCTGCGACAGACCTTCGGGGAGGGGACGGAAGGCGCGGAGCGCCGCGGGGAGTGACGGCGGACGCCGCGGCCCCGGCGGCTAGCGGGTGGCCGGCATGGCGCCGGAGCGCCAATCGTCGACGCGCCTGCGGACACCGGCGACCATCGGCAGCGCGTCGACCTCGGCGGGGGCGAACCAGCGCACGTCGGTGGACTCCTCGGACACCGCAAGCTGCCCCGTCAGGGGGCGGGCGAGGAAGCACACGGAGAACTCCTGCCGTACCTCGCCGTCGTCGTAGGCGAAGACGTGGCGGGGATTGCTGTAGGTGCCGACGAGACCGACGATCTCGACGTCGATCCCCGTCTCCTCCTTGGTCTCCCGCACGGCACAGTCCGGGAGGGACTCACCGATGTGCATCGCCCCACCGGGGAGCGCCCACATGCCGTTGTCGCGCCTGCGCTGAAGCAGAATGCGTCCGCCCTCGTCGACGACGACCGCGGAGGCGGCCGGCACGAGGCTGTTGGCGGCCGGTGCGTCCGGGTCGTCCTCGTAGTCCCGCCTACTCATCGCGGTCTCCTTCCCATACCGGAGTGCCCCGCTTCCACAGCTCCTCGACGTGCGAGGCGAAGCGGTCGAACATGCCGTCGTCCTGGTGCCGGCGCAGGTGAAGGGTGGGGGCGTCATGGCCCACGTGGTGGGTCAGCAAGGGCGTGACGATCATGTCGTCGTCGAAGCGGAACACGGAGAGGTACGCATGCCCGTCGCTGTACCTCGCGTCGATGCCGGCCTGCTCCTTGATCTTCTCCAGCTCGGCGAGCGTCACCCGGATGCGGGTGGACAGGGTCAGCGCGACCCCTTCTTCGCGCTCCCGGGTCCGGGTCAGTTCTCCCTCGGGGTGACCGAGCAGGAACCGGACGCGGCACCCCTGCGCCGCCTTGCGGCGCAGGGCCGTTCCGAACCGTGCCTGCTCGAACCAGAGGAAGTAGTTCGTGTACCCGGCGAAGGTCAGCTGCTGCTCCGCCTTGGTGATCAGCGAGCGCCACAACGACGACGGGCAGGCCGAGCGGAAGGGATAGACGGCAACGACTTCACGGTCGGGCCCGACCTTGATCGCCTTCTTCGCTGCTGTCGGCCACAGCACGGCCTCGTCCTCTCCGACCGCCTCACAGACCGCCCACCGGTGCCGGGCGTGCGGAACCCGGCCCGCCTGGGTGATCCAGCGGCCAACCGTCTTGACGTCGACGCCGCACCGCTCGGCCAACTGTCTGTCGGTCAGCCGGGTCTGCGCCATGGCGCGGCGCAGCGCTTCGTTCACGGATACCCCCTGGGACGTCGGGAACGTTCGGCAACGTACTCCGACTCCGTGCCCAACGTCCCCGGAACGCAGTAGGAACGCCCGTTCCGGAGGACGAATGTAGGTGCTCAGCCGATGGAGCGGCCACGCTCCTGCTTCCCCACCGGATTGGAGCACCGACATGTCCCCGACCGCCGAGGAAAACGCCGCCCAGGCGGCCCGCTGGCTGCTCGCCCGCGAGACCCACCCGCGCGACGCGCGCGAGGCGTGGGCACACGGGCTGGCCGCCGCCGTGCGAGTCGGGGTGCACTTCGAGGTGGTGCACCTGCCCGCCGCGCTCGTGCGCGGATGCGTCGGCGGCATCAAGGACGACCACGCCGTACGCGAGCGCTTCCGGGCGGCCGGGATCGAGGCGGGGGTTATGGTCTCCCGTACTCGTGAGCGGTACGGCGTGCTCGTGGCGCCCGGTACGCACCGGAACTGGGACGTGCCCGGCACGGCGTGCCTGGGCCGGGGCGGGCGGAGCGAGTACGTCGCCGTACCGCCTCCCCACCGCGCGGAGCCCCCGGGGGCGTACTGGCTGCTGCCGGCGCCGGACGGGCCGGGGACCACTGCCGGGGCGAGGCCCTGCGCGGGCTGCGGGCGGCGGGGGCGGATACTGACCCCGGATACCGCCCCGGTTACCGGCACGGATGAGGAGCACCGCCAGTGAGCAGCGACGACAACCGCATAGGCCCGCCCCGTTCCGGCAGTGAGCGGGAGACGCTCCGGGCCTTCCTCGACTACCACCGGGCGACCCTCGCCATGAAGTGCGAGGGGCTCACCGACGAGGAGTTGCGGCAGCGGTCGATGCCGCCGTCCACGCTGTCGCTGCTGGGGCTGGTGCGGCACATGGCAGAGGTGGAGCGCACGTGGTTCCGTCGCGTGTTCGAGGACAACGACGTGCCCCTGGTCTGGTCCGACGAGGGCGACTTCCAGGCGGCGTACGACGCGAGCGCGTCCACCAGGGCCGAGGCCTTCGCCGCCTGGGAGGCCGAGGTGGACACCTCACGCCGCGTCGAGCGGGAGGCGGCATCCCTGGACGTCACCGGATACCAGCCGCGGTGGGGCGAGGAGGTGTCACTGCGGATGGTGATGGTGCACGTGCTCCTGGAGTACGGCCGCCACAACGGGCACGCGGATTTCCTGCGCGAGGGCGTCGATGGCGCCGTGGGCGCCTGATGCGCGCACGGCTCAGCCGCACTGCCAGGTGAACATCGCGCGGTCGAAGCGGCGTGCGGCCAGGTCCTCGGGGCGTATGAGCCAGTAGAGGGTGCCGAGGTCGCCCCACATCATCCCGGCGTCGTCGTCGCTGCCGAACTGGGCGAGCAGCACCCAGCGCAGCGCCTCGTCCTCCAGGCGCGGGTCGTTCCTCGGCGGGCTGCCCAGGGCGCCGTGGGCGACCTCGGTCTCGACGTCGTCCTGGTCGGGGCTCGCGTGGCCGCCGATGCGGTGCTTGCTGACGTCGACGCGCTCGTAGAGGTCCTCCCGGAAGTCCTCGCCCCACAGCGGGTGGTCGTCGTCCATCGGGTCGAACTCGCGGTAGACGACCGGGTGCCACTCGTACGGCGCCGTCGTCTCCACGTGCGCCGTCAGCGGCACCTCGCGGTACGGCCGTATCCCCGCGGGCGCCGCCCGTTCGGTGACGGGCACGCCCGCCGGTACGTACAGCACGCGCGCCCCCGCCCACGTGGCCGCATCGTTCGGCCTGACCAGTGCCCGGCCGTCGTCGAGCTGTCCGTCGAAGTAGAAGAAGGCGAGCGTGCCGTCCGCGGGCAGCGGGATGTCGAGGGCGGCGCCGGGCAGCGCGGCGCAGTCGACGGAGCCGATGAAGGTGAGCGCCCCGTGCCTCTCCCACACCGGCCACTGCACCCCCTCGGGCAACTGCGGCAACCCGCCGAGCCGGCCGACGACGGATTCGGCGCCGCCGGCCGCCCGCAGCCCCGCGCTCGGCCGCAGCAGACCGATCCATCGCTCGGCGATGTCGGCGGGCAGGTGCTCGTGGGCCAGCGCGTGCAGCGCGTGGGCGGTGGCGTCGGTGCTCGGTGTCATGGGGCGATGATGCACCGACCCACTGACAACGGCCGGTTTCAGGCTCCCCCGTTCGTCAGGAAGGGTACGGACCGATCTCACGCGGCGGCCTGGGGCTCGTACCAGAGGCTTGCCATCGGGGCGTGGGTGGTCCAGCCCAGCGAGGTGTACAAATGCCGGCCCTCGGTCGTGCCGACCAGGACGCCGGTGCGGGCTCCGGCCTCGTACGCGGCGTTCTGCAGGGTCCGCATCACGAGGCCGCCCAGCCCTTGGCGCCGGTGCTCGGGGGCGGTCTCTATCTGGTCCGCGACGGCGGCGGAGCCCGAGCCGTGGGCGATCTGGCCGCGGGCGGCGTAGTGGCCGTCGGTGTTGCGGACGAGGACGCGGACGACGTCGCCGCGGGTCCAGGTGGTCACCCGGTACCCGGCCGGCACGGCGGGCCGTTCGGCCTGCAGCGGGCAGGTCATCAGGAAGCCGGTCTGCTCGAACCGCCACCCCGGTCCGACCCACGGCCGGACCTCGTCGCCTTCGGCGAACAGCTTCAGCCAGGTCCAGGGTGCGGTGGTGCCGTCGGCAAGCTTACGGACCGTCATTTCGTCGGGCCGGGGTACCACGTGGCGCCACAGGTGCCGGGTCTGCCCGACGTCGATGCTCCAGCCCCAGGTCTCCTCGACCGGGTCCGCCGCGCCGCGCGAGACGACCCAGCCGTCGATCCACGCCTGCACAAGCTCGCCGATTCCCGCGTCCGCCATGCCCATCCCCCACGATGTAATGATCCCTGGCTGAGCTGACACCTTACACTTCGGGCGGCAGGACGGGCAGGACGGCTTCCGTGAGGCGGCCGGCCGTTGCCGCGTCGAGGGGGGCGTGGCCGACGAGGAAGCGGTACCAGAACAGGCCGTAGATCTGGTCGGTGATGAGGTCGAGGTCGGCGTGGCCGGGGAGTTCGCCGCGCTGCCGGCCGCGGTCGAGGACGTCGCGCATGGCGCTGCGGCGGGCGGTGGTGAACGTGCGCATCATGTCGGCGAGGTGGGGGTCCCGGGCGGCTTCGCGTACGAGGGCCTGCAGTGCGGGAGCCGTGGCCGCGCTCTGCGCGGCGGCGAAGGTGGCGGTGATCAGGGTGCGCACGTCCTCGCGCAGGGAGCCGGTGTCCGGTGCGGGCACCTCGCGTCCGGCGCGATCGGTGAGGGCGTCCAGCAGGACCGCGCCCTTGGAGGGCCACCACCGGTAGACGGTCTGCTTGCCGACGCCTGCGGCTCGGGCGATGGCGTCGACGGTGACGGGCGCACCGTCGCTTTCGGCCAGCAGGCGCAGGGCGGCGTCCAGGATGGCGCGGCGCGCGGCCTCGTTGCGGCGGCGCCCGGTGTGCGGGCGGTGCTCGATCGCGTCCATGGGGCGCTCCTGCCTTGGGCTCTGCGGTTCCGGAAGATCCTTGACGAGACTAGCGGTTCCGGTAAAGGCTCTTGTCGGAACCGACAGTCTCGTCAAGGGGGAAGCATCAGCATGACTGTTTTCAGCGGGCAGCGGGTCGTCGTGATGGGCGGCAGCTCCGGCATCGGCGAGTCCGCCGCCGCGGCCTTCGCCGCCGACGGTGCCGAGGTCCTCGTCACCGGCCGAGGCCGGGAGCGGCTGGAAGCGGCCGTCGCCCGGATAGGCGGCAAGGCCGCCGGCCACCGGATGGACGCCACCGACCCGTCCGCCGTCGACGCCTTCTTCGCCGGCGCGGGCACGATCGACCACCTGGTGATAGCCGTCAGCGGCAGCGCGGGCAGCGGCCCGTTCGCCGGGCTCGACCTGGACGAGCTGGCTGCCGGGTTCGACGGCAAGTTCTGGCCGCACGTACGCATCCTGCAGGCCGCCCTGCCGCACCTGCGCAAGGACGGCTCGGTCACGCTGATCACCGCGGCCTCCGCCGGCGCCGCCTTCCCCGGCACCGCCGGACTGGCCGCCATCAACGGGGCCTTGGCGGCGATGGTCCCTCCGCTGGCCGTGGAGCTCGCGCCGCTGCGCGTCAACGCCGTCTCCCCCGGCGTCATCGACACGCCCTGGTGGGAGCGCGTACCGGACGCGCAGCGCGAGGCGTTGTTCGAGGGGCTGGCCGCCACGACCCCGGCGGGCCGGGTCGGCCGCCCCGAGGACGTGGCCCGGGCCATCCACATGCTGGCCGCCAACACCTTCGTCACCGGCGTCGTCCTCGACTGCACGGGCGGTGCCAACCTCCCCACCGGCCGCTGACCGCAGCCCACCGGCCCGCAGGCACGGAAAAGGCCCCCAGCCGTGATCGGCTGGGGGCCTTCGTGTTGGTGGGCACAGACGGATTTGAACCGCCGACATCTGCTTGTAATAGCAGGCTCAGAGGATACAAAGGTGCTTGTCCGTGCCCCATGGACCGGTTGACCTGCGAACTCAAGTGACGCTTCGCACCCGGGTGCGACTCTTCACGCCCTTTCAGGACCCTTCAGCGCACTCCCCCGCTCCCATTTCGCTCCCACATCCACCCACAGTCCTCGCAGGTCAACACCAAGGAAGCGCCCCTGGCTCCCGGAGCCAGGGGCGCAGTGCCGAAGCCCCTGCGAGGGGGGCCGTCCCTTACGGTGCTTCGGCACGTTGTGATGGCGCCGCACGGCACCAGTGGATAGAACGGTCTTGACGTGGAGGGTGCAGGGAACCTATCCGGCGACAAGTTGAAAGCGCCACAACAGGTGCTACAGATCACGCCGCCGAGGATCCGACATGGGCTGCTCGCCGGCGCCGGCATCCGGTACCACCGCCTTCGACACGGTTAGCGGCGTGAGCCCATGCTGGCGGACGCATACAGGGCAGGCGTAGACGGACCCGGCCACTTGGTCACCCACGATGACGTCGACCACGACTGCGCTGCGCGTCGTTCCCTTGTGCCAGGCGCACCAGCGGTTCATCGCGCACCCTCGACCAGCCGCCGGATCGCCTCCGGATTGCAAAGCATCTCGGGCCCCTCCGGCGGCGGCAGGATCAGTACGCGCCGGGCGGTGTCGTCCGCTGCGGTGCTGGGAGGGCGACCGAGCTCTCGACGTCATGCGGGCCCACGGCGACAGTCCCGGGCACGTGCCAGGTGCTCGCCGTACCCGGCGAGACGAGGAAGGTGTACCGTCTGCCGGCCCGAGTGACGATCACGGAGTGGGTGAGGCCGGCCGCCAGGAGGCGCTGCACGGAGCCAGGCGGAGGCTCAGTCACCTCCGCGACCTGCTCGATGCCCAGCAGGGCCGCCCGCATGTAAATGGCGTCGAACAGGCGGCCGGTCTTCACCAAGGCGTTGCCGACCCAGCCCCAGCACTCCAGGGCGATCGACTGGCTGTACTCCGGCTCAGCGGCGAGAAGCCAAGCCGCCCGCCCGTCAGTGGCGGGCGTTCTACCGCATCCCGGATGGTCTTGTGGCGTTGGGCGAAAGGTGGTCACCGAGACACACCCTTCGACGCTGCAATCAGCTGCTGTACCGCGTCGACAGTGCAGAGTTCCTCGGAGCTGGCTGGTGCCGGCAGGAGCCAGTAGGCGCCGGGCGGCCCCATGCGGCTCGGGGGCGGCACGACCAGGCGATCGGTCCGGTAGATCGAGCCGTAGCGTTTGGCTTACTGGCGGGGCCAGTTGAGGGCTGTGCCGGGCGGCACGAGGACGGAGAGGCATTCGCGGCTGCGGGTCACGATCACCCCGTGGTCGATGCCCGCTTCCCGGAACAGGCGCTCGGCGGCTGGGCCGTCCTTGATGCCGGCGATGGCGCTTCGAACCCTTGCCGCGGGGATGGATACGAGGTCGAAGTGAGCGCCGATTCGGATGGGGGTGGGCATGCCCCTTCGCCACTGCTCAAGGGCTGCCGACGGGTGAGGTTCCCGGTGTAGGAGCCATTGGTCCTGGCCGGTGGTGGAACGCACTGCTGACATGCTGGTCCCGGTCGTCAGGTGGATGCTCACGGGCGTGCCCCTTCGCGCGGCAGGCTGCTGAATGCCACCTGAAGGTGTCGGCCTACGTCGCGACCGTTGAGCAGGGGCATGGGGCTGGGAGTGTGCTCTACCCACGGCACCTTCGGCGGGCAGTCGGGAAGCGGGATGCCCCGGTCCTCCAGGTACCACGCGACCTCGGGGCTGATGCCGACGGTCAGCCAGATCCCGCGAACGGGTTCGCCTCGTCGCCATCGTCCGCCTCCTGACGGCCCATCCTCGCCTGGCGGACGGCGTCAGCCCGAACTCACCCGCCCATGCGCGCAGCTCCTTCGACGCCGCCTCGATCACCGCCACTGCCGGATGGCGTACCCGCCCCTGCGAGTTCATCGATAGCACTGAGCCATCCTCCGCCAGCTCACGCTGAGCCTGCACCAGCCGGTCCCAGCACAGGCAGTACGCCGTCAGCGCCGACCGGTCCACCACCGGCTTCAGCAGCTCCAGCCGCGCCAGCTCCGGCACCACGCGCTCCCACTCTGCCCGAGCCTCCTCCGGCAGCCATGCTGGCGGCTCCGGTGGCAGCCTGCGGAACGTCGGCGCCTGCTTCACCGGGCGTCCGCCGGAGTCCCGGCCCGGCGCCCGGCCCTCGATCAGTTTCAGACCGGCTGGGCGCGGCTTGAGAGAAGGCATCACACATCTCCCGACCGCGCTCAACATCAGCGCTCCTGGACCAAGTAGTCGGAGACGGGGGGCTGACAGTTTGAAGAAGCGCAAGGTTTGTAGAGAGGAACACCGCAGCTATGGCTAAAAGCGATCGCCTCGGCATTGAACTGACCCTGACCTCCCACATCGAGCACCCTTGCGGCCGGTTCGGCGACAGGTATCGGGGGCCGTCATCGCCAATTAGCCCCAGTTCCCGCGAGTGCTTGAGGCGACACGCCAGACGGGAAATCAGTCGTTTATGCAATGCTTAGCGTATGTCAAGGCAGACAACGCGCCCACGCCGACGTACAGCATCGAGAAGCGGCCATGTCGATCAGGCCCTTACCCGCCAAACTCGCTGGTCAAATGGGTACTTGCCGTCCAACAGCATGACTAATTAGCCAATCCCCTTGATTTTCTTGCCCTTTGATCAATGAATGGCATAGGTTCGTCACGCACTCAGCAAAAGGGCAAGCCGGGGGGCTGTTTAGTGCTCAAGCGGGATATTGGCTCGCGAGAGAACAACGAGGGTGCGAGACGTAGTCTTGACTACAACTCGAACGACGATTTCGACGCGGCCTCGCTGGCGTCACTGCACAAACAGGCGCCAACTACCCTTGGAGCGAGGGGCCCAGAAACCTCGGTGCACAACAATTGCCCTTACTGCTCCATCAAGTGACCGCGCCCCAGCTGGATTTGGCGACCCTCGCAAGGGCGCGGACACCCTTCAACGGAGGTAAGACTACATGAACCGCAAGTCCCTGAGAATAGCTGCCGCGACGGCGATAGCAGCCGTCTCGCTCGGCGTGGCCATTCCGGCTGCCAACGCCGTGGAAGCCCACCGCAATACGGCCAGCGTGTCCACGGTGGCCATCTCCGAGGCGCAGCTGGCCGCACTCAAGGCGGCGAACCCGCGGTCCGCCACCAATGGCGAGGCCAGCATCTCCGCTGCGGAGCTCGCCGCCCTGACGGCCGCCGCCAACGCCGGTGAGGGCCAGCAGATCGTCGGCGGCAAGATCGACGCGATCATCGCGCTCCTGAAGAAGTCCCCCGGGCTCTTCAAGGGCGCCGTGAACGCCGCCAAGAAGGGCGCGAACGCCTTCAAGGACTGGGTCGACGGGCTCTCCGACTGGAACCCGGTCAAGTGGACGCTCCAGGCCCTGCCCGGTGAGGCCATGATCGAGCTGGTCCGCTACCTCTCCGGTATGTAAGACCGCTTGACGCTGTGATGCCCCCGGGCACGGGGGCATCACAGCTCCCTGACCTGGAGCTGCACAGTTGAAAAAGACGAGGGAACAGACAGTCTCGGACAACATCTGGGGCTCGCCCGCTTTGTTCATTACAGCCGCCTTCATCTGCTTCAACGCCGTGAGAGGCGATGAAGCCGAGCTGACAGGCTGGATCGTGTATGCATGCGGATGGATCCCAGCGTTGGCGATGCTCACCTGGTGCGCCCTCAAGCGGCGCAGGCCCGGCGTCGGAGGGGTTGTCAGCTTCCTCATGCTGCTCCTCTTTGGGGGCATCTTCTGGCTAACCCACGGCTGATCCGCGCCACCAGCAGACACCTCGCACAGGGAGTCGCCCCAGGAGGGGTACACCGGTTGAGCGCGCGTCTTCCGACTTGACCGCGGTGCTGTCCGGGATGCCCGTTTTGGCGATTCCGACTCCCCTACCTCCTCTGACCTGCGACGATGCGGAGGTCCGTGTTTCTGCAAGGTCAGAGGGTTGGGCAGGGTGTCTGTCCGGCTCCGGATGGGTGTCCGGATCGGGTCCGGACGTGTCCGGTCAGGTGGTGAGGTAGTGGTCGCGGGTACGGCGGCACCGGTCCTCGGCGCTCTCGATCTCGTGGCACGTGGCGCAGAGGGTCTGGGCGTTGGCCGGGTCCCAGCGTGATCCGCCTTCGGACAGCGGGACGATGTGGTCGACCTGCAGGTCCTTGGTGGCGCCGCAGCGCCGGCATTCGGGCTCGTCGGCCAGGCGCTCGGCGCGCCATCGGCGGTGCTTGCGGGTGCTGCCTGCGCCCCAGGCTGCTGACCGGTTGGCCCACGACTTGCGGGTGTTGGCGTCGCATCGTCCGTTGATGGTGAGCTTGGTGCAGCCGTGCTCGCTGCACCGGCTGGGTGGGGCGGTGGGCATCGTGCTCCCCTCCGGGTAGGTCCCCCGGGTGGGGGTCCCCCGGGGGGGGGGGGGAGGAGGAGTCGGCCCCCGGGGGTCAGGTGACGAGGGGGAGGGTGTAGGCGGAGAGCTTGAGTTCGGTGTGGTCGACGTCGAGGAGTAGCGTGGTGCCGAAGAGTCGGACGGGGAAGGGTCCGATGTAGCGGGTGCTGCTGGTGGGGATGGACCAGGTCTGAGGACTGGGTGGACCGGGCCCTGCGCTTCGTGACCATGGGCTGGGTCCCGAAGGACATCGAGGGCACCTACGAGCACGTGACGCCCGAGATGCGACGGCATCGCCTTGAGTGCCTGGAAGCGCGATGGCGGCGCGGCCGCCGAGTTGGGTTGAGGGCTGTGAGCTAGCCCACGAAGTGGGTCTCCCGTTTCGCTCCCATTCAACAGCACAGGAACCCCGTACCGATCTTGGTACGGGGCTCCTGTCCTGGTCAAGCCCGGTGGGCGCAGACGGGTTCGAACCGCCGACATCTGCTTTGTAAGAGCAGCGCTCTACCGCTGAGCTATGCGCCCTGGCATGAGTGGACAGCCTACCTTGCCCCACCCCGGTCCCCGCAAACCACACATCTGGGGTTGTCCCCACACCGATCCGGGAGCCGGCCGGGTCCCCGCGCGGGGCGGGATCTCCTACGGTCGCCGTGCCACTGCGCGCCGCACGCCGTCACCGCGCGCGGCGGCAACGGGGACGTCGAGGTGCGCGACCTGGGCTGACCCCGCGGGCGCAACCCGGGCTGCGACAATGGCCCTCCCGGACCTGGGGCGATCCAACGGGAGAGGCAGAGGGCAAGTGAGAGGGACCGTCGCACGTACCGCGCTGGCCGCCGCCGTCCGGGAGACCGCCGTGGTGGTCCTGCTGCCACTGCCCCTGATCGCCCTCGCCGCCGCCTTCGCCGGCGGCGGCACGCGCCGCTGGGGATGGGGGCGCGGGGAGAACAACCGGGCGCAGGCCCAGGAGGCGAAGGACGCGGCCGCGGCGGCGTTCTACGAGCTGGACACCGCCCAGCGCGACCTGCGGATCTCCATCGAGACGATCACGGCCGCCGACTCCTCGCCCGCGGCCCGCAAGGCGGCCGCCGACTTCGAGGCGTTCGGCCGGCGCATAGACGAGGTCTCCGCCGCGTACATCACGGCCGTCGACGCGCACGACCTCGACCGCGACGACCTGGAGCCGGGGGCCGCCGCGCGCGCCCGCACCGAGCTGACCAGGGCCAAGGACGAGCTGGTGCGTGCCAAGGCCGACCTGGACCGCTTCGCGCAGTCCCTCGGCCCGCTGCTGACCCGCGCCGAGAACGAGCTGGCGCAGCTCGCGCCCGCCGTCGAGCGGGCCCGGCAGCAGCTGCGGGCCGCGACCGGCGCCCTGGACGGCGCGCGGGAGGCGGGCCTGCGGGCCGACGACCTCGCGGCCCGGCTGGCCGCGCTGGCCCCCGAGCTGACCAGGCTCAACGAGGGCGCCGGCCGGCACGGCGTACGCGAGACGCTGCAGCGCGCCGAGCGGGTGCAGCGGGAGGCGGAGGCGGTCCGCGAGGAGGCCGAGCGGCTGCCGCAGAAGGCCGCGGAGATCGACAAGCGGCTGGTCTCCCTGCGCACCCGCGCCCAGGCGCTGACCACGCGCGCGGCCGGCGTGGCCCCCGTGCTCAGCGAGCTGCGCCGGCGCTACAGCGCCGCCTGCTGGCAGGACCTGCAGCAGGTGCCGGACGAGGCCGAACGGGCCGTCTCGCAGGCCGAGCAGAAGCTGGCGCAGGCCCGCTCGGCCCGGGACGAGCAGCGCTGGGCCGACGCCACGGCGCTGCTGGCGACCGTACGGGCCCTGCTGAACGCCACCGACGAGGGCGTCTCGGCGGCCGGGGAGCGGCTGCGCCGGCTGGATGAGGTGTCCTTCGACCACACCGGGGAGGTCGAGCGCACCCGCTTCGCCCTGCGCGACGCCCAGCGCCTGGCGATGGCCGGGCGCAGCACGCCCGACCCCCGGCATGCGCGCCCGCTGGACGAGGCGGTGGCCCGGCTGGAGCGGGCGGTCGAGGGGCTGCAGGGCCGGCACCCGGACTGGTGGCACTTCCTGACCGAGACCGAGGCGGTACGGCGGACGGCCGCCCGCGTCGTGCAGGAGATACGGGAGGAGCGCGGGGCCGGGCGGGGCTGAGGCAGGCTGATTTATCCTGCCGCCATGCCTCGTTACGAATACCGCTGCAAGGCCTGTGGCGACACCTTCGAGCTGAACCGGCCGATGGCCGAGTCCTCGGCGCCCGCCACCTGCCCGGAAGGGCACACCGACACCGTGAAGCTGCTGTCGACGGTCGCCGTCACCGGCACCTCGTCCACCGCCCCCGCCGCACCCCGCGCGGGCGGCGGCGGTTGCTGCGGGGGCGGCTGCTGCGGCTGACCGGTGGGCGGCTGCTGCGGCTGACCGGCTCCCGGGTCAGACTTTGCGGGCGAGCGTGAGACCGTCCGCGACCGTGAGCATCACCGACTCCATCCGCCGGTCGGCGGCGACGTGCGTGTTGAACACGCGCATCGCCGCCCCCGGCCCGTCCGTCACCGTGGGGTCGGCCGCCTGGCCGGCGAAGAGCACGTTGTCGGCGACGATCAGGCCGCCCGGGCGCAGCCGGGGCACGATCTCCTCCCAGTAGTCGACGTAGCCGTCCTTGTTCGCGTCGAGGAAGGCCAGGTCGATGTGCGGCTCGGCGGGCAGGGCGCGCAGGGAGTCGAGGGCGGGCGCGATGCGCAGCTCGATGCGGTCCGCCACCCCGGCCTTGGCCCACGCCTCGCGGGCGTGGGCCGTCCATTCCTGCGAGACGTCCAGCGTCAGCAGGCTGCCGCCGGGCGGCAGCGCCTGCGCCATGGCCAGCGCGGACAGGCCGGTGAAGGTGCCGACCTCCACGACGTGCCGGGCGCCGGTGAGCCGGACGAGGAAGGCCAGCAGGGGCGCCTGCTCCCGGGCCACCTGCTTGATCGCGTCACCGGGGAAGAGCGCGTGGGTGGACTCGACGAGGGCGCTCTGCACGGGGTCCAACGGGGGATTGTGGGCGAGCACGTAGTCGTACAGCTCGGGCGTGAGCGGCGGGCTCTTGATCTCGGTCATGCGATCTCCTCGTCGGACGACTGGGCGACTGGACGAACGGGTGAGCACAACAACACTGATGCGGTCCCGAGCGTAGCCCCCGGCCCTCAGCCTTCGCCGAACGCCCGCACGATCTCCTCCCCCGCCGCCACGCCCCGCGCGGTCAGCGCGGTGACGTGCGGTGCCGTCCAGCCGATGTCGGCCAGCTCGCCGTGGCCGGGCCGCCAGGCGCGGTCGGCGGCCAGCAGCAGGTCGGCGTCCAGCAGCGAGTCCCCGGCGGCGAGGACGCGTTCGGCGCCGGTGCGCCGGGCCACCTCGGCGACCGCCGCGCTCTTGGTGAGCGGCTTGGGGACGGCGTAGAGCTTGCGGCCCTGCACCGAGACCGTCCAGCCCCGCTCCTGCGCCCAGGCGGCCAGTTCCTTGACCCAGGCGTCCGGCAGCAGGGGGCGGTCGACGACGAGGTACGCGAAGAGGCCGGCGGCCGTGCGCTCCTTGAGCAGCCAGGCCGGTTCGGCCGTGCGCACGAGGCGCTCGTGGACCTCGGCCAGCGTGGCGCACTCGGCGTCCAGCGCCCGGCGCACCTGCGTCCGCCAGCCGGCGTCCGGCACCCCGCGCACCAGCAGTTCGCCGCCGTTGGCGCAGATGGCGAACTCCGGTGCCGGGCCGGGAAGGTTGATGCGGGCGTACTGCTCGGGGGTACGGGTGGTGGTGGGGACGAACGTGACCGCGGCGCCCAGCTCGGCCAGGAGCGCGGCCGCGGTCTCCGTCATGTAGGACAGCGGCCGCTGCTCGTAGGTCTCCACGCACAGCAGGCGCGGGGCCCGCTCGTCCGGCATGCCCAGGGCGAGGGCGGCAGTGGAGTAGATCAGGGTGCGGTCGAGGTCGCTCGCGACGAGTACGGTCACGGGGCGGTCACCGACCGGCCGTCGGCGCCGGTGGCGCCACGGGTGTACCGCGGGTGGATCAGGCCGACGCAGCTGTACGGCAGCCCGTCCACCTCCTCCACCGGCACCCCGCGCTGGGCCGCCAGCAGGCGCACGTGGTCGAGGTCCGCGCCGGCGCCCCGCGCGGCGAGGATCTTCCAGGGCACGCGGCGCAGCAGCACCCGCGTGGTCTCGCCGACGCCCGGCTTGACGAGGTTGACGTCGTGGATGCCGAACTCCTCGCTGATGCGCTCGACCGCCTCCCAGCCCACCCACGTGGGCGTACGGTCCGCCGCCGACAGCTCCTTCACCGCGAGGGCGACGTCCTCCTCCAGCCCCGGGAACCGGGCGGCGACGGCGTCCAGGAACGACCGCGAGACGTCCGCACCCGCCAGCTCCCGGTAGAACTTCGCGCCGTGGAAATCGTGCGGACCGACCAGGTCGGCGCGCAGCACCGTACGCGAAATCAGGCCCGAGACGGTCGAGTTGAGGCAGGCGGAAGGGATGAGGAAGTCGTCGCGCGTACCGTAGGTCTCCACGCAGTGGCCGGGGTCGGCGAGCACCGCCAGACGCGGGTCGAAGCCCGGGAAGTCGCGCAGCGCCTCGGCCAGTTCGCGGGTGATGGCGCCCTTGCCCGTCCAGCCGTCGACGAAGACGACGTCGGCCGGGTCGTGGTGGGCGGCCAGCCAGCGCAGGGCATTGGGGTCGATGCCGCGGCCGCGCACGATCGAGACGGCGTAATGCGGCACGTCCAGGCCGTGCGCGTGATGCGCCCAGCGCCGCATCAGCACGCCCACCGGCGTACCGGCACGGGCCAGCGAGACGAGCACGGGCCGCGGCGACCGCTCCGCCAGCACGGTCTCCGTGACCGTGCCGACGGCCAGCGCGAGGCGCTGCGCGGACGCCTCCAGGGCGGCGTGGTACAGCTCCTGGTAGCGGGCGCTGGGCTGGTACTCCACCGGCAGCGACTCCGCATAGTGCGCACCCCCGCTCTGAATGGCCTCCTCCCGCTCCTCGGTCGGCGCCTCCAGCTCCACGGACGACAGATCCTGCAGCAGCCAGCCGACATCCTCCGGGGCGTAGGAGGAGAAGGCGGGACCACGGAGGGGTTCGGGCATGGGAATGCGGGCCTTCGGTGGGATGTAGGAAGGGACGACGGCGAGCACGACGTGCTGCGTGTGCGCGGCGAGCCGGGCGAGCAGATCGGCGGTGTCCGTGACGTCGTCGGCCACGACGACAACGGTGTCGAAGCCGGCACCGGCGACGTTGTACGCGTACCGGTCGCCCTCGCGCGTGCGGAAGGTGATGCGGGAACGGATCGCGTAGCCGGGATCGTCGACGGGGTGCACGGGGGAACGGGTGGTGGTGGAGTACGCCACGGTGACGCCGGGGGCGTCCCTTTCGAGTTGCCGCTCCAACGCGTGCGCGAGGCGCAGGGGAGCGTACATCAGCTCCTCGGTCCCGAGGACGAGGATGCGGTGCGGTTCGCACCGCGGGAGCTGAGCGCCGTCGCCGGGTGCGGGCCGCGTTGTGCCCACCCTCCCCCGGCTACCGCCGGGAGGTGCCCCCATCGCCCCAGCGGAACGACTGCCCACAACACGGCAGAGGTCGGCTGCCATCGCCGGCAACGCCTCTTCGAGGCGCTCATGGTGCTCCGGCGTGAAGCCGTGGCGGGCGCCGTCCGGGAGGTTGGGGGGCCAGGCGAGCTCCACACGCGTTTGTGGGCAGGCGTTCCGCAGGGCGGAACGGGTGGGCACAAACGCGTCCGCAGACGGCGACGGCGTGCAACGCACCAGCTCCGCGCCCCGCTCCAGCACATCGTGCGGCAGGTGGACCGTCCCCGTGGCCAGGGCCACGACGTCGATCCGCGCGCCGAGTTCGCGCGCGAAGTCCTCCAGCCGCGCACGATCGTGCGCGCTGCGCACGTCCACCAGTGCCGCCACCACGTACCGCCCCCGCGGGAAGCGCGCATGCAGTGCCGCAATCGTGTTGCGCACCGTGCGCCCCGTCGAGAACTCGTCGTCGACGAGCACCAGTGGTCCGTCGCCGGCGAAGAATGCGTCGTCCTCCGGCAGGAGCAGGTGGGAGGTCGCGTGGCTGTGCTCCTCCTCGAAGCCTCCCACCGCCTCGACCCCGCGTACCGCGCGCCGCGTGGAGTGCAGGTAGGGCGCGGGGCCGAGCCCGTCGGCCACGCAGTGGCCGAGGCCGGTGGCCGTCTCGGCGTAGCCGAGGACCACGGCGCGCGCCGCGTCCGCCTCGCCGAGTGCGGCCCGTACGCGCCGTCCGAGGTCGAGCCCTGCGCCGTACACCCGTGCCGGTGGGACCGGTACGTGTTTGCCGAGGACGTGGGAGACGAGCAGGTGGGCCCGTTTGGGGTTGCGGCGCAGGGCCAGGCCCAGCAGGTCGCGCAGCCGAGCGGTGTCACCCCGCAGTTCGATGCCCAGCCGGTCCGTGACCCATTGGCCGGACCATACGCCGTTCACTTCGGTTTTCCCCACTCTCATGCGTTGCGGAGCCCCGCGGCCAGCAGTTCGACGAAGCTGACGTCCTCGCGGGCGACGCCGAACACCTCGGCGCGCAGCATCGTGCGCTCGGCCCAGGCGCGGTGGGGCTTTATCTCGTTCATCTTGTTGGTGTAGACGGAGCGCAGCACTCCGCCGCCGTCGCTTTCCGGCCGCAGGATGTCCCGGGCATCGGTGTACTCCTCGTGGCTGACGACGGAGAGGGCGTGGACGGGGGCGACGTGCGAGGGGTGGATGCAGGTCTTGCCCTGCAGGCCGTTGGCGCGGTCGAGCTGGATCTCGCGGAGGAGTCCGTCGAGGTCGTGTTCGATGAGGGCGGTGCGCAGGGCCTCGGCGGGGCCGGCGAAGGGGCTGCGGCGCAGCTGGGGCTTGAAGATCCGCTCGGGTTGCGGGAAGTACTCCCACACGGGGCCGGTGACGGTGAAGCCGCTGCCGTCGGCGCGGCCGAGGACGTTGACGGCGTCGGCGATGACGGAGGCGACGAGCTTGACGTCGTAGGCGGTCATGTCGGGTGCCCGGCGCAGCCCGTAGGCGGCGCAGAAGTCGGTGACGCCGAGGCGCAGGGCGAGGACGTGCTCGCGGTACTTGTCGACGGCGCGGTAGACGCCGGCGAGGGCGTCGGCGCGGGTCTCCAGGTGGAGGATCTCGGGGGATTCGAGCACGGGCATGGCGTACAGGCGCCGTCCGCAGGCGGCCTCGGCGGCGGTGAGGGCCTCCAGGAAGGGCAGGCCCCGCTCCTCGGTGAACTTCGGCAGGACGAATCCGGACAGCAGCCGTACGGCGGGGCCGAGGCGGCGGACGAGGTCCTCCACCTGACCGGGCTCGCGGACGCGGATGAACAGCAGGGGAAGGTCCGGCGCACTTCCGTCGTCGGGGCCGTCGTCGGGACTGTCGGTGGGGTCGTCGGCGAGGGTTGCGAACTGCCGGACGAGGTTCTCCTCGGCGTCCGCCACGTCGGCGTCGTTGATGGAGTCCTCCAGGCACAGCACCATGGACACCACGCCGCGGCGCGCCTGCTTTCGGACGTCCTGGGCGAGGGTGGGCCGGGTGGCGGGGGCGTAGAGGGTGGCGCCGAGGGCGACGGCGAGCGTACGGGCGGGGGAAGCGGCGGTGAACTCGCCGGGCTCCCGGTGGAACAGCCCGCCGCGCACCTCCGGTGGAAGGTATCCGAAATGCCTCATAGCTCTCCCCGATTGCCGCGGCCTGCCGGGCGCCGTCCCTCCGGCCGGGCCGGCCAGGAAGTGTGGCCGATTATCGTACGTCCGCGGGTGGGTCAAGAGTTCCCCAAGCGCATGAAAAACTCATGACCTGCGCGAAGCCGTTCGGTAAAGGGGTGTCCGCCGGTGACCCCCTGCGTTGTCCAGGCACCCGGCGGGAAGGCAGGATTGCGGACATGACGCACGCCATGCTGAAGGGGTCGAACATCC
Source organism: Streptomyces sp. PKA51 (assembly GCF_057552455.1). Taxonomy (NCBI): domain Bacteria; kingdom Bacillati; phylum Actinomycetota; class Actinomycetes; order Kitasatosporales; family Streptomycetaceae; genus Streptomyces; species Streptomyces sp. PKA51. The sequence continues at coordinate 190,237 of NZ_BAAJPZ010000005.1, forward strand.
CGCTCGAGGCCCCCGCCGTGCGGGCCGTCCTGCGCTGGACCCCGGGTCCGGGCGTCCCGGACGTGGACGTCTCCGCGCTGCTGCTGGGGGACGGCGGCCGCGTGCGCTCCGACGAGGACTTCGTCTTCTACAACCAGCCCACCCACCCCTGCGGCCTGGTGCGGCACCTGCCGAAGAAGCGGCTGGTCGAGGGGGCGACGGACTCCGTCGAGGTCGAGGTGGCGCGCCTGGAGGCGGCGGTCTCCCGCGTCGTGCTGGCCGCCTCGGCGGACGGTGGCACCTTCGGGCAGGTCGACGACCTGTGCGTGCTGCTGTACGACGCGGCGCAGCCCGGTGCGGGCACCGCGGAGGCCACGCCCGTCGCGCGCTTCGACGTGCGCCCGGAGACGGGCGACGAGACGGCGATGCTCTGCGGGGAGCTGTACCGGCGCGGGGAGGGCTGGAAGTTCCGGGCCCTGGGCCAGGGGTACGCCACGGGGCTGGTGGGGCTGGCGACGGAGTTCGGCATCACGGTGGAGGAGCCGGAGGAGGGCGCCGAGGACGCGGCGGGCGCCCCCGCCCCGGCCGCTCCGGAGGCCGTCGGCCCGACCGAGCCGGCCGTCACCGGTGCGGCGGGCGAGCCGGCCGGGGGCTACGCCTACCCGCCGCCGCCCACGGCGCCGCCGGTGGTCCCGCCGCCCTCGCAGTCCGTGCCGCTGCCCGCGACGGCGCCCCGGCCGGCGTACGGCTATCCGCAGCCGTACCCGCAGGTGCCGTCCGTGCCCGCGCACCGGCCGGCGTACGGGTATCCGCAGCAGCACCAGTCGCAGCAGACGCCGCCGCAGCCCTCGTACGGCTACCCGCCGCACCACCCGGTGCCCGACCCGGCCTTCCGGCTGCCGCCGCAGGGTCCGCAGTTCCTGCCGCAGCACTGAGCGGGACGGAGGGGCGTACGCCGGGCGGGCACGGGGTAGGTACAGGGGTTTCGTTCAGACCTTGCTCTTGTACCCCCGGCCCCACTGCAGGCCCCAGCCGTAGAGGCGGTCCAGCTCGGACTGGAAGCCGTAGACGTAGCGCATCTCGCGGCGGACGATCATCTCGCCCTTGATGTTCTCGATCATCAGAACCGCGCAGGAGCGGGCCTCGGGAGCGCGCTCGTCGAGGGCGACCTCCAGGCGCGGGCCGTTGCCGGGGTAGAGGGTGACCATCGCGTGCGTACGGTCGAAGGCCGGCGTCCCGTCATAGATGTAGACGAAGATCAGCAGTCGCTTGAACTCGTCGCGGTGGTCCATGTTGATGTAGATGGTCTCGCCCGAGCCGGAGCCGAAGCGGTCGTCACCGCTGAGCTGAACATACGGCGGCGAGTTGATGCTGCCCAGTATGTTGCCGAGGGGCTGCACTACGCCCTTGGACCCGTCCGCCAGCTCGTACATACAGGCGAGGTCGAGGTCCACGTTGACCATCGCCGGGCCCTGGGCCTGGACGACCTGGGGCGTGAACTTGCGCAGCGGATGGCGCAGGGAGGAGCCGAAGGCGGGGCGCTCACCGAAGTCCGAGGTGCGCATGCGCCAGGAGAGGTTGACCCTCAGATTGCCGGTCACCGCCCCCTGCTTGGTCAGCGAGAACGCCGGCCTGCGCCTGGTCAGCTCGACCGCGCCGCTGGTGCCGCCGACGTCGAACTGGCGCGCGGCCGCACTCCCCCAGTTGCCGAAGAATTTCTCCCGGATCCCCATCGCCGAAAACCCCCACAGTGAGCACACATGCCGCGGGGCGGTCATGGAGGATGATCCTCATGACCGCCCCGTGGAGAGGGTTCCCTCAAATGTGCCGGGGTCACACCCCGGAGGGAACCTCGGCCTTCGGGCCGGAGCCCTCCCCGGCCGCCGCCTCCTTGCGGTTGCGCACCACCGAGGAGAGGAACGACAGGCCGATGAGCACCACGCCGACGAGACCGGTGATGACGTCGTTGATCTCGTACTTGATGCTGATCAGCAGGATGACGGCCAGCGCGCCGATGGCGTAGTGCGCGCCGTGCTCCAGGTACACGTAGTCGTCCAGGGTGCCCTTGCGGACGAGGAAGACGGTGAGGGAGCGGATGTACATCGCGCCGATGCCCAGGCCGAGCGCCATCTCGAAGATGTCGTTGGTGATGGCGAAGGCACCGATGACGCCGTCGAAGGAGAACGAGGCGTCGATGACCTCCAGGTAGAGGAACATGAAGAAGGCGGCCTTGCCGGCCAGGCCCACGACGGAGGCACCGCTCTTGGCGGGGGCCTTGGCCGCGGCCTCCTCGTCGGCCTCCTCCTGCTCCTCCAGGCGGTTCTCGAAGAAGTCGGAGATGCCGCCGACCACCAGGTACGTCACCAGGCCGCCGATGCCGGCGAGCAGGACGGTGCTGGCCTTGTCGACGGTGCCCTCGCCGCCGTGGACCGGGACGGCCGTGGCGACGGTGGTCGCCGCGATCAGCAGGGCGACCAGGGCGACGACGGTGGAGAGGGTCTCCAGCTTGCCCAGCTTGGCCAGCGGCTTCTCCAGCCAGCCCAGCCACCGGATGTCGCGGTCCTCGAAGATGAAGTCAAGGAAGATCATCAGCAGGAACACGCCACCGAAGGCGGCGATGGCGGGGTGGGCGCCGGTGACCAGCTGCTCGTAGCGGTCGTGGTCCTGCAGCGCGACCCGCACCGCCTCGACGGGGCTGAGCTTGGCGGTGATGGCGACGATCACGACCGGGAAGACGAGCCGCATGCCGAAGACGGCGATGAGGATGCCCACGGTCAGGAAGATCCGCTGCCAGAAGGCGTTCATCTTGCGCAGGATGCCCGCGTTGATGACCGCGTTGTCGAAGGAGAGCGAGATCTCGAGGACGGAGAGGATCGCGACGACCGCCAGCCCCTGCCACCCCCACAGAAAGCCGGCCAGGGCCAGTCCGACCGCCGTGACGGCCAGCGACCAGCCGAAGGTTTTCAGGAGCACTGGCTACCCAATCCTTTGCTGTACGGGGAGGTCCGCGCGGACGCGGCTTTACGAAACGTTGACCCCGAAGTCTAGGGCGATGCCTCGCAGCCCCGACGCGTACCCCTGACCCACGGCCCGGAACTTCCATTCGCCGTTGTAGCGATACACCTCGCCGAAGATCATCGCCGTCTCGGTGGAGGCGTCCTCGCTGAGGTCGTAGCGGGCCAGCTCGCTGCCGTCGGCCTGGTTGACGACCCGGATGTAGGCGTTGGAGACCTGGCCGAAGCTCTGGCCGCGCACGTCCGCCTCGTGGATGGAGACCGGGAAGACGATCTTGTCGCAGGCGGCCGGCACCTTGGTGAGGTCGACCAGGATGGACTCGTCGTCGCCCTCGCCCTCACCGGTGAGGTTGTCACCGGTGTGCTCGACCGAGCCGTCCGGGCTCTTGAGGTTGTTGTAGAAGACGAAGTACTCGTCGCCGAGCACCCGGCCCGCGGCGCACAGCAGGGCGCTGGCGTCGAGGTCGAAGGGGGCGCCCGTGGTGGAGCGCGCGTCCCAGCCGAGGCCGATGGTGATGTTGGTCAGGTTCGGCGCGGCCTTGGAGAGGGAGACGTTGCCTCCCTTGGCGAGCGTGACACCCATGTGCAGCTTCCTCCCCGAGTTTGCGGTGTTGCCCGAGATGACGGTGATTCTCGGTGCACGTCCGGCGCCGCACTCCCCGAACGGGGCGTACGGCGCCGGAGCGGTGGCGTGGCGGACGTCAGACGTTCACACCGAAGTCCTGGGCGATGCCGCGCAGGCCCGAGGCGTAGCCCTGGCCGATGGCCCGGAACTTCCACTCGGCGCCGTGGCGGTAGAGCTCGCCGAAGACCATGGCCGTCTCGGTGGAGGCGTCCTCGCTGAGGTCGTAGCGGGCCAGCTCGGTGTTGTCGGCCTGGTTGACGACGCGGATGTAGGCGTTGCGCACCTGGCCGAAGCTCTGCTGGCGGGCCTCGGCCTCGTAGATCGAGACCGGGAAGACGATCTTGGCGACGTCGGCCGGCACGGCGGCGAGGTTCACCTTGATCTGCTCGTCGTCGCCCTCGCCCTCACCGGTGAGGTTGTCGCCGGTGTGCTCGACCGAGCCGTCGGGGCTCTTGAGGTTGTTGAAGAACACGAAGTTCTGGTCGTTGGCGACCTTGCCCTGGTCGTTGGTCAGCAGTGCGCTGGCGTCCAGGTCGAAGTCCGTACCGGTGGTCGTACGGGCGTCCCAGCCGAGACCGACGACGACCGCGGTCAGGTTCGGGGCCGCCTTGGTCAGCGAGACGTTGCCGCCCTTGCTGAGACTGACTCCCACGAGTCCTCCATTGGTTCGAGGGGCCAGGCGTTTCCCGCGCCCCCGGTTGTGCGATGGCACCCGATCAACGTGTGGATCCTAGTGACCGGTTCCCGGCGTCGACAGGGTCTTGCACCAAGGACGCCCGGGACGCCGGGCGGGGTTGCCCCAGGCGTCCCGGGAGTGCACTGGCGACGGCGCGCTCAGAGCGCGGCGAGCGCCTTGGTGTACTCGTTCAGGTCACGTGCGTCGGGCAGACCGTTGACGATCGTCCAGCGCACGACACCGTCCTTGTCGATGACGAAGGTGCCGCGCAGGGCGCAGCCCTTCTCCTCGTCGAAGACGCCGTAGGCGCGGCTGGCCTCGCCGTGCGGCCAGAAGTCCGACAGCAGCGGGTACTGAAGGCCCTCCTGCTCGGCGAAGACGCGCAGGGAGAACGGGGAGTCGTTGGAGACGGCGAGCAGCTGCACGTCGTCGTTGACGAACTTCGGCAGCTCGTCGCGCAGGGCGCACAGCTCGCCGGTGCACACGCCGGTGAAGGCGAAGGGGTAGAAGAGCAGGACGACGTTCTTCTCGCCCCGGAAGTCGGAGAGCCGGACGGTCTCGCCGTGCTGGTTCTTCAGCTCGAAGTCCGGAGCCTTGTCGCCTACGGCGATTGCCATGGGGAACACCTTTCTGGTGACGGGACCTGTCGGCGGGCCCAGTCTGTCACTGCGCTCCCGGGGAAATCACCGGACCCCCGGTGAACGACATCCGCCCGAAACGCCGGCACCCCCGGTGACGAGGGTCACCGGGGGTGCTCGGGCCCGACGCCCGGGCCTGCGGCCCGGGGCGGGCGGGGCGTCTGCGGGGGCTAGCGCTTGGGTGCGGCCAGCCGGGTGCCCGTCCAGTCCTTGGCCACGGAGATGCTCTTGGTCTGGGAAAGCCCGGCAGTCTGCGCGGCGTCCTGGATGTCGCTCGGCTCGATGTAGCCGTCGCGCCCCGTCTTGGGGGTCAGCAGCCAGATGTTGCCGCCGTCGTCGAGGAAGCCGATGGCATCCACCAGCGCGTCCGTGAGGTCGCCGTCCTCGTCCCGGAACCACAGCAGGACGACGTCGGCCACGTCGTCGTAGTCCTCGTCGACGAGTTCCTGACCGATGACGGACTCGATACCCTCACGGAGATCATGATCGACGTCATCGTCGTAACCGATCTCCTGGACCACCTGTCCGGGCTCGAACCCCAGCCTGCCGGCGGGGTTGCTCCGCTCCTCCGCGTGGTCCGCGGTCGCGCTCACGGATTGTCTCCTGTCATGTTTCGGGAAATTGTCTTGTGCTCCTCGCGTACGCAAGGCATTGGGCGTAGTCCACACGTGCCGGACCGATCGCGCAAGTACCCGGCCATGGGGACCGCCGAAACGTTGACGGACGCGGACGTCTCATGGCAACTCCAACCATCGGAGCGCAAGCGCAAGTGATTCACGTCACAGTATGATGCCGGGTTTGCGAAGTTACTCCCCGCAATGACGGCCCCCGCGGCCGAACGGCCGTACGCGAGCACCCTGCATTGGGGGCGTATGGTTGCGATTCGGCGCCCGAGGCGACCAACGCCGGGCGCCACCCGACATCAGAACGATTCGTCTCGCTCTGCGGTGGTTACCACCCAGTAGAGATGACGTTTCCGCCGCCGCGGTCCACGATGGGAGCCGGCGCGACATATAGACAGTGTTGACCGCGTGCGCGGCACGACCCGAACAACGAAGGAACAGCGTGGCTTCCGGATCCGATCGCAACCCGATCATCATTGGCGGTCTTCCCAGCCAGGTCCCGGACTTCGATCCCGAAGAGACCCAGGAATGGCTCGACTCGCTCGACGCGGCTGTCGATGAGCGAGGCCGGGAACGTGCCCGCTACCTCATGCTCCGCCTGATCGAGCGGGCCCGCGAGAAGCGCGTGGCCGTGCCCGAGATGCGCAGCACGGACTACGTCAACACCATCGCGACCAAGGACGAGCCGTTCTTCCCCGGCAACGAGGAGATCGAGCGCAAGATCCTGAACGCGACCCGCTGGAACGCGGCCGTCATGGTCTCGCGCGCCCAGCGCCCCGGCATCGGCGTCGGCGGCCACATCGCCACCTTCGCCTCCTCCGCCTCGCTGTACGACGTGGGCTTCAACCACTTCTTCCGCGGCAAGGACGACGGCGACGGCGGCGACCAGATCTTCTTCCAGGGTCACGCCTCCCCCGGTGTCTACGCGCGCGCCTTCCTGCTGGACCGACTCTCCGAGCAGCAGCTGGACGCCTTCCGCCAGGAGAAGTCGAAGGCCCCCTACGGCCTGTCCAGCTACCCGCACCCGCGCCTGATGCCGGACTTCTGGGAGTTCCCGACCGTCTCGATGGGCCTCGGCCCGCTCGGCGCGATCTACCAGGCCCGCATGAACCGCTACATGGAGGCGCGCGGCATCGCCGACACCTCCAAGTCCCACGTTTGGGCGTTCCTGGGCGACGGCGAGATGGACGAGCCGGAGTCGCTCGGCCAGCTGTCCCTGGCCGCGCGCGAGGGCCTGGACAACCTGACCTTCGTCGTCAACTGCAACCTGCAGCGCCTCGACGGCCCGGTCCGCGGCAACGGCAAGATCATGCAGGAGCTGGAGTCGCAGTTCCGCGGCGCCGGCTGGAACGTGATCAAGCTGGTGTGGGACCGCTCCTGGGACCCGCTGCTGGCCCAGGACCGCGACGGCATCCTGGTCAACAAGCTCAACAGCACCCCCGACGGCCAGTTCCAGACGTACGCCACCGAGACCGGTGCGTACATCCGCGAGCACTTCTTCGGCGACGACCACCGTCTGCGCAAGATGGTCGAGGGCATGACCGACGACCAGATCCTGCACCTGGGTCGCGGCGGTCACGACCACAAGAAGATCTACGCGGCCTACGCGGCGGCCAAGGCCCACAAGGGCCAGCCGACCGTGATCCTGGCCCAGACGGTCAAGGGCTGGACGCTCGGCCCGAACTTCGAGGGCCGCAACGCGACCCACCAGATGAAGAAGCTCACGGTCGAGGACCTCAAGCGCTTCCGCGACCGCCTCCACATCCCGATCTCGGACAAGGAGCTGGAGTCCGGCCTGCCGCCGTACTACCACCCGGGTCGCGACTCGGAGGAGATCCAGTACATGCACGACCGCCGCAAGGCGCTCGGCGGCTACGTGCCCACCCGTGTGGACCGCTCCAAGCCGCTGAACCTGCCCGGCGACAAGGCCTACGCCGCGATCAAGAAGGGCTCCGGCCAGCAGTCGATCGCCACCACCATGGCGTTCGTCCGCCTGCTGAAGGACCTCATGCGGGACAAGGAGATCGGCAAGCGCTTCGTGCCGATCGCCCCCGACGAGTACCGCACCTTCGGCATGGACTCGCTGTTCCCGTCGGCGAAGATCTACAACCCGCTGGGCCAGCAGTACGAGGCCGTGGACCGCGAGCTGCTGCTCGCCTACAAGGAGTCCCCGACCGGCCAGATGCTGCACGACGGCATCTCCGAGGCCGGCTGCACCGCCTCGCTGATCGCCGCCGGCTCCGCCTACGCCACGCACGGCGAGCCGCTGATCCCGATCTACGTCTTCTACTCGATGTTCGGGTTCCAGCGCACCGGCGACCAGTTCTGGCAGATGGCCGACCAGCTGGCCCGCGGCTTCGTCCTCGGCGCCACCGCCGGTCGCACCACCCTGACCGGTGAGGGCCTGCAGCACGCCGACGGCCACTCGCACCTGCTGGCCTCGACCAACCCGGCCGTCGTCGCGTACGACCCGGCGTTCGGCTACGAGATCGCGCACATCGTCCAGGACGGTCTGCGCCGCATGTACGGCGAGAACGCGGAAGACATCTTCTACTACCTCACCGTCTACAACGAGCCGATCCAGCACCCGGCCGAGCCGGAGAACGTGGACGCCGAGGGCATCCTCAAGGGCCTCTACCGCTACAAGGCCGGCGAGGCCGGTGCCATCCCGGCGCAGATCCTCGCCTCCGGCGTGGCCGTGCCGTGGGCGATCGAGGCCCAGCGCATCCTCGCCGAGGAGTGGAACGTCAAGGCGGACGTCTGGTCGGCGACCTCCTGGAACGAGCTGCGCCGCGACGCCATCGAGGTGGAGGAGCACAACCTGCTCCACCCCGAGGAGGAGCAGCGCGTCCCGTACGTGACGAAGAAGCTCACCGGCGTCGAGGGCCCGAAGGTCGCCGTGTCCGACTGGATGCGCGCCGTCCCGGACCAGATCGCCCGCTGGGTGCCCGGCACGTACTCCTCGCTGGGTGCGGACGGCTTCGGCTTCGCCGACACCCGCGGTGCCGCCCGTCGCTTCTTCCACATCGACGCGCAGTCGATCGTGCTGGCGGTGCTCACGGAGCTGGCCAAGGAGGGCAAGATCGACCGCTCTGCGCTCAAGCAGGCGATCGACCGCTACGAGCTGCTCGACGTGGCCGCGGCCGACCCCGGCGCGGCCGGTGGTGACGCGTAAGTAGTCGCGCGAAAGGGCCCCTGGACGGTTTCACCGTCCAGGGGCCCTTTCGTGTTCGTCAGCGCTCCCAGACCTTGTACGCCCGGACCACGTACGGCGACTCCGGGGCCCACGTGCCCGACGGGTACGTCTGGAACTCACCCGTCTCGCCGCACGTGGCGCTCTGGTACGTCGTCACCGGGTGCCCCGTCCGGTTGGCCAGGGACAGCGCCGACATGCCCTCGGGCAGCGGCACACAGCTCTCCGTCGTCGTGCCCTCCAGCTCGGCCACCTGCGCCTGCCCCTTGAAGTGGGCCTTCGGCCACAGGCACAGCTGGCCTGCCGCGCAGGCGCCGGTCCGCTGGGCGGCCCCGGCGCTCGCGGCCGGTGCGAGCGCCAGGACCACCGTCCCGGCCAGGCCCACGGCTACAGCGGCAGCACGAAACATACGCATGACGCATCACTCCCCCACTCGGTCGATGTGAGGAGTCTTGTGCCCGCGCCTGCTGTTGCCAAGGGTGTTCAACCGGTCACGCCCTGATAGGGGAAGTCACTAGAGATGGCCGGGGCCGGCCGCCTGTGCGGCGTGCTCGCCGCGCCTGGTGAACAGCGCGACCAGCGCCGCGAGCACCGCGACGCCCGCGGCCACCCGGAATCCGAGCTGCATCCCTGACACGAAAGTGTCATGCGCGACCGTGGTGATGCGCTCCGCCGCCTGCGGCGGGAGGCCGGGCGGGACGGGCGCGACACCGACCTGGACGGCGTGGCTCGCCTGGTCCATCTGTTCCGGCGTGCCCGGGCGCAGCCCGGCCCTCTCCCAGGCGCGCGGCAGCAGGTCGTCGACGCGCTGGGCCATGACGGCGCCGAGGACGGCGGTGCCGAGGGATCCGCCGACCTGCATCGCCGCCTGTTGCAGGCCGCTGGCGACCCCCGCGTGCCGCAGCGGCGCGTTGCCGACGATGACTTCGGTGGCGCCGACCATGACGGGTGCGAGGCCGACGCCCATGAGGGCGAACCACAGCGACATGGTGGGGGTGTCCGTACCGGCGTCCAGGGTGCTCAGCCCGACGCAGGCGACGGCGGTGCTGACCATGCCGGCGACCAGGGGGATGCGCGGTCCGATCCGGGTGATCAGGGCGGCCGCGGCGGGTGAGCCGACGATCATCATTCCGGTCAGCGGCAGCAGGTGCAGTCCGGCGTCGACGGGGCTGAGCCGGTGGACGTTCTGCAGGTAGAAGGTCACGAAGAACAGGCCGCCGATGAAGGCGAAGGCCATCAGGACCATCAGGACGGTGCCGGCGGACAGCGGGAGGGAGCGGAAGAGGCCCATGGGCAGCAGGGGCTCGCGGGTGCCCCGTACCTCCCAGGCGACGAAGAGGGCGAAGAGCAGGGCGGCGACGCCCAGGAAGGTCACCGTCCGCGCGTCGCCCCAGGACCAGTCGGTCGCCTTGATCAGCGCCCAGACCAGGCAGAACATCGCTGCGGAGAGCAGGGCGACGCCCGGGGCGTCGAAGGTGCGGGGGGCGCCTTTCACCCGGTGGTCCTTGAGGATGACCAGGCCGAGCACGAGGGCGAGGGCGCCGACGGGGACGTTGATGAAGAAGACGGACTGCCAGTTGACGTGTTCGACGAGCAGTCCGCCGACGATGGGGCCGCCGGCGGTGGAGGCGCCGATGACCATGCCCCATACGCCGATGGCCATGTTGAGCCGCTCGGCGGGGAAGACCGCGCGCAGCAGGCCGAGCGCGGCGGGCATCAGCAGGGCTCCGGCGAGGCCCTGGACGACGCGCAGGGCGACGACGAGCGACACGCTGCCGGAGAGGGCGATGAGTCCGGAGGAGACGGCGAAACCGGTGGTACCGATGAGGAAGACCAGCCGGTGGCCGAAGCGGTCGCCGAGCCGGCCCGCCGTGATCAGTGCGACGGCGAGGGCGAGGAGATAGGCGTTGGTGATCCACTGCACGTCGGCGAGCGAGGCGCCGAGGTCTTTTTGTATGGCGGGATTGGCTATGGCGACGATCGTTCCGTCGAGCGCCACCATCATCACGCCGATCGCGACCGAGACGAGGGTCAGCCAGGGGTGTCCCCGTAATCCGTTCGGGGGCTTCAGGTCCGACGTCGCGTCGGCGACGGTGGTCTGAGTCATGCTTCCGAGATTATGGCAGTCACTGACAAGTGACCAACGGTTCCAAGCGTCATAATCTGCCAGTTTCACGAGAGAGGCAGCCATGCAGGCGATCGAGGTCCCGGCGGAGATGCCCCCCGGTCTGCGCGAGCGCAAGAAGCGCCGGACCAGGGACGCCCTGATCCGCTCCGCGCTGGAGCTGATCGCCCGGCACGGCTACGAGCGCACGACGGTGGACGAGATCGCCGCCGCGGCCGACGTCTCGCAGCGCACCTTCTTCCGCTACTTCGCGGGCAAGGAGGAGGTCGCGCTGTCCGTCCAGCGGATGGTGGAGGAGCACTTCTTCGAGGCGGTGTGCGCGCGGCCGGCCGCGGAGTCGCCGCTGACGGCCCTGCGCACGGCCGTGCTGGCCTCCTGGGACACCATCGACCAGGCCATTCACTCGGTCGTCCCGCTGGAGCTGCACGTCAGCACCTTCCGCACGGTCCAGGAGACGCCCCAGCTGCTGGCCGCCCAGTTGCGGATGTCGGCCGAGCTGGAGGACCGGCTCACCGCGGAGATCGCCCGCCGCGAGGGGATGCCGGCCGACGACCCGCGCCCGCGGATCATCGTCGCGGCGTTCGGCGGGGTGATGCGGGAGGTGGTCAAGCGCTGGGGCGATCTTCTGGGGAGCGACAAGGAGGCGTTCCGCCGGGTCACCGCCGACTACTTGGACCACATCGGTCCGGCGCTGGCCGAAAACTGGCGTTCTTGAACGGACCCTGCACGGAACACGCTCTTCCACGCCCAAATGCCGTTGATTCAAACGTGATATAGCTCACCGGATTCCCGGGCGGCCTCTTTTTTCTCCTACTGTGGTCGGCGGTGACTTCCTTCCCGGAGCTCGGCTCCCCCTCCGCCATCCCCTGGGCCAACGCCTCCACGGCCTGGCGCGCACTGCTCGCGCTGGCCGTGGTGTTCGTGATGCTCGCCACAACGGGCTGGACGGCCGTCAAGGGGCACAAGGGAACCCCCGATGCGCGCACCGCGGCCCTCGCCGCGTGGCACCACGGCTCCATAGGCGGGCGGTCGCTGCCGCCGGCCGACGCCGAACCCGGCGTCGTCGCCCGCTTCTTCGCCGCCCTCACGCAAGGCCAGCGCGAGCGGCTGGCCGACCGCTACCCCCTGGTCGTCGGCAACCTCGGCGGGGTGCCGCTCACCCTGCGCTACCGCGCCAACCGCATCGCGCTCGCCCAGGCCAGCGCGGCGGAGGAGCACCGCACCCACGACAGCGCCCTGACCCCCGGCGGCCGCTACGAGGCCGGCCGGCGCATGCACCGCTTCGAATCCCTGCTGGCCGACGGCCGGCAGGTGCTCGCCTTCGACCCGGCCGGCGACGGCCGGGTGGCCGAGGTCATCGGCGACCTCGACCGCGCCCGGCACGTCTCGGTGGTCGTCCCCGGCGTCGACACCAACGTGCTGACCTTCGAGAAGACCCAGCGCGCGTACAGCGCGCCGGTGGGCATGGCCCGCTCGCTCTACGACGCCGAGCGGAAGGCGGCCCCCGCCGCCGGGACCGCCGTCATCGCCTGGGCCGACTACACCTCCCCCGCCGGCGTCGGCATGGACGCCGCCACCGGCAAGCTCGCCGCCGAGGGCGCACTGCGCCTGCGCAAGCTGGTGCGTGCCCTGCCCGGCGACTCCCGCGTCTCGCTGTTCTGCCACAGCTACGGCTCGGTGGTGTGCGGCGTCGCGGCCCGTGACCTCTCCCCGCGCGTGACCGACGTCGCCGTCGCCGGCAGCCCCGGCATGCGCGCCGACCGCGTCTCCGACCTGCGCACCACGGCCCGGATATGGGCGATGCGGGACGCCGACGACTGGATCCGCGGCGTGCCGCACATGGAGGTCGGCGGCCTCGGTCACGGCGCCGACCCGGTCTCCGCGGGCTTCGGCGCCCGCGTGCTGTCGGCGGCCGACGCCGAGGGTCACGCCGGCTACTTCCGCCCCGGCACCACCAGCCTGGCCAACTTCGCCGACATCGGCGTCGGTGCCGTCGACGCCGTGCGGTGCGCCGGGGACACCGGTGACTGCACGGACGGCCTGGACCGTACCGCCGGCGCCGCCGCGGCCTGACGGGCTTGACGCGCGTAGCGCCACGAGGGGGGACGCCCGCGCGGGTGCCGCTTACGATGAGCGGCATGGGTGATGTGCTGACGGGTTTCCACACCGTCTGGGAGTTCGACACCGACTCCGTGCTCATCCGCTTCGAACGGGGGATCCGCACACCGAAGCTGCTGCAGGTGCTCGGCGAGCGGCGCGTCCCCTACGAGGCGCTCGCGGCCGTCGAGCAGGCCCCGGGGAGACACGGCACGGTGGTGCTGCGCGCCGTGGTCAGAGCCGGCGCCGACCCGCTGGTGGACGCGGCCGACGGCCGGCTCAAGGAGGGCAACGACCCCTACCGGCTGGTGCTGCCCGCCGAACGGGCCCTGCTCGCCGAGTACTTCGCCGAGCGCATACGGGCCGAGCTCGGCCCGCACGCCGCCGAGCCGGCCGAGCGGCACCTGGTGGCGGCACCCGAGCCGCCGCTGTCCTTCAAGGCCTACGACGGCAAGGCCTCCTTCGACGGATCGGCCGTCTCCTTCCGCTGGTTCTGGACCGGCGCCTCCTCCGCCAAGTGGAAGGCGGGGGACCAGCGCTTCGGCCTGGAGGAACTCACCGGGGTGCAGTGGCGCTCCCCCGACGCCGACGGCGGCCACCTGCGGCTGCTGCGCCGGGGCGTCGACGGCGCCCGGCCCGCCCCGGACCAGGATCCGGCCGCGGTCGTCTTCGGCAGGGGCTACGGCCTGGTCCACGAGTCCCTGCCGTTCGCCGCCGCGGTCCTGCAGGCCGTCCGGGCCAGGCCCGACCGGCCGGCGCCCTGCCCCGTGCCCGCCGCCCGCCCCGACCCCGGCGGCATCGCCGACCGCATCCGCCACCTCGGCGAGCTGCACGAGGCCGGGCTGCTGACCGACGACGAGTTCAGCACGAAGAAGGCCGAGCTGCTGGCGGAGCTGTGACCGCGAGCGCGTGCTACCGGGGTATGAGTTTCGGCCGCAGGGACGGCACCGGGGGGTGACGCGGGACGCGCGCCCGTACGCCTAGGCTGATCACGCCATGTCCCCGCTGTCACCGCTCCTCACCCGGTCGCTGGCCCTGCTGCGCGACGCCTGCACGCCCGCCGGACCGCCCGTGCCGATGCTCGGCCAGTCCCGGCGTCCCTTCGTCCGGCTCCTGCCCTACCTCGTCGCCTGGCTCTTCCTCGTCATCCTGCTGCCCGTCAGCGCCTACCTGCTGACCCGCGAGTACACCCTGCAGGCCGGCCTCGCCACCCTGCTCGCGATCGCGCAGACCGCCCCGCTGCTGATGGCCGTCCGCCGTCCGCTGGCCGCCTGGGCCGTCTCCTTCGGCGCCCACGCGGCGACCGCCGCGGCCGTGCGCATCGCCCAGCCGCCGCACGGCATGCCCTGGCCGTGGCCGCCGACGGCCGTCATCGGCCTGCTGCTGCTCACCGTCGCCGTCGCCGCACGCGAACGCCGCGCCACACTGACCGGCGTCTGGCTGGTGATCCTCCTGGCGAGCCTGGGATTCGACGCCATCGCCCCGGCACGGGCCGGCGGCACCTGGGTCCCGCTGGTCGTCCTCAGCGCCGTGCTGCTCCTGATCGGCGGCGCCCTGCGCGAACGCGGCGACGCCCGGCGGGCGCTCGCCGAACAGGAGACCATCAGCGAGGCCGAACGCGCCCACCGCACCCTGCTGGAGGAGCGCGCCCGCATCGCCCGCGAGCTCCACGACGTCGTCGCCCACCACATGTCCGTGATCACCGTGCAGGCCGACAGCGCGCCCTACCGGCTGAGCGGGCTGACGGACGAGGCACGCGAGGAGTTCGGCTCCATCGCCACCACCGCCCGCGAGTCCCTGACCGAGATGCGGCGCCTGCTCGGCGTCCTGCGCAGCGCCGACGCCTCCGGCGAGGGCGCGACCGGTGCCGAGCGGGCACCCCAGCCCGGCATCGCGCGCATCCCCCAGCTCGTCGAGGCGACCGTACGCTCCGGGCTCCCCGTCGAGCTGACCGTGCCGGACCCGCTGCCGGACGGCCTGCCGCAGGCCGTCGACCTCTCCGCGTACCGCATCGTGCAGGAGGCCCTCGCCAACGCCGTGCGGCACGCCCCCGGCGCGGCCACCAGCGTGTCCGTGTCGGTGGCCGACGGCACCGACCTGATGCTCCTGGTCGTCAACGCCGCCCCCGCCGACCCGCACGCGGCCCCCCTGGAGAGCGGCGGCACCGGCCACGGCCTGGTGGGCATGCGCGAACGCGTACGCCTGGTCGGCGGCACCCTCGACGCCGGCCCCCTGCCCGAGGGCGGCTTCCGGGTCGCGGCCCGGCTGCCGCTGACCCCCCAGGCCCCCACGACGAAGGAAGCCCGTTGACCATCCGAGTGATCATCGTCGACGACCAGGCCATGGTCCGGGCGGGCTTCGCCGCGCTCCTCGCCGCCCAGAGCGACATCGACGTCGTCGGCGACGCGCCGGACGGCCGGCAGGGCGTGGAGCTCAGCCGCCGGGTGCACCCCGACGTCGTGCTCATGGACGTGCGCATGCCGGAAATGGACGGCCTGGAGGCCGCCCGGCAGCTCCTCGACCCGCCCCGCGGCGTCGAGCACCGGCCCAAGGTGCTGATGCTCACCACCTTCGACGTCGACGACTACGTCTACGAGGCGCTGCGCGCCGGCGCCTCCGGCTTCCTCCTCAAGGACGCGCCACCGGCGGACCTCATCTCCGCCGTGCGCGTGGTGGCGGCGGGCGAGGCCCTCCTCGCCCCCTCCGTCACCCGCCGCCTCATCGCCGACTTCGCCAAGGGCCCGGCCCCCCGCCGCCGCTCCCGCTCCGTCCGCCTGAACGGACTGACGCCGCGGGAGACGGAGGTGCTGGAGCTGATCGCCCGCGGACTGTCGAACCAGGAGATCGCGGCGCGGCTGGTGCTGGCGGAACAGACGGTCAAGACGCACGTCGGCCGGGTGCTGGGGAAGCTGGGGCTGCGCGACCGGGCGCAGGCGGTGGTCTTCGCCTACGAGTCGGGGCTGGTAGCCCCGGGCGAGGAGTAGGCGCCCCGTAGGGGCGCGGGGAACTGCGCGACAAGCCACGACGCGCCCGCAGTCGAACGCGCTGCCCCCGAGCCTGACGGGGCGCCGGACAGGCGCTAGTCGCGGCCTGCCGACGTGAAGGACATGTCCGGGTAGCGGTCACCCGCGACCTTCGACGCGATCGGCTCCAGCTCCGCCAGCTCCGCATCGGTGAGCACCAGCCGCGTCGCGCCCACGTTCTCCTCCAGGCGGGAGCGCTTGCGCGTGCCCGGGATCGGCACGACCGCCAGGCCCTCGACCCGGGCCCGCTGCTGCACCCACGCCAGTGCCACCTGCGCCGGCGTGGCGCCGTGGGCCTCGGCGACGCGCCGGACCGGCTCCAGCAGCGCCGCGTTCGCGGCCGCGTTGTCGCCGGTGAAGCGCGGCTGCGTGCGCCGCCAGTCGTCCTGCGTGAGGTCCTTGTTCGCGTCGACGAACGCTCCCGTCAGGAAGCCGCGGCCCAGCGGGGAGTACGGCACCAGTGCGACGCCGAGCTCGCGAGCGGCCGGTACGACGTTCGCCTCGATGTCGCGGCTGAAGAGCGACCACTCGGACTGCACGGCAGCGATCGGGTGGATGGCGTGCGCCTCGCGCAGTTCACTGCCCGTCACCTCGCTCAGGCCCAGGTGCTTGACCTTGCCCTCGCGCACGAGCTCGGCCATCGTGCCGACCGACTCCTCCAGCGGGACGTCGGGGTTGCGGCGGTGCATGTAGTACAGGTCGATCTCGTCGACGCCGAGGCGGCGCAGGCTGCCTTCGACGGACTGGCGGATGTAGGCGGCGTCGTTGCGGATGGTGCGCTCCGCCGGGTTCTCCGGGTTCGCGACGATGGCGAACTTGGTGGCCAGGACGACCTGTTCGCGGTGCGCCCGGACGAACGGCGCGATGAACTTCTCGTTCTCGCCGAAGCCGTACATGTCGGCGGTGTCGAAGAGCGTGACGCCCAGTTCCAGCGCCCGCTCCAGCGTGGCGCGGGCCTCGTCCTCGTCGGTGGTCGGTCCGTAGGCGAAGCTCATGCCCATGCAGCCCAGGCCCTGGACGCCGACCTCCGGGCCGTCCGTGCCGAGCCGCACGCTTGCGATCTTGTCGTTGCTCATGTGTACGTCATGCCCCTTCGCGTGCCCGGTCCCGGGCGGCGGCGTAGTTTTCAATCTTGTAGTCGAGCACGTCGAGCGTGCTGCGCAGCTCCGCGATCCGCCTGCGGACGTCCTCGCGGTGCGCGCTCAGCAGTCGTTCGCGCTCGGGGAAGGTGTGGTCGCCCTCCCGGACGAGTTCGGCGTAGCGGACCATGTCCGCGACCGGCATCCCGGTCAGCCGCAGCCGGGCGACCAGGTCCAGCCAGTCGAGGTCGCGGTCGGTGTAGCGGCGCTGGCCGGTGTGCGAGCGGTCGACGTGCGGCATCAGCCCGATGCGCTCGTACCAGCGCAGCGTGTGCGCCGACAGCCCGGCGTACGCGGCGACTTCGCTGATCGTGTAGCGCTCCCGGCCCACGGGGCGGCGGCTGCGCTGCCGGTCCAGCTCCCTGCAGACCGGAGCCGGTACCTGAATGCTGTCGATCACCGTCATGCCGCTTCCCCCTCGCGAACCTTCTGCGTCGGGCTCAACGCTAGAGAGTTGGAGTGCACTCCAAGCAAGCGGGAATCCGGGGAGCGGACGCGGGCGGGTTAGGCTCCCTTCCATGGAGAGCCTGCGGATGATCGAGAACTGGCCGGTGGAGACCGCTGCGGCGGCCGTCGTACGGGCCGACGGCAGCTGCGCGGGAGCGCACGGCGCGATGGGGCACCGCTTCCCCCTGGCCTCCGTCACCAAGCCGCTGGCCGCCTACGCCGCGCTCGTCGCCGTCGAGGAGGGGGCGATCGAACTGGACGAGCCGGCCGGCCCCGAGGGCTCGACGGTACGCCACCTGCTCGCGCACACCTCCGGCCTCGCCTTCGACGAGCACCGCGCGATGGCCGCCCCCGGCACGCGCCGGCTGTACTCCAACGCCGGCTTCGAGGTGCTGGGCGACCACATCGCCAAGGCGACGGACATTCCCTTCGCCGAGTACCTGCGGCAGGCGGTGCTGGAGCCGCTGGGCATGAGCGCCACGGACCTGCCGGGCTCGCCCGCCAAGGACGGCGTCTCCACGGTCGAGGACCTCGTCCGCTTCGCGGCGGAGCTGCAGGCGCCGCGGCTGCTGGCGGCCGAGACGGTCCGCGAGGCGACGTCGGTGGCCTTCCCCGGCCTGTCGGGCGTCCTGCCGGGCTACGGCCACCAGCGCCCCAACGACTGGGGGCTGGGCTTCGAGATCCGCGACGGGAAGTCCCCGCACTGGACGGGGGCGTCCTCCTCGCCGCGGACGTACGGCCACTTCGGCCAGTCCGGCACGTTCCTGTGGGTGGACCCGCAGGCGGGGGCGGCCTGCGTCGCCCTGACGGACCGCCCCTTCGGCCCCTGGGCGATCGAGGTGTGGCCTGCCCTGACGGACGCCGTCCTGGCCGAGCTGCGCTCGGCCTGACGCGCCACGTTACGACGCCGCCGGGTCCGGGGGATCTTCGTCACGCGCCACCACGGCGCCCCGTAGGGGCGCGGGGAACTGCGCGACAAGCCACGACGTGCCCGCGGACGACATGCCGTGCTGCGCCCGGACCCCGAGGTGGCGCGTTCGGCTGCGGGCCGCCGGTGGCTGATCGCGCAGTTCCCCGCGCCCCTTCGGGGCACGGCCTAGCCGAAGTGCGGCTCGGCGTGCATCTCCCACGCCAGCAGCTCCGCGGGGGCGCCCGTGCCCTCCGCTTCGATGCCGGTCGCATCGAGGATGCGGGCCGCGTCGCCCTCGCGCAGTACCTCGCCGGCCAGGCGCACGGCTCCGCGGACCACGTGCACGTACAGCCACGGCGCATCCGGCAGCGCCGCCCGCCGGGCGCCCTGCAGCCTGCGGACGTGCAGCACCGCTTCCGCCCGCGCGAGGGCGTACGGCGTGTCGTCGGCGATGCCGCGTACCACCTCGTACTCGGGTTCGCCACCGAAGTCGGACGGTGTCAGCCACATCTGGACGAACCGCAGCGGAGCGGACCCCGCGTTGCGTTCGCTGTGCCGGGCGCCCGAGCCGGCGCTGAGGCGCTGGAGGTCGCCGGGGCGGACGGTGACGACATGACCGGTGGAGTCCTCGTGGGCGAGCTCCCCCTCGATCACCCAGGTGACGATCTCGACGTCGCGGTGGGGGTGCTCGGGGAAGCCGGCACCTGCCGCGAGGCGCTCCTCGTTGCAGGCGGCGAGCGGTCCGAAGCGCACGTTGTCGGGGTCGTAGAAGCCCGAGAACGAGAAGGCGTGCCGGGTGTCGATCCCGGCCTCCGGTTCACCGCCGCGGTAGCGGTCGGCGGCCCGCTGCACATGCATCACAGGGCGCGTCACAGGGCCACCGTAGCTCCGCCGGGTGCCGCTCCGGGCGTCGCGGGGGTACCGGCGGCTCCGGAGCGCACCCGAATAAGGCAGGCTTGTCCCCGTGCCTGAACCAGCTGACCAGACCCCGACCCCGCATCCGCACAGCGCCACGCTGCGCAATCTGGAGCAGTCCTCCGGGACGCTGGCCGCGGCGGCCATCGCCCGGATGGACGCCCAGCTGCCGTGGTACCGGGCGATGCCCCCGGAGAACCGCTCGTGGATCGGCCTGGTCGCCCAGGCCGGTATCGCGGCGTTCACGGAGTGGTTCCGGCATCCGGAGACGCCGCAGGCCATCAGCACGGACGTCTTCGGCACCGCGCCGCGGGAGCTGACCCGGGCGATCACGCTGCGGCAGACCGTGGAGATGGTGCGCACGACCATCGAGGTCATGGAGTCGGCCATCGACGAGGTGGCGGCCCCGGGCGACGCGTCGTCGCTGCGCGAGGCGCTGCTGGTCTATGCGCGGGAGATCGCCTTCGCCACGGCCCAGGTGTATGCGCAGGCGGCCGAGGCGCGTGGCGCCTGGGACGCCCGGCTGGAGTCGCTGGTGGTCAACGCCGTGCTGTCGGGCGAGGCGGACGAGGGCGCGGTCTCGCGGGCGGCGGCGCTGGGCTGGAACGCCCCGGCGCATGTGTGCGTGGTGCTGGGCACGGCGCCCAACGGGGACAGCGAGCTGACGGTGGAGGCGATCCGGCGGGCCGCCCGGCACGCGAAGCTGCAGGTGCTGACGGGGGTGCTGGGCAGCCGGCTGGTGGTGATCGCCGGCGGTTCGGACAATCCGGTGCAGGCGGCGAAGGCGCTGATCGGGCCGTTCGCGGCGGGGCCGGTGGTGGCGGGGCCGGTGGTGCCGGACCTGCTGGCGGCGACGCGGTCGGCGCAGGCCGCGGCGGCCGGGCTGAAGGCATGTGCCGCATGGCCGGACGCGCCGCGGCCGGTGCTGGCCGACGACCTGCTGCCGGAGCGCGCGATGGCCGGGGATCCGGCGGCGCGGCGGCAGCTGGTGGAGGAGATCTACAGACCTCTGGAGGAGGCGGGCTCGGCTCTGCTGGAGA
The DNA here is from genome assembly GCF_057552455.1 of Streptomyces sp. PKA51. Classification (NCBI taxonomy): domain Bacteria; kingdom Bacillati; phylum Actinomycetota; class Actinomycetes; order Kitasatosporales; family Streptomycetaceae; genus Streptomyces; species Streptomyces sp. PKA51. The sequence goes on from NZ_BAAJPZ010000005.1 coordinate 210,681, forward strand.
CGCTGAGCGTCTATCTGGAGCAGGCGAGCAGTCTGGAGGGGGCGGCGCGGATGTTGTTCGTCCACCCCAATACCGTGCGGTACCGGCTGCGACGTGTGACGGACGTCACCGGATGGTCACCCTCCGATGTCCGCTCGGCGTTCACCTTGCGGATCGCACTGATCCTCGGGCGGCTGGCCGACACCGAGTGACAGCCTTAGGCTTTTGTTGAACGTCCACAATTCCCCTGACGGTTCTTCGTCCCTGTCCCCACGGGTGGGCGATGCCGTCCACGAGAGAGAGTGTGAGGGTGCTCGTACTCGTCGCTCCCGGCCAGGGCGCTCAGACGCCCGGCTTCCTGACCCCCTGGCTCGACCTCCCCGGTGTTGAAGATCAGCTCCGTGCGTGGTCCGGAGCCATCGACCTGGACCTTGTCCACTACGGCACGAACGCCGACGCCGACGAGATCCGCGACACCGCGGTCGCCCAGCCGCTGCTGGTGGCGGCCGCACTGCTGTCGGCCAAGCAGCTCTTCGCCACCCCCGACGACCTCGCCGCGCAGGTCGGCGCGAGCGCCGGCCACAGCGTGGGCGAGCTCGCCGCCGCCGCGCTGACCGGCGTCCTCACCGACGAGGAGGCGATGCGCCTGGTGCGCACCCGCGGCCTGGCGATGGCCGAGGCCGCCGCGGTGACCCCGACCGGCATGTCCGCCCTGCTGGGCGGCGCCCCGGAGGTCGTCCTGCCGCACCTGGAGAAGCTGGGCCTGACCCCGGCGAACGTCAACGGCGCCGGTCAGATCGTGGCCGCGGGCACGGCGGAGCAGCTGGCCGCGCTCGCCGAGGACCTGCCCGAGGGCACCCGCAAGGCCATCGCGCTGAAGGTGGCGGGCGCGTTCCACACGCACCACATGGCTCCCGCGGTCTCCGCACTGGAGGCGGCCGTCGCCCAGCTGTCCCCGGCCGACCCGCGCACCGCCTACGTCTCCAACAAGGACGGCGGCGTCGTGGCCGGCGGCCGCGAGGTCGTCGCGCGCCTGGTGGGCCAGGTGGCCAACCCGGTGCGCTGGGACCTGTGCATGGAGACCTTCAAGGAGCTGGGCGTCACCGGCATCCTCGAGCTGTCGCCCGGCGGCACCCTCGTCGGCCTGGCCAAGCGCGCCCTGCCCGGGGTCGAGACCGTCGCGCTGAAGTCTCCCGATGACCTCGACAAGGCCCGCGCGCTGATCGCCGAGCACGCCACCCCGGCCGCAGCCCCGGCCGAATAAGGAGTCCGTCCACCATGACCGCGACCATCAAGCCCGCCAAGGGTGCCCCCTACGCGCGCATCATGGGCGTCGGCGGCTACCGACCCACCCGGGTGGTGCCCAACGAGGAGATCCTCAAGCACATCGACTCCTCCGACGAGTGGATCCGTTCCCGCTCGGGCATCGCCACCCGGCACTGGGCCGGCCCGGAGGAGACCGTGGCCGCCATGTCGCTGGAGGCGGCCGGCAAGGCCATCGCCGCCGCCGGTATCTCGCCCGACCGGATCGACGCCGTCGTCGTGGCGACGGTGTCGCACTTCAAGCAGACCCCTGCCATCGCGACCGAGATCGCCCACAAGGTGGGTGCGGGCAAGCCCGCCGCCTTCGACATCTCGGCCGGCTGCGCGGGCTTCGGCTACGGCCTGACCATGGCCAAGGACTTCATCGTGGGCGGCTCGGCCGAGTACGTCCTCGTGATCGGCGTGGAGCGGCTGTCGGACCTGACCGACCTCAAGGACCGCGCCACCGCCTTCCTCTTCGGCGACGGCGCGGGCGCCGTGGTCGTCGGCCCGTCCGACGTGCCGGCGATCGGCCCGATCGTCTGGGGCTCGGAGGGCGACAAGGCCGAGACCATCAAGCAGACGGTGGCCTGGGACGTCTACCGCGAGGAGTCCGACGTCCGGTTCCCCGCCATCACCCAGGAGGGTCAGGCGGTCTTCCGCTGGGCCGTCTTCGAAATGGCGAAGATCGCCCAGCAGGCCCTGGACGAGGCCGGGGTCAGCCCCGAGGACCTGGACGTCTTCATCCCGCACCAGGCCAACATGCGGATCATCGATTCGATGGTGAAGACCCTCAAGCTGCCGGAGAGCGTCACGGTCGCCCGTGACGTGGAGACCACGGGCAACACCTCCGCGGCCTCCATCCCGCTCGCCATGGAGCGGCTCCTGGCCACCGGCGCGGCGAAGAGCGGGGACACCGCGCTCCTCATCGGCTTCGGGGCGGGTCTCGTGTACGCCGCGACGGTCGTTACCCTCCCCTAGGCGAGTTCCCGGGACCGGCGCCGCCGGTGCCCACCGGGAGCTCACCGCCCCTGCAGTTTCCTTACCGCAGTTCCAACGCACATGAATAAAAGGAGCGCCGCTATGGCCTACACCCAGGATGAGATCGTCAAGGGTCTCGCCGAGATCGTCAACGAGATCGCCGGCATCCCGGTCGAGGACGTCCAGCTGGGCAAGTCCTTCACCGACGACCTGGACGTCGACTCGCTGTCCATGGTCGAGGTCGTCGTGGCCGCCGAGGAGCGCTTCGACGTCAAGATCCCGGACGAGGACGTCAAGAACCTGAAGACGGTCGGCGACGCCGCCGACTACATCCTCAAGCACCAGGACTGACCGTAGCGTCGTCGCCACCCGGCGGTGGCGGTTCCAGCACCTCTACACGTGGAGACAGAATCCCGATGAACTCGACCAATCGCACCGTGGTCGTCACCGGTATCGGCGCAACCACACCGCTGGGTGGCGACAGCGCTTCGACCTGGGAGGGCCTGCTCGCCGGCCGTTCCGGCGTGCGGCCCCTGGAGGACGAGCGGTTCGCCGACCTGCCGGTCCGCATCGCCGCCACGGCGGCGGTGGACCCGGAGGAGGTGCTGCCCCGGCCGCTCGCCCGCAGGCTCGACCGCTCGGCGCAGTTCGCTCTGATCGCCGCGCGCGAGGCGTGGGCGGACGCCGGCTTCACCGGCAAGGCCGGTGACGACGCCGCCGTCGACCCCGAGCGCCTGGGCACCGTCATCGCCTCCGGCATCGGCGGCGTGACGACCCTGCTCGACCAGTACGACGTGCTCAAGGACAAGGGCGCCCGCCGCGTCTCCCCGCACACCGTGCCGATGCTCATGCCGAACAGCCCGAGCGCCAACGTGGGTCTGGAGGTGAACGCCCGGGCGGGCGTGCACACCCCCGTCAGCGCCTGCGCCTCCGGCGCCGAGGCCATCGGCTACGCCTACGAGATGATCCGCTCCGGCCGCGCCGACATCGTCGTCGCCGGCGGCACCGAGGCGGCCATCCACCCGCTGCCCGTCGCGGCCTTCGCCAGCATGATGGCGATGTCCAAGAACAACGACGAGCCCACCAAGGCCTCCCGCCCGTACGACAAGGCCCGTGACGGCTTCGTCCTCGGCGAGGGCGCCGGTGTCGTCGTCCTGGAGTCCGCCGAGCACGCCGCCCGGCGCGGTGCCCGCGTCTACTGCGAGGTGCTGGGCCAGGGCCTGTCCGCGGACAGCCACCACATCGCCCAGCCGGAGCCCACGGGCCGCGGCATCGCCGCCGCCCTGCAGAACCTGCTGGACACCACGGACCTCAAGCCGGCCGAGGTCGTGCACCTCAACGCGCACGCCACCTCCACCCCGCAGGGCGACGCCGCCGAGATCAAGGCGCTGCGCAAGGTCCTCGGGGAGGACCTGGACCACGTCGCGGTCTCCGCGACGAAGTCCATGACCGGTCACCTGCTCGGCGGTGCCGGCGGCATCGAGACGGTCGCGACGGTGCTGGCCCTGCACCACCGCGTCGCCCCGCCGACGATCAACATCGACGCGATGGACGACGACATCGACGCGGACATCGTGCGCGACGAGCCGCGTCCGCTGCCCGAGGGCTCGATCGCGGCCATCAACAACTCCTTCGGCTTCGGCGGCCACAACGTGGTGCTCGCACTGCGCACGGTCTGACCGCGCCCGTAGCGCGAAGGGCCCGTCCCGGCTTCGGCCGGGGCGGGCCCTTCGCGCGTACGTCAGTGCGGTGCGCCGAAGCTGGCGAAGTAGGAGGCGGCCATGTCCTGCTCGCCGTGGCCCTGCGCGACGGCCCGGCGGAAGCGCTCGGCGCCCGCCGCGGCCACGTCCAGGCGGACGCCGGCCGCCTCGGCGGCGGCCACGATGAGCCGGGCGTCCTTCTCGGCGGTGGCGGTGGCGAAGGAGGGCGGGGTGAGGGTGTTCTCCAGCAGGAGGCGGGACTTGGCCCGCAGATAGGGCAGGTCCAGCGGGCCGTCCGCGACCGCTTCGAGGAAGTGCTGCGGGTCCACGCCCAGGCCGCGGGCGAGGGCAAGGGCCTCGGCGGCGCCGTGGGTGACGGCGAGCACCCAGCTGTTGACGACGAGCTTGAGCCGGGTGGCGGCCCCGTCCGCCGCGTCGTCGCCGACGCGCAGCGTGCGGCTGCCGATGGCCTCGAGGACGGGGGCCGCGGACCGGCAGGCGGCCTCGGGCCCGGCGACGAGGACGACGAGCTCGCCGGCCTCGGCCGGCTGCCGGGTGCCCAGGACGGGGGCGTCGAGGAGGACGAGCCCGCTGCCGTCGGCGAAGGCGGCCAGCTCCGCCAGGCCCTCCAGGCCGACGGTGCCGGCCTGCACCCACACCGTGCCGGGGGCGAGGTCCGGCGCGGCCGCGCGCAGGACGTCCAGGGCGGCGGGGCCGTCGTGGAGCACGGTCAGGACGGCATCGGCCCCGCGGACCGCCGCGCCGGGGGTACCGGCCACGGTGACGCCGTGGGCGGCGAGCGGTTCGGCCTTGGCCCGGGTGCGGTTCCAGGCGCGGACGTCCAGCCCGGCGCGGGCGAGGTTGCGGGCCATGGCGGCACCCATGATGCCGGTGCCCAGGACGGCGACGGACGACACGTCAGACCACTTGGTGCAGCCAGCGCACGGGGGCGCCCTCGCCGGCGTAGCGGAAGGGCTCCAGCTCGTCGTCCCAGGGCTTGCCCAGGAGCCTGGCCACCTCGGCCTGCAGGTCGCTCTCGCCGCGGGCGGCACGGGCGAGGGCTGCCCGCAGCCGGTCCTCCGGGACGAGGATGTCGCCGTGGATGCCGGTGACGGCGTGGAAGATGCCCAGGGAGGGCGTGGAGCTGTAGCGCTCGCCCTCGGCGGTGGCGGAGGGCTCGGCGGTCACCTCGAAGCGCAGCAGGTGCCAGCCGCGCAGCGCGGAGGCCAGCTGGGAGGCGGTGCCGGGGCGGCCCTGCCAGGAGAACTCCGCGCGCCAGGTGCCGGGTGCGGCGGGCTGCCGGATCCAGTCGAGGGTGACGCGCCCGCCGAGCACGCCGGCCACGGCCCACTCGACGTGCGGGCACAGCGCGCGGGGCGCGGAGTGCACGTACAGAACCCCTCGTGACGTCACCGGGACCTCCTGTGCTGTTCGAGGTTCGCCTTCCCCAGCGGCCCCGCAGCCGTACCGGTCCCACTCCCGTACCGGCTCGCGAGGTTACCAACAGTAAACACCATTGGGAGCGATTCTCCTGAAAAGGGACAGGATGTGACGTGTTGTGATGTCGCGGCGCCGAAGAGCGAAAGCCGCCGGACCGACTCGATCACCGGAGCACAAGCTACCGCGCGAACGGGGGAACGGGGTGACGTACCGTCGGTCCCGGACAGATGCCATCCGGCCGAAAGGGGAAGGACCGTGCGCACCACCAGGGGGCGGAAACGATCAGGATTCGCGCGGGCCGCCATGGCCGCCCTGTCCGCCGCCCTGCTGGTCAGCGGCTGCTCCGGCGGCGAGGACACCCGTACGACCACGGCGAGACCCAGCCCCACCCGCCCCGCCTGGAACACCCACCCCGCCTCGATCGCCTCCCTCGGCGACTCCATCACCCGCGGCTTCGACGCCTGTTCGGTGCTCGAGGACTGCCCCGAGGTCTCCTGGGCCACCGGCACCGAGGTCGACAGCCTCGCCCGGCGGCTGCTGCCGTCGCCGCAGACCAGCAGCTGGAACTACGCCCGCACCGGGGCCCGGATGGCCGACCTGCCGGACCAGATGCGTCAGGCCGTCGCCCGGCGCCCGCAGCTGGTCACGGTCCTGCTGGGGGCCAATGACGCCTGCCGGCGGGATGTGGCCGATATGACACCCGTGGCGAGCTTCCGCGCCGACTTCGAACGCTCCCTGGGCGAGCTGCGCCAGGCCCTGCCCCGCACCCAGGTGTACGTGGCCGGGGTACCCGACCTGATGCGCCTGTGGTCCGAGGGGCGCAAGAGCCTGATCGGCAAGCAGGTCTGGCGGCTCGGCTCGGTGTGCCCGTCGATGCTGGGCGACGCGGACGCCACCGACGAGGCCGCGGTGGCCCGGCGGGCGCAGGTCGACCGGCGGGTGGGCGAGTACAACGCCGTCCTGCGCGAGGTGTGCTCCCGGGACGCGCTGTGCCGCTTCGACGACACCGTGCACGGCTACGGCTTCACCGGCCAGGAGCTGAGCAAGTGGGACTGGTTCCACCCCAGCCCGCGCGGCCAGGTCGAGCTGGCCGGACTGGCCTACCGCACCATCACCTCCGCCGAGCCGCCCAAGGCCCAGGCCGCCCCATAGGGGCGCCTGGCGCCGCACGAGGAAGGGGCGGGGACCGTCAGGTGACCCCGCCCCCGCCCCTGGGAGCGGCCGGCGAACCGGCCGCGCACGGCCCGGGCCCGCCACCGGACGTCAACGGGCGCACGTCGCGGCACCGGCGCCCGTACCCTCGCCCCGGGCGCCCCGTGCCACACGCCCGCGCGGAGACGCCCGAGCCGTGGCGCGAAGGCGCGCGGGGACCGCGCACGGGTCCGTGCAGGGCCCGCGTCGCCTTCTGCCCGCACGTTATCCGATGAACGCGCCGTTCTCCCAAGCGAGTTCACCCGCTACGGGGACCCCGGCTCATTCGGTGCTGTCCCGGCGCGAGCGCAGGTCGACGCCGAGGATGCCCTCCCAGTCCGTGAGCTCCTCCACCAGCACGAACGCCGGCGCCCTGCCCTCCAGCCCCAGCACCACTCCGGTCTCCTTGCCCTTGCCCTTGCCCTTCTCGCCGCCCTCGGCGCCGCTGCCCTCGGCGTGGATCTCGAAGTCGGTGACGGTGAAGCCCTTCTTGGTGCACAGCTCCAGCACCCGACCCAGCAGCCCCCGCCGGGCCCGGTAGGACAGGCTCAGCTCCACATGGCCCGACGACGACCCGTGGGCCAGGCGCCGGGTCATCACCGGAAAGCCGCGCACGACCAGGAAGTGCACCAGCGCCGCCATCGCCCCCAGCAGCGGCAGCCCGCCGCCGCAGGCCATGCCGACGGCGCAGGTCAGCCAGATCGTGGCGGCCGTGGTCAGCCCGCGTACCGCGTCGCGGCGGACGAAGATGAGCCCGCCGCCGATGAAGCCGATGCCCGAGACGATCTGGGCCGCCACCCGGGACCCGTCCAGTCTGTCGCCCGTCACGGCCCCGAAGCCGTGGATCGAGACCTCCATGAACAGCGCGCTGCCCACCCCGACCAGGGTGTGGGTGCGCAGGCCCGCGCTCTTCTGCTGCAGTTCCCGCTCCAGCCCGATGAGCGAGGACAGCAGCAGCGCGAGCGCCAACTCGGCTAACTGGCGGGTGCCTTGCCCCGCCCCCGGATCGAACAGCGGGGCGGCGAGGAGGTGTCCGGCGGATATGAGCGGATCGGTGAGAAGCCGCACTGTGGTCATCTCGCCATTCTGGCCGAATTCCGCCGCCACCACAGCGAGTTGGCGCCCCCACTATCGCCCAATGCCCGCTCAGTGGTTTCCTTCCGCCTCATGAGACTCAGTGATCTGTCACCGATACGACGCGGCGCCGTGGCCGCGGCCCTCCTGCTGTGCACACCCCTCGCCCTGGCCGCACCCGCCACGGCCGCCGCACCCACCGCTGCGCTCACCGTCGAGGAGGAACGGCTCACCGGCGAAGTCCCCCAGGAGATCCTGCGCCGCTCCGGCTTCGACGACGTCGCCCCCGCCTTCACCACCGCCCTCGCCCGTACGCGCACCTGCGCCCAGGCCGAGCGGCTGGCCACCGCCGAGGGCCGCCGGCTGTGGCGGCGCGCCGTCGACCGCGTCCAGGGCCGCGGCCCCGCCGGCGGCGACCTGAGCCGCGACGACGACCGCCCCCTGTACTGGGCCCGGCTCGGCATGACGCGTGCCCTGCGCACCTGGCAGCCGTCCTTCACCCTCACCGAGCGCACCCGCGCACGGCTGCTCGCCGCCGTCGAACGCTCCTCCCGCGGCCAGGACTCCGTCGACCTGCCGGCGGGCAGCGCGCTCAAGCGCGTCCTGATCACCGGCTTCGACCCCTTCCAGCTCGACGCCGACCCCCGCCGCTCCAACCCCTCCGGCGCGGCCGCCCTCGCCCTGGACGGCACCACCATCGACACGGCGGCGGGCCCCGCCCGTATCGAGACCGTCGTCTTCCCCGTGCGCTGGGCCGACTTCGCCGACGGCACCGTCGAGCGCACCCTGCTTCCGTCCTTCCGCCCCGGCCCGCATCGGGTCGACCTCTTCACCACCATCAGCCAGGGCCGGCCCGGCCGCTTCGACGTCGAACGCACCAACGGCGCCTGGCGCGGCGGCCACCCCGACAACGTGCGCGACTCCCGCACCGAGACCGTGCCCGTCCCGCGCGGCATCCCGACCGTGACGCCGCAGCCGCAGTGGACGACGACCTCCCTGCCGTACACCGCCCTCACCTCCGCCACGACCGGCCCCTTCCCCGTGCACGACAACACCTCCGTCACCGAGATCCCCGCGGGCGGCACGGAGGAGGTCGACCGGCCGGACGGCCCCACCCCCGGCTCCACGGCCCGGGCGGGCGGCGGAGGCGACTACCTCTCCAACGAGATCGCCTACCGGGCCACGCTCCTGCGCGACGCCGTGCACCTGCCGGTGCCCGGCGGCCACCTGCACACGCCGGTGCTCTCCGCCCCGTCGCCGGGCACGGTCACGGACCCGGATTTCGTCCGCGCCCGCCTGATGATCACCACCCAGGTCCGCGACATCCTGAAGGTGGCCGTGGGGACTCTCCACCAGCCATGATGTGCTCGTGATCATCGCTTCCGCCCAGTTCACCGCCGCGCCCTGCGCCATCGAAGCCAACGCGGCCCGCATGGCCGCCCTCGTCACCGAGGCCGGCGCGCAGGGCGCGGCCCTGGTGGTCTTCCCCGAGCTCGCCCTCAGCGGCTACGAGCTGGAAGCCGTCACCGCCGCCGTCACCCCCGACGACCCCCGCCTGGCCCCCGTCCGCGACGCCTGCCGCGCCGCGGGCGTGGCCGCGGTGGTCAACTGCATCGCCCCGGGCCCCACCATCGCCTCGTACGTGTACGGCCCGGACGGCACCCTGCTCACGCGCTACGCCAAGCAGCACCTGACGCCGGACGAGCAGGCGGCCGGCTTCGTGGCAGGAGACTCCGACGGCCGCTTCACCCTCGACGGCATCGCCTTCGCCCTGGCGATCTGCTACGACGCCCACTTCCCGGACCTCGCCGCCCGAGCAGCGGCGGACGGCTGCGCCGTCCTGCTGGCCAGCTCCCTGTACGGCCGCGGCAACGGCGCGGCCGAACGCATGCAGATCTTCCCCGCCCTGGCCGCCGACAACGCCCTCCACGTCCTGCTCGCCAACCACATCGGCCCGGCGGGCCCCTACGACGCGTGCGGCCTCAGCGCGATCTGGGCCCCCGACGGCACCGTCCTGGCGGAGGGCTCGGCGCAGGAAGAGGACCTGGTACTGGCGAAGGTCGGATAGGGGTTGCCCTCAACCGCGCTTGAGGTCCTACGGTCGATCCCATGACGACCCGACACATGTCCGACGCCGAACTTGCCGCACAGCCCGCCGCGCACTGGACCGGTGTCGCCTACGAGGCCCTCATCGCGTACACCCGGGCCCAGCAGGCCGCCAAGGGCTACACCCAGCCCCAGTTCTGGCTGCTGCGCAACCTGTCGGCGAACGACATCTCGCCCGACGGCCGGGGGATGACCCTGCCCGAGCTGCAGGACGCCATGGCCTCCTACATCCGGCCCGAGGACGACCTCGCGGCGGAGGCCGAGGTACTCCTGGAACGCGGCTGGCTGACCCGGGACGCCACGGACCGGCTGTGGATCACCGAGGAGGGCGAACAGGCCCGCATCGACCTCGCCCGCAACGCTCCCGCCATCCGCGCCGCCCTCCACGAGGGCATCGACGACGCGGACTACGTCACCACGGTGAAGGTGCTCCAGCAGCTGATCCGCAACGCGGGGGGTAACGTCGGGGTGTGAATTCGCCGCTCATAGGTCTCGTCGTGCTCGCCGCCTTCACCCTCGCCGCGTTCCTCACCGGCCGGGGTGCGGTGTGGCTGGTCCGCCGTGCGGGGCGGTGGTACCACGCGGCACTCCCGCCGCTCCTCACCGCCGCCTCCGGCGCCGGCGTGGCCTGGCTGCTGTGGCCCTCCTACTTCGCCGCCCCCGCGCTGCTCCTGTGGTGGGCCTGCGCGTTCTTCGGCAACATCGCGGGCTGGTTCTGCGCACCCCGCGGCCGCCACGTCTGAAGCGGGTTCGCTCCCGCGGCTCGAACCACACCCGCTTGCCGACGACGCTCGGCCCGACCGACGCGTGCGCCAGGCCGCCGGCCCGATCGACGCCCTCGGGGCGAGGCCACCACCGCCGACGAACTACCGCCTCCGGCCCCTGAAGAGGGATCGGAGGCGGTGTCGTTCCGGGCGTGGACGAGCTAGGCCACAGTGAGTGCCTTGACGCCGGAGAGCAGTGGGACGAGCTGGTAGTTGCCGTCACCCGAGCCACAGGACGGGGTCGTGTCAGCCGTGCCGGAGGCGTTGGTCCCCGTGGTGAACCGTCCGTCGCCGCCCGGCACCACGGTGGTGAAGTGATTGGTCGCCGAGCTCGAGTAGTACACACACTGGTGCAGGTTCACGTATCGTGCGGCGCTCAGGTCGAGTGCCTTGACGCCGGAGAGCAGTGAGACCAGCTGGTAGTTGCCGTCACCCGAGCCACAGGACGGGGTCGTGTCAGCCGTGTTGGAGACGTTGGTCCCCGTGGTGAACCGTCCGTCGCCGCCCGGCACCACGGTGGTGAAGTGATTGGTCGCCGAACCGGAGTAGTACACACACTGGTGGACGTTCAGGTACCGTCCGGTGCTCAGGTTGAGCGCCTTGACGCCGGAGAGCAGTGAGACCAGCTGGTAGTTGCCGTCACCCGAGCCACAGGACGGGGTCGTGTCAGCCGTGCCGGAGGCGTTGGTCCCCGTGGTGAACCGTCCGTCGCCGCCCGGCACCACGGTGGTGAAGTGGTCGGTTGCCGAGCCGGAGTAGTACACGCACTGGTGCAGATTCAGGTAGCCGGAAGCGGCGAAGGCAGGCGTCGTCATCCCCATGACGGCGCAAACGCTCACCACGGCCGCGACTGTCAGCGTCCACAGGTTTCTGACCATCGATCGTGTCATCTCGTGGTCCTCCTTCCACCGGGCGGCACCGGGACGGGCCCCGGCCCGCGGCGCAAGCCCAGCTAACCACTGGCAGGCACAGCGAGTAACGGGATGAACACCCTCATCATCCAAAGAAGTGATGACTCGACCATATTTGCGTCACATTGCGTGATCGGCCGGCGAATCCCAGCTCACCGAGCACCTGCGGCGCAACACCGCCCGGCCGGGCCGAAGTTCCGACAGGAAACCAGCCCACCACCTCAGCGGTGGCCCAGCACGTTGACCACCCGTCCGCTGGGGTCGCGAACGAAGAATCGCCGCACGCCCCACTCCTCGTCCTGCAACGGATGAACGATCTCCGCACCGCTCTCCCGCATGACCACATAAGCCGCATCCACGTCGTCCACCTCGACGCTCATGTCGGGCGCGACCGGCGCGCTCTTGTCGCCGGCCATGACGCTGATCTGCGCTGCCGGGCTGGACGGGGACGCCAGCGTCATGATCCAGCCGTGGTTCATGACCTCTTCGAAGCCCAGCAGGCCGTAGAACTCCCGGCTCTCCTGCGCGGCCTCCGAGCGGATGTTGGGCACGACACGGCGAACGGCCATCGACGACTCCAAACGATAACGAGCAACCTGCCCTTGCATCCCCCAAGGAGTACTACGGCACGCCCGCCGCCGCAGCAGCCTCAGCCGCACACATACCGGTGGGCCCCTACGCCGAGGCGAACTGCGCGACCCCGTTGCCGAACGACCAGTCGATGGACGCGTTCTCGGTCACCGTGACGAGCACATTGCGCGGCTCCGTACCCGTGTACGCGTCGGCAAGTTCGGCGATGCGCCGGTACAGCGCCTGCTTCTGCTCCGCCGTACGTCCGGCACGCATCGTGATCGCGACGAACACGATGCCCTCGTCCCGCCGTATCCCCAGGTAATCGTCGTACCGCAGCGTGCTGTTGACACCGTCGTGGCCGGTCAGGACCTGGAACCGGTCGTCCGGCGGGATGCCGATCGTCTCGACCAGGGCGTCGTGCACGGCACGGCCGAGCCCGTCGAGCCGCTCGCTGTCGGTGGTCAGAGCGTCAATACGGCGGCTCACCTCCTGCGGGGGGTCAGGCCGCCGTGGCCAGGGCCCGGGCGGGCTGTGTCTGCTCGTAGGCGTGGCCGACGCGCAGGAGTGTGGGCTCACCGAGGGGGCGGCCCAGCAGTTGCATGCCGATGGGCATGCCCGCCGCGTCGTGGCCGACCGGGACGGTCAGGGCGGGGACTCCGGTGATGTTGGCGGGTGAGCTCAGGCGCACGTAGGCGTCGGAGACGCTCTCGACCGTGCCGTCGGGCCAGGTCACCGTCTCCTGGCCGGCCCGGACTGCCGGCATCGGGACGCTCGGGGCGACGATCACGTCGACGCCCTCCAGCATCCGTGCCCACGCGGCGCGCATGAGTGTGCGGGAGCGCTGAGCGCGCACGTAGTCGCCGGCGCTCATCAACTCGCTTGCCTCCAGGAGAATGCGGACGTCCTCCTGGTACAGGCCGGGGACCGTGCGCAGGCTGCCTTCGTGGTAGGCCCCGGCCTCCGGCACCATCAGGCCCCACTGGGTGGCCTGGACGTAGCGGGTCATCGGGATGTCGACCTCGACGAGCCGGGCGCCCAGGGCTTCCAGCTGCCCGACGGCGTGCCGGACGGCGGTTTCCACCTGCGGGTGGACGTGGTCGAAGTAGTAGGTGCGCGGCAGACCGATGCGCAGCCCTGTCAGGTCCGTGCCGGCACCGGGCCGGTAGTCCACGGTGGGCGGAGCGAGCGAGGCGGGGTCGCGCGGATCGTGTCCGGCCAGCGCGGTCAGGACCAGGGCCGCGTCCTCGACGGTGCGGGTGATCGGGCCGACGTGGTCCAGTGACCAGGCCAGGGAGGTGACGCCGTGACGGGGGACGAGACCGTAGGTCGGCTTGAGGCCGACGACGCCGTTGAGCGCGGCGGGCACCCGGATCGACCCGCCGGTGTCGGTGCCCAGGGCGAAGGTCGCGGTGCCCGAGGCCACGGCGACCGCGGAGCCGCCGCTGGAGCCGCCGGCGACCCGGCCGGTGTCCCACGCGTTGCCGGTCTGAGGGGTGGTCAGGCCGAACGCGAATTCGTGGGTGTGGGTCTTGCCGAGCAGGATCGCGCCGGCGGTGCTCAGACGCGCGGCGACGGTGCTGTCCGCCGTGGCGCGGTGGCCGGCGCGGACCCGGGAGCTGGCCGTGGTGGCCATCCCGGCGACGTCGATGAGGTCCTTGAGTCCCATCGGGATGCCGTGCAGTGGTCCCCGGTAACGGCCGTGCGCCGTTTCGTGTTCGGCTTCGCGTGCGCTCCGGCGCGCCTGCTCGGCGCCGACCGTGACGTAGGCGCCGAGGTGCGGCTCCGCCTTGTCGATCCGGTCGAGGACCGAGTCGACCAGTTCGACGGGGGACAGTCGCCGGTCCCGTATCGCGTCCGCGGCGGCGGCGAGGGACAGCTCATACGGCTGCATCGTCGTGCTTCTCCTGTACGGGGTGGTAGGCGGCGGCGGGTGGGACGTCCGCGAAGTCCAGCTCACGCAGGACCGAGACGACGCCGTGGATGTGGTTGGCGACCGCGGCGACCGCGGCGTGGCGCTCGGCGGGCAGGTCGAGTCCGGCGCGGGCGGCCCAGCGGGCGGCCTCGGGCGGGGTGAGTTCGGCGGCGGACATGGATGTTCTTCCTGTCGGCGAGGGGTGGGGCGGCGGTATGACCGGCACTCCGAAGGCGGAGGCGGAGGTTCGCGTGGGGCGGCCGAGGACGCCGCGGCGGCCTGGTGCGGGTGGGGCCGGTTGCGCGGTCGGGCCGCGGTGGCCTGGTGCGGGTGGGGCCGGTTGCGCGGTCGGCGGCGGGCGGTCAGGCCGCGGTGGCCGGGATCTCGGCGGCGTGCTCGGCGAGCAGCCGGTAACGGCCGTTCTCCCGGCGGACGGTGCCGGCCGTGGGCTGCGGGAAGTGGGTGCCCAGGAGCAGCGCGTCGGTGTCCGCCAGGGTGTCGAGCAGCCGGGCGCGGGTGCGGACGGCCTGGGCGGGGTCGATGTCGACGCAGCTGTGCACGTGGGGGTGGGAGAGCTGTACGGGGTGGTGGATGCTGTCACCGGTGATCAGCGCGTGGCGGTCGCTGCCGCGCAGTGCGACGGCGACCTGTCCCGGGGTGTGGCCCGGGGCGGGGACGACCAGGACGCCCGGCGCGACCTCGTGCCCCTGCTCGGGCACGTCCACGAGGTCGTACTGTCCGGCGTCGCGTACGGGGACGACGGAGTCGCGGAACATCTGGCGTCGGGCCTCGTCCAGGTCGGTGGCGGCCCAGTGGTCCCATTCGGCGCGGCTGGTGAGATAGCGGGCGTGGGGGAAGGTGGGCACCCAGTCGTCACCGGAGAGGCGGGTGTTCCAGCCGACGTGGTCGGTGTGCAGGTGCGTGGTGATCACGAGGTCCACGGACTCGGGCGGGAAGCCGGCCGCCGCCAGGCGCTGCAGGAAGTCGGTGTCGAGTCCGTTCCAGGCCGGGTTGGCGCGCGGCTTGGCGTTGCCGATGCCGGTGTCCACGACGATCCGCAGCCCGCCCGCCTCCACCGCGAAACTGTGGCTCGCCAGACGGGGGACCTCGGTGTCGGCGAAGTCCGGGCGCAGCCACGACGCCTCGTCCAGCACCTCTTTGGTGGCGCCCGGCAGCAGCCAGGGTCCGGTCTCGCGCGGCAGTTCGATCTCGTCGACGCGCTGTACGGCGATGTCGCCGAGGCTCCATCCCGCGCGTGCGGGTGAAGTGGCCCGACGGGGCGTGGTGGTGCTCATCGGTGGGTCCCTTCCCCTGCCTCCCGCCCGCTGCCAGCAGGGCGCCTAAAGCAAACGCTTTGCGTTAGACAGATTAGGCTCCCCGCACCCCAAAACGCAAACCTTTAGCTTTTAGCTGCCGGAGGGCACAGCGCCCCGCCCGAGCGCCGACGCCACGAGCCGGTCGGTGTAGCCCTCCGACAGATCCGAGGGGCGGAACAGAATGCGGTACATGAGGGGGGCGACGAGGACGTCCATCAGGGTTTCCACGTCGGGCACGGCCTCCCCCCGCCCGGCCGCGCGCACCCCGATGGCCTTCAACTGCTCGGCGGCGTAATCGGAGCAGCGAACCGCATTGCCCTGCTCGGGGTCGCCCAGCAAGGCGTCGCGGATGTACGTGCGCCCCGCCGTCGAGGCCATCTCCTCCGCGAACTGCACCGCCCACGCCTCCAGGTCCGCCCGCAGGCTGCCGTGGTCGGCCGGCGGACCGTCGGGACGCAGCCGCTCGACGGCGACATCGGACAGCAGTTCCCGCAGGTCCCCCCAGCGCCGGTAGACGGTGGACGGCGTCACCCCCGCGCGTGCGGCGATCAGCGGCACGGTCAGGGCGTCCCGCCCCACCTCCGCCTCCAGGTCACGGACGGCCTGATGCACGGACTGCTGGACGCGGGCGCTGCGCCCGCCGGGACGTGTGGTCGCTCGGGCACTCATGCGTCCAGCTTAATGCGAAAGAATTGCGTCCGGCTGATCGAACCTCGGGAGCGCTGCCCGTGCAGAGGCCGGGCTCGGAGCCTTGACCGGCTACGAGGGCCGCCCGCAGCGCTACTGCGCCGCTTCCCGCTCCCCCGCCGCATCCTCCGCCGCTTCCCGCTCCCCCACCGCATCCCGCACCAGCAGGGTCGCCCCCGCCACGGCGCCCGGCATCACCACCACCGCCACGAACGGCACCAGGAACAGCAGCACCAGCGGCAGCCCGAAGCCCACCGCCAGCAGTTTCCGGGAGCGCAGCAGGTGCAGCCGTTCCCGCAGCCGTACTCCCCGTCGCTGCAGTGCCACCGCCGTGAGTTCCTCCGCCAGGAAGAAGCCGGACACGCAGAAGCCGATCGCCGGCACCACCGTCTGGCCGACCACCGGCAGGAATCCCAGGGCGAAGAACAGCAGCCCCCACAGCATCGCCCGCACCAGTACCGCGAGGCTCTCCCAGGCGGAGATCCACAGATCCCGCCACAGCGGCAGGCCGGATGCGGGGACGGGCTCGCCCTCGCGCGCCTGCTCCCGGTCGACGCGCTCGGACAGCGCCTCGTAGAAGGGCTGTCCGACCAGCAGCGTCACCGCCGTGAACGACAGCAGGGCCAGCAGCAGGCCGCCGCCGAAGAACAGCGCCATCAGTGCCCCGCGGAACAGGCCCGCCCAGGGCGAGCCCCAGCCGTCCGCGAAGGGTGTGGCCCACACGGCGACGTCCTCGACCCGCAGGGCGAGGACGACGATCGCCACCGTGTACCCGGCGGCCGTGATGAGTCCGGGCAGCAGCCCGAACCCCCACTGCCGGCGGTGTCGCGCCACCCACCGCTGGCCTTCGACCAGGTACTTCATGCCCGCCACAAGATCTCGCATGGCGGGCAAGAGTACCGGCCCCCTTCGATCGGGCCCGCTCAGTCGGTCAGCTTGACGATCATCTTGCCGGTGTTCTCCCCGCGCAGCATGCCCAGGAAGGCGTCGACGGCGCGGTCGACGCCCTCGTACACCGTCTCGCGGACGACGAGCTCGCCGGAGCGGATCCAGCCGCCGACCTCCTTGACGAACTGCGGCCGCAGCGCCTCGTGGTCGGAGACGATCATGCCCTGCACGCGCAGCCGCTTGGCCAGGACCTGGACGAGGTTGCCCGGGCCGGCCGGCCGCTCGGTGGCGTTGTACTGGGAGATCATGCCGCAGATGGTGACGCGGCCGTGCAGCTTCAGGGCGTCGAGCGCGGCCTCGAAGTGGTCGCCGCCGACGTTGTCGAAGTAGACGTCGATGCCCTCGGGTGCGGCCTTCTTCAGCTGCTCGCCGACGGGGCCGTTCTTGTAGTTGAAGGCGGCGTCGAAGCCGTAGTCCTCCAGCAGGACGCGCACCTTCTCGTCCGAGCCGGCGCTGCCGATGACGCGCGAGGCGCCCTTGAGCTTGGCGATCTGGCCGACGATGCTGCCGACCGCGCCCGCGGCGCCGGAGACGAAGACGCTGTCGCCTTCCTTGAAGGAGGCGACGTCGAGCAGGCCGGCGTACGCCGTCATGCCGGGCATGCCGAGGACGCCGAGGTAGGCGGACAGGGGCGCGGCCTCGGGGTCGACCTTGGCGGCGCGGGCGGCGTCGACGACCGCGTACTCGCGCCAGCCGAGCCCGTGCAGGAGGTGGTCGCCCACCTCGACGCCCTCGGCCCGGGAGGCGACGACCTCGCCGACCGCGCCGCCGTCCATGGGCTGGTCGAGCTGGAAGGGCGGGATGTACGACTCGCGCTCGTCCATGCGGCCGCGCATGTACGGGTCGACGGTCATGAACAGGTTGCGGACGAGGACCTGGCCCTCGCCGAGCTCCGGCACGGGCACCTCGCGCAGGGCGAAGTCCTCGGGCACGGGCCAGCCCTTGGGACGGCGGACGAGGTGCCATTCCCGGCTGGTGGCAGGCGCGACGGGAGTGACGGGCGTGGTGGACGTGCTGGTCATGGGAGCCAACCTTCTTCGAATTGCTTCAGCAACTGAAACAAGCATGTGCCTCGATATTTCATGTTGTCAAGCAACCGGGTAACCTGGTGTCCATGACGTCGTCGCCCACCGCCCCCCACGCCTCCCCCACTCCGCCGCTGCCACCCGCGGACGCCCTGACCGTCGAGGTGGTCGACCTGATCGCCACCGTGGTGGCGCGGTACCACGAGGAGTACGAGGAGGCCGCCTCCCGGCACGCGCTGACCGGCGCCCAGGCGCGCGTCCTGACGCTGCTCGCGCGCGAATCGCTGCCCATGCGCAAGGTCGCCCAGCAGCTGCGCTGCGAGCCGTCGAACATCACCGGCATCGTCGACCGCCTGGAGTCGCGCGGCTTGGTCGAGCGCCGGCCGGACCCGGACGACCGCCGCGTCAAGCTCGCCGCCGCCACCGAGGAGGGGCACCGCACGGCCGTCCGGCTGCGGGAGTCGCTGAACTTCGCCCGCGAGCCGCTGGCGGCCCTCTCCACGGCCGAGCGCACGTCCCTGCGCGACCTGCTGCGCCGGATGCTGGGCGAGGAAGCCTGACGACCGGACCCGGCACGCCGCCGGTCAGCCGACCCGGCCCGGCATCCGCAGCTCCGCCGCCCGGCGCACGGTGCCCAGCCGCGGCATGTCCAGCGTGACCGAGGCACGGTGCTCCTCGGCCGTCAGCGCGCTCATCGCGTCCTCGACGAAGACCAGCGCATAGCCGTGGTCGGCGGCCGCCCTGGCCGTCGACTCCACGCCCAGGTTCGTGGCGACCCCGGCGAGCACCAGCGTGCGCACGTCCCGCTCGCGCAGCCGCGCGTCCAGGCCGGTGCCGTGGAAGGCGCCGACGGCGCGCTTGACGATCTCGACGTCCCCCGGCTCGGCCAGCCCCGGCGGCAGCCCGCTGCCGGGCGGCTGCTCGGCCACGCCCGGCCGTTCGGCCCGCACCAGCACCACCGGCGCCCCCGCCTTGCGGAAGGACATGGCCAACTCCGCCGCCCGCTCGGCCACTTCGTCCCCCGGGTACGGCGCGAGCGGCAACGCCAGCATGCGTTCCATGAGATCGACGAGGACGAGTGCGCTGTGCCGGGGGTCGATTTCCGTCATGGCCCGACCGTACCGGCCCCGACCTGGGCATGGGCGGCCTCCCGGACAGCTCGCGGCTGCCGGGAGGTGAAGCTTGCGCGAAAGCGCGACTTCACCGGGCACTTCGGGGCCGCCTGCCGCAACTCGCCCGGACGACCGGGGCGGTTGTCGCCACGGGACCAGGATGCGACACGATGGCCGCCATGACACCGGCTTCCGATGCCCCTCCCGGCTCCTTCGGTCCCCTGGACTTCCAGCTCGTCCTGCTGCGGCGCATGGCCGACCACCAGCCCGGCCTGGTGGAGGAGGCGCTGCGCACCCTGGGGGTCGACCGCGGCCGGATACGCGAGGCCAACAAGCGCTGGCAGGCCATGGTGCGCTCGCCGCGCGGCCGGGGCACCGGCCCGCGCTACCGCTCGGTCCTCGGGCCGCCCGAGACGGTCGGCGAGCGCAGGGTCGGCGAGCTCGCGTTCGAGGCGTCGACCTGGCGCGTGCCGCTCTGGCCGGACCTGCGCTTCGAGGTCCTCGCCGCGCCCGGCGGCGCGGTCTGGAACGAGTGGCTGGTGCGCGCCCCCGGCGCCGGGCCGGCGCTGCCGCGCACGATCGAGGAGCTGCGGCCCTGGGCGTACACGGTCGACGAGGTGGCCCGGGCCTTCCCGCCGGCCCGGCCCATGGAGGGCACGGCACCGACGCGCTGGCAGCTGGCCTTCACGGCCCCGGACGCGGGCGGGGAGCGCCGTCCGTACGTGGCGGAGTTCACGTGGGGACTGTTCCAGCGACTGATCCCGTAGCAGGACGCCCGAGGAGGACTCCCGTCCTTTCGGCCGAGGCGGCGCGGGGCCGGCCCTGCCTACGGTGGGGGCCATGTCCGTGTCCCGACGCCCCCGAGCCTCGCTGGCGCCCCTTGCCGGGCTGCTCCTGCTGCCGCTGGTCCTGCTGCCGGCGATCGCGGCGTGCGCGCCCGGCGGGGGTACCGGCAAGGCCATCGGCGGGCCCGCGCGGGCGGACGAGCCGTCGCGGGTCGTCATACCGTCCCTGGGCGTGGACAGCCCTCTGATCCGGCTCGGCCGTGATCCGGGCGACGGCGTGCGCGTCCCGCCGCGGGAGAAGAGCGGGACGGCCGGCTGGGTCATGAACAGCGCGCGCCCCGGGACGCCCGGCACGGCCGTGATCGTCGGCCACGACTCCCCGCGCGACTCCTCGCACGACGGCGGCAAGCCCGTCTTCCACGACCTGCACCGCCTCGCCAGGAACGACATGATCGACGTCGTGCGCGGCGACGGCAAGGTGCTGCACTTCACCGTGACCGGCACCGAGGAACGTGCGGGGAACGCCCTCCCCTCCACCGGATCCCACGGGCCGGCGGAGGAGAAGGCGCTGCGGCTGGTCACCTGCGGCGGGGACGGCGGCGAGGAGCACGGGCACCGGCGCCTGATCGTCTCCGCGACCCTGCAGCAGTAGCCGCGGAAGAAGCCGCGGAACCGCTCAGGCGAGCTCAGCGGCCAGCGTGATCGTCGTACCGGTCAGCGCCTGGCTGACCGGGCAGTTCTTCTTGGCGTCCTCGGCGGCCGCCGCGAAGCCCTCCTCGTCCAGGCCGGGCACCTCGCCGCGCACGGTCAGGTGGATGCCGGTGATGCCCTCGCCGGGCTGGAAGGTCACCTCGGCCTTGGTGTCCAGGCGGGTGGGCGGCGTACCGGCGCCGGTCAGGCCGTGCGAGAGGGCCATCGAGAAGCAGCTGGAGTGGGCGGCCGCGATGAGCTCCTCCGGGCTGGTCTTGCCGTTCGCCTGCTCGGCGCGGGAGGGCCAGGAGACGGGCTGGGAACCGATGCCGGAGGACTCGAAGGTGACGGTGCCGCTGCCCTTGAGCAGTTCGCCTTCCCAGACGGTGGTCGCGGTGCGAGTGGTGGCCACGGTGTTTCCCTCCCGGGGACGAGCGACGAGGCGGCGGGCCCGTTCCCGGGCCTGCGCCGCCATGACATTGCGATCATCATGCCCCGGCCGGGCCGGCCCCGGCTCCGACACGCCCGTTCCAGGCGGTCAGCACCGGGCGCCCGTGCTCGGCACCGAGTGTGCTGACGGTGCCGGTGTCCAGGCGGAACAGCGCACCGGCCGCCGGTGGCAGCCCGAGCCTACGGGCCGTCAGGACGCGCAGGAAGTGCGCATGCCCGACGAGCACCACATCACCCGCGTCACCTGCGTCACCCGCCTCGCCCCCGCCGCTCCCGGCACCGGCGAGCACCGGCCCGATCCGCGCCAGCACCTCGTCGGCCCGCGCACCGGCCTGGTCCGGGGACTCCCCGGGGTGACCGGGCGGCCCGGGCGGGACGCCGTCGTCGAAGAGGGACCAGCCGGGGCGCTCCCGGGTGATCTCCGCGGTCGTGACGCCCTCGTACGCCCCGTAGTCCCACTCCCGCAGGAGCGGCTCGACCTCGGCGTCGCCGAGCCCGGCCAGCTCGGCGGTGTGCCGCGCCCGGAGCAGGGGGCTCACGAGCACCAGAGCGATCCTCCGCCCGCCGAGCAGCGGCCGCAACGCGACCGCCTGCCGTTCCCCGGCCTCGGTCAGCGGCAGGTCGGACCAGCTCGTATGACGTCCGTCACGGCTCCACTCGGTCTCGCCGTGCCGGACGAGCAGCAGCTCACCCATGCCGCAACGGCTTCCCGCAGGGGCGGCCGGGCAGGCGCCCCGGACAGCACTGTGCCCCGCCCGGCGGAGCCGTACGGGGCACTCACAGTTCTAATCGTCACAGGTCGCATCGTTTCTGCGCCTGCAGTCCGTGGTGGGGCGGGTGGGACTCGAACCCACGGCCGACGGATTATGAGTCCGCTGCTCTAACCGGCTGAGCTACCGCCCCGTTCACGGCGCGTCGCGCACATCTGTGCGCGCCGTCTGCCGCAGCATAGCCGTTCATACGATCTGCTGCCCCGGCGGGGCCGTATCGTGTGATCGGTCCGACCATGAGGACTTCGATCACGAGCCGTCCGGTTCCCGTGACCGGGTTCCGGGATGAAAAAAGGACCCCCGGAGGGGTCCTCTCACCGCTCCCCCGACTGGACTCGAACCAGTAACCTGCCGATTAACAGTCGGCTGCTCTGCCAATTGAGCTACAAGGGACCGCGCTCCCCCGACTGGACTCGAACCAGTAACCTGCCGGTTAACAGCCGGCTGCTCTGCCAATTGAGCTACAGGGGATCGGCGCGTCTGCCTCGAATGCACCTCCGACCGGTCTCCCGGGCGGCGTGCGCTCGCTGCGACACATACATTAGCGCAAGCTGGGGGGTGCTCCGCCAATCGGTACCTCCGGGCCGGGGCCCGGGGCGGGCCGGGAGTGACCTTCGGCCCCGCCGGGTAGGCGGCGAGCACAGCGGATCCAAGGGAAGGATGGGCGCGATGCGCTACCGGCTGACGTTCATCACCGGCGCGGCTGTCGGCTACGTGCTCGGCGCGCGAGCCGGCCGCGAGCGGTACGAAGAGCTGCGCAAGGGGGCCCTGCGGATCGCACAGAACCCGGCGGTGCGCAACACCGCCGAGACCGCCGCCGTCAACGGCCGGGCCCTGGTCTCGCGGACCGTCTCCCGGGCCGGGGACAAGCTTCCGGGCGGCCTGGCGGACCGGGTCCGCTCGTTGCGGGAGCGCGGGCAGGGCTCCGAGGACGACTGGGGTACGAGCAACACCTGACCGGATGCCCGGTGAAGGGCAGAGGTTTGGCATCATCTCGGCATGGGCATAGTCGCTGGGTTGGACAGCTCCTCCGACAGCACACGCATCGTCGTCTGTGACGCGGACACCGGTGCCGTGCTGCGACAGGGCTACGCACCCCACCCCTCCTCGCTCCCCGAAGGGGACCCGCAGGCCTGGCTGATCTCCCTGGGCGAGGCCGCCACCGGCGGGCTGCTGGAGGGTGTCCAGGCCATCGGCGTCTCCGCCCAGCAGCACGGGCTGCTCACCCTGGACGCGGGCGGAGTCCTCATCCGCCCCGCCCTGCTCGGCAACGACAAACGCATGCAGCCCTCGGCCGCCGATCTGACCGACGCGCTCGGCGGCCGGGCGGCGTGGGCCGAGGCCGTCGGCGCGGTGCCGCAGGCCGCGCAGGCGCTGGCGAAGCTGCGCTGGATGGCCCGCAACGAGCCCGAGCACGCGGCCCGGGTGGCGGCGGTGCTGCAGCCCCACGACTGGCTGGTCTGGCAGCTGCTGGGCCGCCCCGCGCGCCGTACGACCGACCGCGGCGACGCCTCGGGCACCGGCTTCTGGTCGGCGGCCACCGAGAGCTGGCGCCCGGACCTGGTGGAGCTCGCGCTGGGCCGCCAGGCGGTGCTGCCGGACGTCCTGGCGCCCGCCGAGCCGGCCGGGCACACCCCCGAGGGCCTGCTGATCTCCGCCGGTACGGGCGAGACGATGGCGGCCGCCTTCGGCCTGGGCGTGGGCCCCGGGGACGCCGTGATCTCCCTCGGCGCCTCCGGCTCGGTCTTCGCCGTCCACCACAGCGCCCTCGCCGACTCCTCCGGCACGATCACCTCGTTCGCCGACGCGACCGGCATGCACCTGCCCGTCGTGCACACGCTCAACGCGGTCCGTGTGCTGCGCGGCACCGCGGAGCTGCTGGGCACCGACCTGCCCGGCCTGTCGGAGCTGGCCCTGAAGTCCTCCCCCGGCTCCTACGGGCTCGTCCTCCTGCCGTACCTGGAGGGCGAGCGCACCCCGCACCTGCCGCACACCGCCGGCACCCTGTCGGGCCTGCGGCGCGAGAGCATGAAGCCCGAACACCTGGCACGGGCCGCCTTCGAGGGCATGCTGTGCGGCCTGACCGACGCGCTCGACGTGCTGCGCGGCCGCGGCGTGGAGGTGCGCCGGGTCTTCCTGCTGGGCGCGGCGGCGGAGCTGCCGGCCGTGCAGGCCATGGCGCCGGCGCTGTTCGGCGCGCAGGTCGTGGTGCCGCAGCCGGCCGACTACGCGGCCCTGGGCGCCGCCCGGCAGGCGGCGTGGTCGCTGGGCGTGCAGCAGGGCGTGCTCTCCCCGCAGCAGCCCCCGCTGTGGCCGGCGCCCGCCGGCGAGGTCTTCGATCCCGCGGGCGAGGACACGGCCGTGGGGCAGGCCGTGCGGCAGCAGTACGCGACCGTGCGCGAGCAGACCCACCCGGGAGCCTTCCCGCCCGCGTGAGGGGCCTTCCCGGGCGCGTCACGGGGCCTTGAGGGGCCCGTGCGGCCCGGCCTTCAGTCCAGGTAGCCGCGCAGCTGGTCGGCGAAGGCGTGGTCGCGCAGCTTGTTGAGGGTCTTCGACTCGATCTGGCGGATCCGCTCGCGCGTGACGCCGAAGATCCGGCCGATCTCCTCCAGCGTGCGCGGCCGGCCGTCGGCCAGCCCGTAGCGCAGCTGGACGACCTTGCGCTCGCGCTCGCCGAGCGTGGAGAGCACGGCCTCCAGGTGCTCGCGCAGCAGCAGGAAGGCGGCGGACTCCACGGGCGAGGCGGCGTCGCCGTCCTCGATGAGGTCGCCGAGCGCGACGTCGTCCTCCTCCCCCACCGGCGCGTGCAGCGAGACCGGTTCCTGGGCGAGCCGCAGCACCTCGGTGACGCGCTCCTCGGACAGGTCGAGCTGGGCGGCGACCTCCTCGGCGGTGGGCTCGTAGCCGCGTTCCTGCAGCAGCCGGCGCTGGACGCGCACCACGCGGTTGATGAGCTCGACGACGTGCACCGGGACGCGGATGGTGCGGGCCTGGTCGGCCAGCGCGCGGGACATGGCCTGGCGGATCCACCAGGTCGCGTACGTCGAGAACTTGTAGCCGCGCGCGTAGTCGAACTTCTCCACCGCCCTGATGAGCCCGAGGTTGCCCTCCTGGACCAGGTCGAGCATGGTCAGCCCACGCCCTATGTAGCGCTTGGCGACGGAGACGACCAGGCGCAGGTTGGCCTCGATGAGGCGGCGCTTGGCCATGCGGCCGAGGACGACGAGCCGGTCGAGGTCCAGGGCGAGGCGGGTGTCCAGGTCGGGGGTGTTGCCGAGCTTCTCCTCGGCGAAGAGGCCGGCCTCGACGCGGCGGGCGAGCTCGACCTCCTCGGCGGCCGACAGCAGGGGGATGCGACCGATCTCCCGCAAGTACTGGCGGAAGAGGTCGGAGGAGGGTCCGCCGGTGTCGGCCCGGGCCACCGGTTCCACGGGGCCGCCGTCGGCCGGCGACGGCCGTTCCGGCTCGGGGAGGTCCTCCCGGTGCGGTGGGAGGGTCTCGGCGGCGGGCGGCTCGGCCTGCTGGGGCACCACCGGCAGCGGGTGCGCCGGGGCCGGGGTCAGGGTCGGGGTCCGGGTCTGCACGGGGGCGACCTCCAGGGTGATCGCGACTGAGGCAGAGCATGCGGCAAAGCGGTGGGGCGCGGCGGCGGGGGCCGCCCGGGCCGGGGAGCGGGCGCGGCGTCACGGGGGAGCCCGTCCGGCGGGCCGGTCCGCCGCGCTCCGGGAGTGACGGCACCGCCCAACAGTGTGGGGCACGACGCGGGCCCGCCACGAGGGGCGTGCGCTCACTTTCTGAGCGCGGACCGTGACGTTTTGCTACGACCCGGCGGCCGGGGCGGGGCTCACAGGGCCTCGGCGCCGCGGTCCTTCAGGGCGCGGCCGTACTGCTCCAGCACCCACAACTCGTTCTGCACGGCGGCCAGGTGCTCGGGGTCGGGGCGGTCGCCGAGCCGGACGAGGCCGGCCTGGACGTCCTTGATCCGCCGCTCGACGGCCCGCAGCCGGACGTGCACCAGCTGCATGCCCGCGTAGTTCTCGTCCACGTTCTTGGTGCGCACGGCCTCCACGGCCAGCTCGGTGACCAGGGCGCGCACGGTGTCGTCGGGCGCGGCGTCGCGCACGCGCGCGAGGTAGCCGTCGTCGGCGTCGGTCACGCCGCCCGCCTGCTCGATGCAGCGCCGGACGACCGCGTACGGCGGCGCGGTGAACTCGTCCTCGCCGTAGGCGTCGAAGGCGGGCGCGACCAGCGCCGGGTACTGCAGGGCCAGCTTGAGCAGCTCGCGCTCGGTGAGCGCGGCGGGGCTGCGCAGGTTCAGTGCGGGGCCGCGCGGGGCGGGCGGCTGCGGGGCCGCCGCGGCCTGCGCGGCGCCCTGCCGGGCGCCGCCCCGGGAGTCCGGGCGCTGGCCGCGCTCGCGGGCCCAGCGGGCCAGCTGGCCGACGCGGCGGACGACGAACTGGGTGTCGAGGATGCCGAGCATGCCGGCGAGCTGCACGGCGTACTCGTGCTGGATGGCGCTGTTCTTGATGTTCGCCACGATGGGGGCGGCGGCCTCCAGCGCCGCGGCCCGGCCCTCGGCGGTGTCCAGGTTGTGGCGGGCGACGACCTGGCGGATGGCGAAGGCGAACAACGGCGTACGGGCGTCGACCAGGGCCGCCACCGCGGCGTCCCCCTCGGCCAGGCGCAGCTCGCAGGGGTCCATGCCGCCGGGGGTGATGGCGATGGAGGTCTCCGCCGCGAACTTCTGGTCGTCCTCGAAGGCGCGCAGGGCCGCCTTCTGACCGGCGGCGTCGCCGTCGAAGGTGAAGACCACCTCGGAGGCGGCGTTGTCCATCAGCAGCCGGCGCAGGATCTTGATGTGGTCGCCGCCGAAGGCGGTGCCGCAGGTCGCGATGGCGGTGGTCACGCCGGCGACGTGGCAGGCCATGACGTCGGTGTAGCCCTCGACGACCACCGCCCGGTTGCTCTTGGCGATCTCCTTCTTCGCGAGGTCGATGCCGTAGAGGACCTGCGACTTCTTGTAGATCGGCGTCTCGGGGGTGTTCAGGTACTTCGGGCCGTTGTCGTCGTCGCGCAGCTTGCGCGCACCGAAGCCCACGACCTCGCCGGTGATGTCCCGGATCGGCCACATCAGACGGCCGCGGAACCGGTCGATCGGCCGGCCGTTGCGGCTCTCCTGCGCCAGGCCCGCGACCAGCAGCTCCTTGTCGGAGAAGCCCTTGCCGCGCAGGAAGCGGGTCAGGTGGTCCCAGCCGGCCGGGCTGTAGCCCACCCCGAAATGCTCGGCGGCCGCCTGGTCGAAGCCGCGCCCGGCCAGGAAGGCGCGGCCGATCTCCGCCTCGCCACTGCCCAGCTGCTCGGCGTAGAACTTCGCCGCGTGCTTGTGCGCCTCGATCAGCCGGATCCGCTCGCCCTGCTGGCGGCCGGGCGTGTAGCCGCCCTCCTCGTAGCGCAGGGTGATGCCGGCCTGGCCGGCGAGCCGCTCGATGGTCTCCGCGAACGAGAGGTGGTCGATCTTCATGACGAAGTCGACGGTGTCGCCGCCCTGCTGGCAGCCGAAGCAGTGGTACAGGCCCTTGGCGGGGCTGACGTGGAACGACGGCGACTTCTCGTCGTGGAAGGGGCACAGCCCCTTGAGGTTGCCGCCGCCGGCGGGACGCAGCTGGAGGTACTCGGACACGACGGCGTCGATCGGGACGGCGTCCCGGACGGCCTTCACGTCGTCATCGTTGATCCTGCCTGCCACGCGTGAATTCTACGGTGGCCCGGGAGCCCGGCGGTCCGCCGCGGGGTGCCGATCGGGGCTCAGCCCGCCGCAGGCGCCGGCAGCTCCTTCGCGCAGACGAAGTGGGGACCGACGCCCTCGACCATGAATTCGTCGCCGATGACTTCGAAGCCGTGCCGCTCGTAGAAGCCGCGCGCCACCGTGCGCCCGTTGCACCACACCACCCGCGCGCCCCGCGCCGCGGCCTCGGCGAGGCCGGCCTCCAGGACGGCCGCGCCGTAGCCGCTGCCGCGCACCGTCGCCGCGCTGGCCATGCCGCGGATGCGGTGTGCGGGCGCGTCGTGTCCCTCCAGCGGTTCGGGGAAGAACGTGGCGCACGCCACCACCGCACCGCCCTCGTCGTAGGCCGCCACGTGGAAGACGTCCGGCAGGGCGTCCTCGGCGAAGACGGCCGCCTCGGGAGGCAGCCCGGGCCGCAGGACGGCGTGGCGGAGGTCGAAGATCTCGGTGACGGGGACGACGGCGGTGCGGAGGGTGGTGGTCATGGGAGCAAGGATTCCAGGGGGGTCGCCGGATCCGCCAGGGCCGTGGGGTCGAGTGCGGCGCCGGAGCGGATGAGGCTCTGGATGGGCGCGGTGACGTCCCAGACGCCCACGTTCATGCCGGCGAGGAGGCGGCCCTCGCGGAGCCAGAAGGCGATGAATTCGCGCTTGCCGATGTCGCCGCGGCAGACGACCTGGTCGTAGGAGCCGGGGGGCGCCCAGCCCGAGTACTCCAGGCCCACGTCGTACTGGTCGGAGAAGAAGTACGGCACGCGGTCGTAGGCGATGTGCTGCCCGAGCATGGCGCGGGCGGCGGCGGGGCCCTCGTTGAGGGCGTTGGCCCAGTGCTCGACGCGCAGGCGGGTGCCGAGCCAAGGGTGCTCGGCGGCGGCGACGTCGCCGGCGGCGTAGATGTCGGGGTCGGAGGTGCGCAGGGAGGCGTCCACCGCGATCCCGCCGCCGTCGGCGCGGTCGACGAGGGCGAGGCCGGCGGCTTCGGCGAGTGCGGTGCGCGGGGCGGCGCCGACGGCGGCGAGGACGTCGTGGGCGGGGTGTTCCTCGCCGTCGTCGGTGCGGGCGGCCAGGACCATGCCGTCGTGGCCGGTGATCTCGGTGAGGCGCGCGCCGAAGTGGAAGCGGACGCCGCGTTCGGTGTGCAGGTCGGTGAAGAGCGCTCCGAGCTCGGGGCCGAGCACGCCGTGCAGGGGGGTGGGCTCGGGTTCGACGACGGTGACCTCGGCGCCGTAGCCGCGGGCGGCGGCGGCGACCTCCAGGCCGATCCAGCCGGCGCCGGCGATGACGAGGTGGCCGTTGTCGCGGCCGAGGGAGGAGAGCACGCCGCGCAGCCGCTCGGCGTGGGCGAGGCGGCGCAGGTGGTGGACGCCGGCGAGGCCGGTGCCGGGGACGTCGAGGCGGCGCGGTTCGGCGCCGGTGGCCAGCAGCAGCTTGTCGTAGTGGACGAGGGTGCCGTCGCCGAGACGGACGCTCCTGGCCGCGCGGTCGAGGTGGACGGCGGGCTGGCCGAGGTGGAGCTCGACGTCGGCCCTGGCGTACCAGTCGGGCTTGTGGACGAAGACGCTGTCGCGGGCGTCGCGGCCGGTCAGGTAGCCCTTGGAGAGCGGGGGGCGCTCGTAGGGGTGTTCGCGTTCGTCGCAGATGAGGATCACCCGTCCGGTGAAGCCCTCGCTGCGGAGGGTCTCGGCGGCCTTGGCGCCGGCCAGTCCTCCTCCGACGATGACGAACGTCTGGTTCGCGTCCACCACTTGCTGCCTCCTCGCTGCCGCCGCGCCGCGCTGCGCACGGTACGTCCGCCGGTCCGGTACGCCATCGCAGAGGGTCCCGCACCCCGCGTGCCGCCGGTAGAGGGAGTACCCCGCGGCGGGCGCCGCCCGCAAGGGGCCGTGCGGGGATCACCGGTGGGGTGCACCGGCCCCGGTGAGGCGGGCGTGCAGGGAGCGGGCGGAGGCGTCGGTGAGGGCGGCGATCTGGTCGACGACGGCGCGCAGCCGCCCGGCCTCGTCGCCGGCGTCGAGGTAGAGGGCGCGGAACTGCGGGTCGAGGCCGTCGGGGGCGCGGGCGACGAGGGCCTCGGCGAGCTCGGCGATGACGATGCGCTGCTCGGCGCGCAGCTTCTCCTGGTCCTCGCGCTGCATGACGTAGCGGTCGGCGACGGCCTTGAGGACGGCGCACTCCAGCTGGGTGCCGGGGGGTACGACGAGTTCGGCGCCGTAGCGGGTGAGGCGGCCGGGGCCGTAGCGAGCCCGGGTGGCGGTCTCGGCGGCGAGGCAGAAGCGGCCGATGAGCTGGCTGGTGGCGTCCTTCAGGCGGGCCTGGGAGGCGGCGGAGCCGTCGTAGGAGTGCGGCCACCATTCCTGGGCGAGGAGCCGGTCGAGGGCCTCGGCGAGCTCGCCGGGCTCGGCGCCGGGGGCGTAGCGGTGAGCGGCGACGGCGAAGACCTCGTCGCGCTCGGGACCGGAGAGGAGGGCGGCGGGGTCGAGGTGGCGGGCGTGCAGGCCGTCCTCGACGTCGTGGACGGAGTAGGCGACGTCGTCGGACCAGTCCATGACCTGGGCCTCGAAGCTGCGCCGGTGGCCGGGCGCGCCCCGGCGCAGCCACTCGAAGACGGGGACGTCGTCGGCGTAGACGCCGAATTTGCGGGAGTCGGGCATCAGGGGGTGGCCGCCGCGCGTCCAGGGGTACTTGGTGGCGGCGTCGAGGGCCGCGCGGGTGAGGTTGAGGCCCACGCTGACCTGGGTGCCGTCCTCGGCGGTGGTGAAGCGCTTGGGTTCGAGGCGGGTGAGCAGGCGCAGGGACTGGGCGTTGCCCTCGAAGCCGCCGCAGCCGGCGGCGACTTCGTCGAGCGCCTGTTCGCCGTTGTGGCCGAAGGGCGGGTGGCCGAGGTCGTGGGCGAGGCAGGCGACCTCGACGAGGTCGGGGTCGCAGCCGAGGGCGGCGCCGAGCTCGCGGCCGACCTGGGCGCACTCCAGGGAGTGGGTGAGGCGGGTGCGGGGGGTCGCGTCCCAGGCGTGGGCGCTGACGCCGGGGGCGACCACCTGGGTCTTGCCGGCGAGGCGGCGCAGGGCCGCGGAGTGCAGCACGCGGGCCCGGTCGCGCTGGAAGGCGGTGCGGCCGGGCCGTTTGTCGGGCTCGGGCGCCCAGCGTCGAAGGTCGTCGGCGGCGTAGCCGGGGATGCCGTTCTCCGTCACGGGGTGTGCTGTGCTGCCGTTCATACCCCGACCGTAGCCGCCGGGTGTGACAGGGGCGATGCGCGCCGGCCGCGGGAACCGTGCGCCGGCCTGTGGCGTTGGTCTTCCTTGATCCTCCTTCGAACGACGGGGAGGCCGGACGGACGGGGCTGGTGGGGTGCGCGGGTGGCGGGCGCGGGTGCGGATGCCGGCGACCGTGCGCGGGCGGCGGCGCGCGGTACGGGTGCTGGTGGGGGTGTGCGTGGCGGCGCTGCTGCCGGTGACCTGGGTGTGGGCGGCGGGTACGCCCCGGGTGCGCACGGCCCGTGACGTGCCGTCGGCGCCGGTGGCCATGGTCTTCGGCGCCGGCCTGTGGGAGGGCCGGCCCTCCCCGTACCTGGCGCACCGGCTGGACGCGGCGGCGGCCCTGTACCGCGCGGGCAAGGTGCGTGTGGTGCTGGTGACGGGGGACAACAGCCGGGACGACTACGACGAGCCCGAGGCGATGCGGGCGTACCTGCGGGCGCGCGGGGTGCCGGGCGAGCGGATCGTCAGCGATTTCGCGGGGTTCGACACGTGGGACTCGTGCGTGCGGGCGCAGCGCGTCTTCGGCGTGAAACGGGCGGTGCTGGTCAGTCAGGGGTTCCACATACGCCGGGCCCTGGCGCTGTGCGAGGCGGCGGGCATCGAGGCGTACGGGGTGGGGGCGTCCGGTGACGCGCACGACGTGACCTGGTACGCGGGCGGGGCCCGGGAGGTGTTCGCGGCGAGCAAGGCGGCGCTGGAGGCGCTGGTGCGGCCCGGTCCGCGGTTCCTGGGGCCGCACGAGCCGGGGGTGGAGCGGGCGCTGGCGGAGGCGGGCTGAGGCGCGCCGTGCGGCCCCCGGGCGGTCACTCGCGCCGGGGTTCGCGGCCGTTTATGGCGTCGAGGTAGAGGGCGAAGACGTCGTCGCCGTTGAGGGGGCTGTAGGAGACCTTGTCGCTGTCCTCGCCGTCGGGGCCGCCGCCGTTGAGGCCGCCGAGGACGCCGGCGATGTCGCCGGCGCCCTTCCGGTCGTCGAAGCGGGTGAACCAGGGGCTGCCGGAGGTGCCGGAGTAGAAGCCCTCGCAGCGCATCTTCATCTGCTGGTGGCCCTCCAGCCTGCTGGTCAGGGCGGTGCAGCGGACGGCCTGGTCGGCGGGGTCGGCGTCGGAGTCGGGGTAGCCGACGACGGTGACGACGTTGGTGAAGCCGGGGGTGCGCACGAGCCGGTTGGCGCCGGTGACGCGTTCGATCGGGCGGCCCCGGTCGTCGGTGGCGACGGTGGCGAAGGCGACGTCGAAATCGGAGCCGTCGCCGTGGTCGTCGCGCCGGGGGTCGGTGAAGGTGCGGTCGATGGGCCAGATCCCGTACGGCTGCCGGTCGGCGCCGGAGCGGTAGCCGGGGACGAAGGCGGCGTCGTCGCCGAGGCCGCAGTGGCCGGCGGTGACGATGAGGTTGCCCTTGGGGCTGTGCACCACGCTGGCGGTGCAGTGGTGGTCCTTCAGGTCCTGGCCGACGTAGAAGATGACGCCGACGGTGGGGACGCCGGCGAAGTGCCGGGCGCTGGTGGTGATGCGCTGGGCGGCGCGCCGGCGGGCGGCCTCGGTGCCGGAGCCGTCCTCGGAGTCGTCGCCGGCGGCGTCCGACATGCGGGTGGGGCCCCAGAAGCGTCTGGCCTCCTCGCTGGTCCAGTCGCCCCGCCTGGCGTGTCCGCCGGCGCCGTGGGGGACGGCGGCGGCCAACGCGACGACGTACAGCCCCGCGAGAAGGGCCCGCACCCAGGGGACACGGCTCCAACGGGAGAAACGCACGGCCACCCCCACCACGTCAGGAAGGTAGTCGACAGGCTAACCGCCGAAGCTGTGAACTCGGCGGAGCGAGCAGCTTTCCGCACCGTCTGTAGGGAGGAATGACCGACGAATCGTCCGATCGGGGGGCTCTGGCCGGGGGCGCCGCTCGCGTCAGAGGGCCCACTGGTCGTACGCCAGCTTGCACACCAGCGACACCACGACCACCACCAGCACGCCGCGCACGAAGCCGCTCCCCCGCTTGAGGGCCATGCGGGCGCCCAGCGCGCCGCCGGCGAGGTTGCACAGGGCCAGCGGGAGGGCCAGCTGCCACAGCACCGCGCCCTTGAGGGCGAAGGTCACCAGGGCGCCGAGGTTGGTGCAGACGTTGACGATCTTCGCGGTGCCGGAGGCGGTCACCAGGTTCAGGTGCAGGATTCCGGCCAGGGCGAGCACGAGGAAGGTACCGGTGCCGGGGCCGACGAGACCGTCGTAGCAGCCGATGCCCAGCCCCGCCACGCCGATCGCGGCGAGGACGCGGGTGCGGGCGGGCGGTCCGGGTTCGGCGGCGGTGACGCCGAAGGCGGGGCGCAGCAGGACGAAGGCGAGCACGGCCAGCAGGGCGACCATGATCAGTGGGCGGAGCACGGAGTTGTCGATGCCGCTGGCGAAGAAGGCCCCGGCCAGGGAGCCGCCCAGGGCGGCGACGCCGATGCGCAGGGCCAGGCGCACGTCGACGGGTGCCGTGCGGGCGTAGGCGACGGCCGCGGCGGCCGTGCCCCAGACGGCGACGGCCTTGTTGGTGCCGAGGAGGTGGGCGGCGGGGGCGTGCGGCAGTCCGACGAGCAGGGCGGGCAGCTGGAGCAGGCCGCCGCCGCCCACGACGGCGTCGATCCAGCCCGCCGCGGCGGCGGCCAGGCACAGGGCGAGCAGGGTGGGCAGGGATATCTCGGAGATCACCGCGGGATGGTATGCGGGGCCTGGCCTATCGTGGGTCCGCCGGGCGGCCCCGGGCCGTGGAGGCCGGTGCGGCGAGAGTGCGTGCCGCCGCGTCGCGACGCCGCGGAGATCCATCGGACACCCCCAACCGACGTGGAGGTGCGCAGGTGCGCAGGAACGGCTGGAGTGCGAGCGACATCCCCGACCAGAGCGGCCGCACGGCCGTGGTGACGGGCGCCAACAGCGGCATCGGCTTCGTCACCGCCCGCGAGCTGGCGCGGCGCGGGGCCCGGGTGGTGCTGGCGTGCCGGGACGCCACGCGCGGCAGGGCGGCCGAGGAGCTGATGCGCGACCAGGCGCCGGGCGCCGAGGTGGAGTTGGCGCTGCTGGACCTGGCCGACCTGGCCTCGGTGCGGGGCTTCGCGGCGGATCTGAAGGACGAGCGGATCGACCTGCTCGTCAACAACGCCGGGGTGATGGCGCTGCCGCAGCGGCAGACGGTCGACGGCTTCGAGATGCAGTTCGGCACCAACCACCTGGGGCACTTCGCGCTGACCGGGCTGCTGCTGCCACGGCTGCGGGCGGCCGGCGCGGGGGCGCGGGTGGTGACGGTCTCCAGCGGACTGCACGTGCTGGGGACGGTCGATCCGCGGGACGTGCAGATGGAGCACCGCTACCGGCGGTGGCTGGCCTACGGCCGTTCCAAGAGCGCCAACCTGCTCTTCGTGCACGAGCTGGCGCGGCGTCTGGCGGCCGAGGGCTCGCCGGTCGTGGCGGTGGCCGCGCACCCGGGCTATGCGGCGACCAACCTGCAGGCGGCGGGGCCGCGCATGGAGCAGCGGGCGGTCCGGGAGCACCTGGTGGAGCTGCTGAATCGATTCGTCGCGCAGAGCGCGGAGGCCGGCGCCCTGCCGTCGCTGTACGCCGCCACGGCACCGGACGTCCGCCCCGACGATTTCTTCGGCCCGCGCCTGCAGCTGTGGCGCGGGGCGCCCGTGCGCTCGGTGCGGGCCGGCTGGACGCGCGACGACCGGGCGAGCGCGGGGCTGTGGCGGCTGTCGGAGCGGCTGACCGGGGTGACGTACGACTGGGGGTAGGCCGCGAGGGGGCCCTTGCGCCTACTCCAGGCCGGCCGAGCGCAGCAGCTGCCGGGCGCCGTCGCCGTCGACCCGTTCGGCGAGTGCGGCGAGGACGGGCGCGCCCTCGCGCAGCAGGCCGCGCCGGCGGGAGCGGCGCGCGCCGGATTCGAGCAGGTGCCACAGCAGCGGGTTCGCCGCGAGCACGCCGGGGTCGAACTCGACGCGGCCGCCGGCGGCGTCGCGCAGCACCAGACGCGGCGCGACCCCGTCGGCGCGGCGCACCTGGACGAGCAGGTCGGTGCGCACGCGCCGCTCCCCGAACAGGCCGCGGGAGGCGAGCCAGTTCTCGCCGGCGCTGATGCGCGCCGGTCGCAGGAGGGCCACCAGCGTCGCGCCGATGACGGCCCAGCAGCAGCCGCGCGGCGCATCGAGGCTGCCGCGGGCGAGGTCGGCCAGGAGGAGCACGCCGCCGAGTGCGAGCCCGCAGCACCAGGCGGCCCGCGCCTCGCGCCGCCAGGTGCGGTCCCGGGCCAGTACTCGCGCGGCTGCCGCCACCGGGCCGCCGGCGCCGGCCTGTCCGTACGCGTCGAGGATGCGCACCCGTGCGCGCATGGTCTGTCGCCGT
This sequence comes from Streptomyces sp. PKA51, assembly GCF_057552455.1. NCBI lineage: Bacteria > Bacillati > Actinomycetota > Actinomycetes > Kitasatosporales > Streptomycetaceae > Streptomyces > Streptomyces sp. PKA51. Next base: position 245,799 of record NZ_BAAJPZ010000005.1, read on the forward strand.
CCCATGGGGCCGACGCTAGGGCGGATCGCTGTACTTGCCATGCACCGTTGACGGCGTACTGACGTGGTCTTGGGCAATCCTTGCGCTGCACTGACACCGCGTCACAGAAGGCATCAAGATTGCATATGAATCCGCGCAGAAACCGCCAAGAACGCGACAAGAGCGGGCGCGGTCCCGGCGGACCGGACAGACGCTGGGCCTCCGACCAACGGAGGTAAGACAAAAGATGTCCATGCTGGCCAATGCGGAGCAGGGCCCCGGGACGGCGGAGGAGCCGCCGGATACCGGCGCCGCGGGCTCCGGTCGGGAGCGGCACCGGCTGACCGCCGTCCAGGGGCTCGCGGCCCTGTCGCTCGACGCCATGGCATCGGTGGCGTACGGACCCGAGTCGGTGGTCCTGGTGCTGGCGGCGGCCGGGGCGCACGGCCTGGGCTGCACGCTGCCGGTCACGCTCGCCATCGCCGTCCTGCTGGCGGTGCTCGTCGCCTCCTACCGGCAGGTCATCGCCGCGTTCCCGGACGGCGGCGGCTCCTACGCCGTCGCCAAGCGGCACCTGGGGCGGCGCGCCTCCCTGGTCACCGCGGCCTCCCTGGTCCTGGACTACGTCCTGAACGTGGCCGTCTCCGTCACCGCCGGCGTCGCCGCCCTGACCTCGGCCGTGCCCTCCCTGTACGCGCACCGGCTGTGGCTGTGCCTGGGCGTGCTCGTCCTGGTCACCGCCGTCAACCTGCGCGGCATCGTGGAGTCGGCCAAGGCATTCCTCGTGCCCACCGCCGTCTTCGTCGGCTCGATCCTCGCCGTGATCGTCGTCGGGCTCTTCCGCTCCGCACCCGTCAGCACCGAGGCCGCCGCCGGGCACGCCTCCGTCCTGGCCGGCGGCGCCACCTCGGTGGGTGCCCTGCTGCTGCTCAAGGCGTTCGCCGCGGGCTGCTCCGCGCTCACCGGCGTCGAGGCCGTGGCCAACGCCGTCCCCGCCTTCCGCGCCCCGGCCACCCGCCGCGCCCAGCGCACCGAGGTCGCCCTCGGCGCGCTGCTGGGCCTGATGCTCATCGGGCTGTCGGTGCTCATCGGCCGCTTCCACCTGCAGCCGGTCGAGGGCGTCACCGTCCTCGCCCAGCTCGCGGACGCCTCCCTCGGCCACACCTGGGCCTTCTACCTCGTGCAGATCGCCACCGTCGTCCTGCTCGCCCTGGCGGCGAACACCTCCTTCGGCGGCCTTCCCGTACTGATGAGCCTGCTGGCACGCGACAACTACCTGCCGCACGTCTTCGCCCTCAAGGCCGACCGCCAGGTCCACCGGCACGGCGTGCTGGCGCTCGGCGTGGCCTCCGCCCTGCTGCTGGTCCTCTCCGGCGGCGACGTCAACACCCTGGTGCCGCTGTTCGCCATCGGGGTGTTCGTCGGCTTCACCGTCTGCCAGGTGGGCATGGTGCGCCACTGGCGGCACGAACGCTCCCCCCGCTGGCGCGGCAGGGCGCTGCTGAGCGGCTTCGGCGCGCTGCTGACGGGCGTGGCCACCGTCGTGGTGACGGCCACGAAGTTCACCGAGGGCGCCTGGCTGATCGCCCTGGCCCTGCCCCTGCTGGTGCTCGCCTTCGAAACCGTCCACCGGGCGTACGCGCGCATCGGCGAGCGGCTGGAGCTGGGCCGGGTGCCGGAGCCGCCGCGCCGCTGCCACTCGCTGGTCGTCGTCCCCGTCTCCTCCCTCTCCCGCCTGACCAGCAAGGCCCTGACCGCCGCCGTCTCCCTCGGCGACGAGGCCGTGGCCGTCACCGTCGTCCACCCCGACGCCGAGGGCCGCAGGTCCGCCGAGTCGCTGCGCCGCGACTGGGAGCTGTGGAACCCCGGCGTCGCGCTGGTGGAGCTGACCGCCCCCTCCCGCTCGCTGGGCCGCCCGGTCGTCGACTACGTGCGCGAGCTGACCGCCCGCCGCCCCGACCAGCGCATCACCGTGCTCATCCCCGAGGTCGAGCCCGCCCGGCTGTGGCAGCGGCTGCTGCAGAACCAGCGCGGCGCCGTGCTGGCGCACGCCGTGCGCCGCGACACCGATGCCGTCATCTGCCGGCTGCGCTTTCGCATCGGCCCGGCGCGCAGTGCCGAGGAATTGGCCGACATGCGACGCTGACACCTCTGTTCGACATCGCCCCTCATCGCTGATCGTTGACCTTACGACGGAAGCGCGAGGGGAGAGCCCGGATGCCGATCAGTCGCAGAACCCTCCTGGCCGGAGGAGCCGGCCTGGGGCTGGCCACGCTGCCCGGGTGCGGCGCCAACACCGGGCGCGGCGGCGGAGGTTCGGGGCCGCGCCTGGCGCAGTGGTACCACCAGTACGGCGAGCCGGGCACCCGGCAGGCCGTCGAGCGGTACGCCGCCGCGTACAAGGCGGCGGACGTCGGCGTGGAATGGCGGCCGGGCAACTACGACCAGCAGACGGCCGCCGCCCTGCTCACCGACTCCGGGCCGGACGTCTTCGAGGTCGCCGGCCCCACGATCGACCAGATCCAGGGCGGTCAGGTGGCCGACCTGACCGCCCTGCTGGGCGACGCCAAGGACGACTTCGCCCCCGCGCTGCTGGCGCCCCGGACCTACCGGGGGCGCGTGTGGGGCATCCCCCAGCTGGTGGACACCCAGGTGCTCTACTACCGCCGCAGCCTGCTCCAGGCGGCCGGAGTGCGGCCGCCGCAGTCGCTGGACGAGCTCGTCGACGCCGCCCGCCGGCTGACCCGCAAGGACGTCAAGGGACTCTTCCTGGGCAACGCCGGCGGCGCCGGCGCCCTGGGCGGCACCCCGCTGTACGCGGCCGGCCTGTCGCTGGTCACCCCCGACGGCCGGGTCGGCTTCGACGACCCGGCCGCGGCGCGCACCCTCGGCAAGCTCCACCGGCTGCACACCGACGGCTCGCTGCTGCTGGGCGCACCCACCGACTGGTTCAACCCCGCCGCCTTCACCCAGGGCCTGGCCGCGATGCAGTGGTGCGGGCTGTGGGCGCTGCCGCAGGTGGCAAAGGCGTTCGGCGACGACTTCGGGGTGCTGCCCTTCCCGCCGGACGGCCCGGCCGGGCGCCCCGCCGTACCCGTGGGCGCGTGGGCCGCCGCCGTCAGCAGCCGCAGCGCCCACCGGGAGGCCGCCGAGGCGTACGTGAAGTGGCTGTGGGTGCAGCGCACCGACTTCCAGCTGGACTTCGCCCAGTCCTACGGGCTGCACATCCCCGCCCGCACCTCCCTGGCCGCCCGCGCCGACCGGCTGGCGTCGGGGGCGGCCGCCGACATCGTGCGCTTCACCAAGGACCACGGCTGGGCGGTGCCCCTTTTGTGGACGGCGGCCAGCCAGACCGCCTATCTGGATGCACTCAGCCGCATCATCCGCGAGGGCGCCGACCCCGCCGGCGAGCTGAAGGCGGTGGCCCGCAAGGCCGACGCCGAACTGCGGCGCGTACGGAACCACGGCTGATGCCCGCCTCCGCCGGCGCCCCGGCCACCCGGCAGCGGCACCGCACCCTGTGGTTCTGGGTCTTCGTGGGCCCCTTCGCCGCGGGGCTCGCCCTCTTCACCTACGTACCGCTCGCCTGGAGCGTGTACCTGAGCTTCTTCGACGCCCACAACACCGTCTCCCCCAGCGACTTCGTGGGCCTGGCCAACTACGCCGAGCTGCTGGGCGACGCCTCCTTCCGCTCCTCGCTGGTGACCTTCGCCGTCTTCACCGCCTTCGTCGTACCGGCCACCTTCGCGCTGTCGCTCGCGCTGGCCCTGGCGGTCAACCGGCTGCGCTTCGCCCGGGCGTTCTTCCGGTCGGTCTTCTTCCTGCCCACCGCCTGCAGCTACGTCGTCGCCGCCACGGTGTGGAAGCTCTCGCTGTTCAACGGGGTGCGCTTCGGGCTGGCCAACACCGTCCTGGGCTGGTTCGGCGCCGAGCCGGTGGCCTGGCTGGCGCAGACCGACCCGCCCTGGTACTGGCTGGTGATCGTCAGTGTGCGGCTGTGGCTGCAGACCGGCTTCTACATGGTGCTCTTCCTGGCCGGCCTGCAGCGCATCCCGCCCCGGCTGTACGAGGCGGCCGCCCTGGACGGTGCCCGGCCGGGCTGGCAGACCTTCCGCCACATCACCTTCCCGGCCCTGCGCAGCACCTCGGTGGCCGTCGCGCTGCTGCTGGTCGTCAACGCCTTCCAGGCGTTCGACGAGTTCTACAACCTGCTGTCCGACCAGCGCGGCTACCCGCCCTACGCCAGGCCGCCGCTGGTCCACCTGTACTACCTCGCCCTCGGCCAGGGACAGGACCTGGGCCTGGGCAGCGCCGGCGCGGTGCTGCTGGCGCTCGTCATCGCGGTGGCGACGATCCTGCAGGCCCGCTGGGCCGGGCTGGCCCGCAGAGAGGACTGAGGAGGACCGAGGAGACCATGGACGACGCACTCGTACGTGCCGGACGGGCCCTGCGCATGGTGCTGCTGTGCGCCCTGGCCGTGCTGTTCCTCATCCCCTTCTACCTGCTGGTGCGCGGCGGCCTGGCGAGCGAGGAGGAGATCACGGCGCCCGGCTGGACGTTCTTCCCGCACAGTCCGCACTTCTCCAACGTCCGGGAACTGTTCACCGACCCGGACGTGCCGATGGCCCGGGCCCTGCTGAACTCCTCGCTCATCGCCGTGGCCACCACCCTCGGCACCCTGCTGCTGGCCTCCCTCGCCGGCTACGGGCTGGCCCGCATCCCCTACCGGCACGCCGACGCCGTCTTCTACGCCATCCTGGGCACCCTGCTGGTGCCGGCCGCGGTCACCTTCGTCCCGTCGTTCGTGCTGGTCTCCTCGCTCGGCTGGATCTCGACGCTGCGCGGCCTGATCGTGCCCACCCTCTTCAGCGCCTTCGCGTGCTTCGTCTTCCGCCAGTACTTCCTGGGCTTCCCCCGGGAGTTGGAGGACGCGGCCCAGGTGGACGGGCTCGGCCACTGGCGCACGTACTGGCGCGTGGTCGTGCCCAACTCGCGGCCGGTTTTCGCCGCCGTGGGCACGATCGTCTTCATCGGCGCATGGAACGCCTTCCTGTGGCCGCTGGTGATCGGCCAGGGCCGCGACTCGTGGACGGTGCAGGTGGCGCTGTCGACGTTCACCACGGCCCAGACCGTCCAGATCCACGAACTGTTCGTCGCGGCCGCCGTCTCGATCCTCCCGCTGCTGCTGGTCTTCCTCCTGCTGCAGCGCTACATCGTGGCGGGGGTGGAGCGCTCGGGGATCGACGACTGAACGCGGGGCCTGTTCTGGGGGCCGCGGTGGCCGTGGGCGTGGCCGCCGCGCAACAGGGCCGCGCCCAGGGGCGTGAGGGTGTGCATCACCGCACTGCCGTTGCGCAGCGTCAGCACCAGACCCGCCTCCCGCAGCACGCCGGCGTGCTGGCTCGCCGAGGCCGCCGACACCCCGACCCTGCGGGCCAGTTCGCTGGTGGTGCAGCCACCGCCGATGGAGCCCAGCACCGCCGAGCGGGTGTGGCCGACGAGCTTGCCGAGCGACTTGGGCGCGGCGGGCACCACCGGCGCCGTCTCCGACATGGTGCGCGCCGGGTAGACCAGCACGGGGGTCAGCTCCGGGTTCTGCAGGGCCACGGGGGTGCGGCGGCAGAAGAAGGAGGGCAGGAGCAGCAGCCCGCGGCCGTCCAGGTGCAGGTCGCGGTCGACGGGGTAGTCGACCTCCAGCACGGGTGCGTTCCAGCGCATCGTCGGCGGCAGCGAGGACAGCAGCGCGTCCGCGCCGCCGTCCAGCAGGGCCCGGCCGCGCACGGCGCGGTCGGCCTCGATCTGCGCCTGGATGTGCGACCAGTAGGGTGCGATGGCCGCGTCGTGGTACGCGTGCAGCGCGGCGATCAGCTTGCCGAAGGCGCGGGTGTCGCCGTCGGCGAGCGATCGTATCCAAGCCGGCAGGGTCCGCACGGTGGACAACCGGGACAACTCGTCGTGCACCCGCTCGGCCGGTGTGGCCCGCAGCGCCTGTATGCCGCAGTCGAGTCCCGCTAACCCTTCCGGTGGCGTCAGGAAGTCGGGGAAATATCCGCGGGGAGGTACCAGCGGCGCCAGTAGCCGAGTTTCACCATTCAACCGAGCCCGGGTTTCCGACCGCCAATCACCGAAGATCGACTCGCCTTGTTTGTCCCGGAGCCGGTGCAGGCTCAATACGGTTTCCCAGAGCACGTCCGGGTCGCCGGCCAGGCGCAACCGGGCCAGATCGAGTCCAGTGAAATGGACACGCAGCACCAAACCCCCACATGAGACATCCGCGGCCACCCCCCGCTCACTGAGTATGCACACCGATACGAGGTGTTACCACGCCCTTTTGGCCACAGTTGAAAGGACTCGCGGCGAACATCGCACAAGCGAAATGCTATTCACGCACTCAGGGCCGCACCGCTCGTTCCCGTGGGGGGTGGCGAGCGAATAAGCGGACGCTGAGTACGCGAGTTGCCGCCCGAGCCGATGCGGGCGGCAACAACTCCCGGTGGGGGAGTAAAGAGGGGCGGCGCTCCCGCACGGGCGCCGCCCCTTCGCCATGCGCCCGGGCGGATCGCGCCCGTTACGAGGGGGTTACGCCCCCCGGCACGGCAAGCACAGGAGGGGCAGCCCCCCGCACGGGTGCTGCCCCTCCTCCCTACCGGAGCCGTCGGGGTCTGAGGGTCGAGGTCATCCCACACCGGCTCCGGAGCCTTGTTGCGGTGGCTCAGCGGCTGTCGCTGCCGCCCGCCGTGCCGTTCAGGGCCGCCGCGCGGCCCGCCTCCAGGCGGGCCACCGGGATCCGGAAGGGCGAGCAGGAGACGTAGTCCAGCCCCACCTCGTGGAAGAAGTGGACGGAGTCCGGGTCGCCGCCGTGCTCACCGCACACGCCCAGCTTCAGGTCGGGCCGCGTGGCCCGGCCGGCCTGGACGGCCGCCCGCACCAGCGAGCCGACGCCGTCGCGGTCGATGGTCTCGAAGGGGCTGACGCCGAAGATGCCCTTCTCCAGGTACGCCGTGAAGAAGCTGGCCTCCACGTCGTCGCGGGAGAAGCCCCACACCGTCTGGGTGAGGTCGTTCGTGCCGAAGGAGAAGAACTCGGCGGCCTCGGCGATCTGACCGGCCGTCAGCGCGGCGCGCGGCAGCTCGATCATCGTGCCGAGCGGCAGCTTCAGGCCCGCGCCGCTGGCGGCCTCGACCTCGGCGATGACGCGCTCGGCCTCCTCGCGCACGATCTCCAGCTCCTGGACGGTGCCCACCAGCGGGATCATGATCTCGGCGCGCGGGTCGCCCTTGGCCGCCACCCGCTCGGCCGCGGCCTCGGCGATGGCCCGCACCTGCATGGCGAACAGACCGGGGATGACCAGACCCAGGCGCACACCGCGCAGGCCGAGCATCGGGTTCTGCTCGTGCAGCTTGTGCACGGCCTGCAGCAGGCGCAGCTCGTTCTCGTGCGGCTCCTGCCGCGCCTCGGCGAGGGCGACGCGCACCGACAGGTCGGTGATGTCGGGGAGGAACTCGTGCAGCGGCGGGTCGAGCAGCCGGACGGTGACCGGCAGCCCGTCCATCGCCTCGAACAGCTCGACGAAGTCGGCCTTCTGCAGCGGCAGCAGGGCACTGAGTGCCTCGTCGCGCTCGGCGTCGGTGTCGGCGAGGATGAGTCGCTCCACAAGTTCACGGCGCTCGCCGAGGAACATGTGCTCGGTGCGGCACAGGCCGATGCCCTGGGCGCCGAACCGCCGGGCGCGCGCGGCGTCCTCGGCGTTGTCGGCGTTGGCCCGCACCCGCAGGCGGCGCATCCGGTCGGCGTACGCCATCATCCGGTGGACGGCCTGCACCAGTTCGTCGGCGTCGTCGGCACCGGCGTGCATGCGGCCCTCGAAGTACTCCACGACCGGGGACGGCACGACCGGCACCTCGCCGAGGTAGACCTTGCCGCTGGAGCCGTCGATGGAGACGACGTCGCCCTCCTGGACGACCACGCCGCCCGGCGCGGTCATCCGGCGCTGCTTGGTGTCGACCTCCAGCTCCTCGGCGCCGCAGACGCAGGTCTTGCCCATGCCGCGGGCCACGACGGCCGCGTGCGAGGTCTTGCCGCCGCGGGAGGTCAGGATGCCCTCGGAGGCGATCATGCCGTCGAGGTCGTCGGGGTTGGTCTCGCGGCGGATGAGGATGACCTTCTCGCCCGAGCGCGACCACTTCACGGCGGTGTAGGAGTCGAAGACGGCCCGGCCGACGGCGGCGCCCGGCGAGGCCGCGATGCCCCGGCCCAGCAGCTCGGTCTTCGCCTTCTCGTCGAAGCGCGGGAACATCAGCTGCGCGAGCTGGGCGCCGGTCACCCGCTGCAGGGCCTCGGCCTCGTCGATCAGGCCCTGGTCCACCAGCTGGGTGGCGATGCGGAAGGCGGCGCCGGCGGTGCGCTTGCCGACGCGGGTCTGCAGCATCCACAGCTTGCCGCGCTCGATGGTGAACTCGATGTCGCACAGGTCCTTGTAGTGCGTCTCGAGGGTCTCCATGATCTGCATGAGCTGGTCGTAGGAGGCCTTGTCGATGCGCTCCAGCTCGGCCAGCGGCATGGTGTTGCGGATGCCGGCGACGACGTCCTCGCCCTGGGCGTTCTGCAGGTAGTCGCCGTAGACGCCCTGGTGGCCGCTGGCGGGGTCGCGGGTGAAGGCGACGCCGGTGCCGGAGTCGGGGCCGAGGTTGCCGAAGACCATGGAGCAGATGTTGACGGCCGTGCCCAGGTCGCCGGGGATGCGCTCCTGGCGGCGGTAGAGCTTGGCGCGGTCGCCGTTCCAGGACTCGAAGACCGCCCTTATGGCGAGGTCCATCTGCTCGCGCGGGTCCTGCGGGAACTCGCGGCCGGTCTCCTTGGCGACGATGCCCTTGAACTGCTCGACCAGGCCCTGGAGGTCCTGGGCGCCCAGCTCGACGTCGGTGGCCACACCCTTGGCCCGCTTGGCCTCCTCCAGCGCCTCCTCGAAGAGGTCGCCGTCGACGCCGAGGACGGTCTTGCCGAACATCTGGATGAGGCGGCGGTAGGAGTCCCACGCGAAGCGCTCGTCGCCGGCCTGGGAGGCGAGGCCGGTCACGGAGGCGTCGGACAGGCCGATGTTCAGGACGGTGTCCATCATGCCGGGCATGGAGAACTTGGCGCCGGAACGCACGGAGACGAGCAGCGGGTTGTCGGGCTGGCCGAGCTTCTTGCCCATGCGCTCTTCGAGGGCCGTCAGGTGGGCGCTGACCTCGTCGCGCATCGACGGCGGCTCCTGGCCCCCGTCGAGGTAGACCTTGCAGGCCTCGGTGGTGATGGTGAAGCCGGGCGGCACGGGCAGACCCAGGTTCGTCATCTCGGCGAGGTTGGCCCCCTTACCGCCGAGCAGGTCCTTGAGGTCCTTGTTGCCCTCGGTGAAGTCGTAGACGAACTTCTGGCGATCTTCGGTTACCGGCACGGGAATCGACTCCTCACTCGGGGCCTCCCGGGGACGCTGGGGGGAGGGCTGCCCTGACGGCGGGGAGCGTACCCAGATCGAAGGCATCTAGGGAGGTCTACTCCGCCAACCTGGGGGCGTAACCACCTGTCAGCCAGCAGATCGAAAGTCTTCCGCTCATCTGAGGTTTCAACCCGCTTCCTTCATTTCCTGAAGAGAAGATGACCGAAAACAATCGCACCATCACGCGGCGTCGAGAAAATCCATCGTTCGGCGGCGCATGACGTCGACTCTTGAAGGGAAAAGGGGTGGCACTGCGTGCCACCCCTACGAGAGGTGCACCCCCGATTCGCGCGCTCATCTGAGCGCATCATGTATCAGAGGTGGCGAGAATCACTCGGCGTCCACCCCGGTTTCACCCGCCCGAAGTGTCGAGTTCCGCCTCCGCGCCGACGATTGCGCAGTCGTACGGGTCGTCCAGCCACCCGTCCGGAAGCACCACGCGATTACGTCCGGACGTACGACCCCGGGGGCCGTCGGCACCGGCGGGCCAGGGCTGGTCCAGGTCGAGCTCGCTCAAAAGAGCGTCCAGTTCATCCAGAGACGAGGCGATTGCCAGCTTCTTCCGAAGCTCCGAGCCCACCGCGAAGCCCTTCGTGTACCAGGCCACGTGCTTGCGGAAGTCGATGACGCCGCGCTCCTCGTCCTCCAGCCACTCCGCGAGCAGCTGCGCGTGGCGCACCATCACCCGGGCCACCTCCCGCAGCGTGGGGCGCGCACTGTGCTCCGTACCGCCCGTCTCGAAGGCGGCGACCAGGTCGGCGAACAGCCACGGCCGGCCCAGGCAGCCGCGCCCGACGACCACGCCGTCGCAGCCGGTCTCGCGCACCATCCGCACGGCATCCTCAGCCGACCAGATGTCGCCGTTGCCCAGCACCGGGATCTCCGGCACGGCCTCCTTCAGCCGGGCGATCGCCTCCCAGTCGGCGGTGCCGCCGTAGTGCTGGGCGGCGGTGCGCCCGTGCAGGGCGATGGCGGTGACACCCTCCTCGACGGCGATGCGGCCGGCGTCCAGGTACGTGATGTGGTCGTCGTCGATGCCCTTGCGCATCTTCATCGTCACCGGCAGGGCCCCGGCGTTGCCCACGGCCTCCCGCAGGATCGAGCGCAGCAGGTTGCGCTTGTACGGCAGGGCCGAGCCGCCGCCCTTGCGGGTGACCTTGGGGACGGGGCAGCCGAAGTTGAGGTCGATGTGGTCGGCGAGGTCCTCGTCCACGATCATGCGGACGGCCTTGCCGACGGTGACCGGGTCCACGCCGTAGAGCTGGATCGAGCGGGGCTTCTCGGTGCCGTCGAAGTGGATCAGCCGCATCGTCTTGGCGTCCCGCTCGACGAGCGCGCGGGTGGTGATCATCTCGCTGACGAAGAGCCCCTTGCCCCCGGAGAACTCACGGCAGAGGGTGCGGAAGGGCGCGTTGGTGATCCCCGCCATGGGGGCCAGGACCACCGGCGGCTGCACCGAGTGCGGACCGATCTGGAGCGTCATGGAGGGAGCTTCCTCGAAGTGGTGGGGACGGTCGGGCTGACCGTTAATTGTCCCTCATTCGGCGCAGACCCCCCGAGGGCCGCCCGTCCCGGCCTCCTCGGCGAGCACCAGGGCGTGCAGGCGCCGCAGCCCCTCCCGGCTGTCCTCGTCGGCGGGCGTGAAGGCGATCAGCCGGGTGCCGGGGGTGGGGCCGGTCCACAGACTGGTGTGGTTCAGCCGCAGCAGGCCCACCCGGGGGTGCTGCAGGATCGCCTGCCGCTGGTCGTCGACGGGCACGACCTCGTGCCGTGCCCACAGCTCGCCGAACTCGGGCGAGGCCTCCAGCAGCCGCCGCAGCAGGCACTTCCAGGCCGGCTCGGCGATGTGCTCGGCCATGGCGGCCCGGAATTTGGCGGCCATGGCCCGCCGTGCCTCCGCCCCGTTGAGCGCGGAGGCGCGCCAGACGGGATCGGTGAAGTGCAGCCACAGGCAGTTGCGGTTCTCGGGCGGCAGGGCGTCGAGGTCGCTCATCAGCCGGCCGTAGCAGCGGTTGTGGGCCAGGATGTCGTAGCGCGCGTTCTGCACGGTGGCGGGCAGCGGCTCCAGCTGCTCCAGCATCTCGCGCAGCGCCGGGGTGATGACGGCGCTGTCCGTGCCGGGCAGCGGGTCGACGGCGTTGGCCAGGGCGAAGAGGTGGCCGCGCTCGCCGCGGTCGAGCCGCAGCGCGCGGGCGAGGGAGTCGAGCACCTGGGTGGAGACCTGGATGTCCCGGGCCTGCTCCAGCCACGTGTACCAGGTGACGCCGACGGCGGCGAGCTGGGCCACCTCCTCCCGGCGCAGCCCCGGCGTACGGCGGCGCGGGCCGCGCGGCAGCCCCACCTGCTCGGGCGTGATGCGCTCCCTGCGGGAGCGCAGGAAGGCCGCCAGTTCCCGCCGGCGTACGTCGTCCGCCGTAGGAACGATTACGGCGGAGGGCTCGAACGTCATCGTCGTCATGCCCCCAGGGTGCGGTCCGCAGCAGGCTGTTTCCAGGTACTGCAGGTACCAGGATAAGAACAATCTGGTACCAGGCTCCGGCCACTGCCATCGTCGTATCCGTGAGTGAACCCCGGATATCGCCGACCGCCCCCGTCACCGACCCCTCCCCCGTCCCGACGTCCCCCGTGCCCGCCGCGTCCCCGCCGCAGGCGGCCCCGGCCGACACCGTCCTCACCCCGCTGGGCCTGGCGACCGTCCTGCTCGGAGCCGCCCTGCCGTTCCTCGACTTCTTCATCGTCAACGTCGCGCTGCCGACGATCGACCACGACCTGCACGCCGGCCCGGCGCTGCTGGAGATGGTGGTCGGCGGCTACGGCATCGCCTACGCCGTGCTGCTCGTGCTCGGCGGGCGGCTCGGCGACATGGTGGGGCGGCGGCGGCTGTTCGGCTGGGGCACGGCGGCCTTCGGCGTGACCTCCGTGGCCTGCGGCCTGGCGCCGGACGCCTGGACGCTGGTGGCCGCCCGGGTCGCCCAGGGCGCGGCGGCGGCGCTGATGCTGCCGCAGGTCCTGGCCACCATCCAGGCCACCACCAGCGGCCAGCGGCGCACCCGCGCGATGAGCCTGTACAGCGGCACGGCCGGCGTGGTCAGCGCGGTCGGGCAGGTGCTCGGCGGCATCCTGGTCTCCGTCGACGTGGCCGGCACCGGCTGGCGCTCGATCTTCCTGATCAACGCCCCGATCGCCGCCGTGGCCCTGCTGCTGACGGCGCGGGCCGTCCCGGAGACCCGCTCGCAGCGGCCCAGCGGCGTCGACGGCTGGGGCACGGTCCTGCTGTCGGTGGCGCTCATCGCGCTGCTGGTGCCGCTGACCGAGGGCCGGGCGGCGGGCTGGCCGCTGTGGTCCTGGCTGCTGCTGGCCCTCTTCCCGGTGGCCGCCGTGGCGTTCGTCGTGGTGGAGGTACGCCAGGAGCGGGCGGGGCGCACCCCGCTGGTGCCGCCGTCGCTGCTGCGGGTGCACGCGGTGCGCAGCGGACTGACGCTGATCACCCCCTTCTCCATCGGGTGGGGCGGCTTCATGTTCGTCCTCGCGGTGGCCCTGCAGGAGGGCCTGCGACTGGGCCCGCTGGCGGCGGGGCTGGCGCTGGTGCCGATGTGCGTGACGTTCCTGGCCGGCTCGCTGGCCGGGCCGCGGCTGGCCGCGCGGTACGGCAGGGGCCTGGCCACGGGCGGCGCGCTGCTGCAGGGCGCCGGCCTGCTGATCGTGGCCGCGACCTTCTGGTACGGCTGGGACGGGCTCGGCCCCCTCGGCCTCGCGCCGGGGCTGGCCGTGCAGGGCCTGGGCCAGGGCCTGCTGATGCCGCTGACGATGCGGCTCGTGCTCAGCGAGGTGCCGGTGGACCGGGCGGGTGTCGGCAGCGGCGTCCTGGTCACCACGCAGCAGGCGTTCATGGCGCTGGGCGTGGCGACGATGGGCTCGCTGTTCCTGTCGCTGACCCCGTCGAACGGCATGCGACAGGCGCTGGCGATCACCCTGGGCGTCCAGCTGGTGCTGGTGGTGGTGTCGGTGCTGCTGACGCTGCGCCTGCCCCGGTCGGTGCGCTGAGGCACCGAGCTCCGTGGGCCTGAGGCTCCGAGAGTCTGAGGGCCTGGGGTTCTGAGGCTCCGTGGCTCTGAGGCCGGCGCGCAGGGCGCGTCGTGCGCGCCGGGGGCGCTGCGCCCCACGCTCAAGGGCCCGGCCCCACCGCGGTGCGGTGGGGCCGGGCCCTTGAGCGTTGTCAGGCGCCGGCTCGCGTCAGCGGCTCAGCGTCCCAGCGGCCTCAGCAGCCGATGAGGCGCGCGGCCAGGTAGCCCTCGATCTGGTCGAGGGAGACGCGCTCCTGCTTCATCGTGTCGCGCTCGCGCACGGTGACCGCGTTGTCCTCGAGGGTGTCGAAGTCGACGGTCACGCAGAACGGCGTACCGATCTCGTCCTGGCGGCGGTAGCGGCGGCCGATGGCGCCGGCGTCGTCGAACTCGATGTTCCAGTGCTTGCGCAGGTCGGCCGCGAGACCCTTGGCCTTCGGGGAGAGCTCCGGGTTGCGGGACAGCGGCAGGACCGCGACCTTGACCGGGGACAGGCGCGGGTCGAGGCGCAGCACGACGCGCTTCTCCAGCTTGCCCTTGGCGTTGGGGGCCTCGTCCTCGACGTAGGCGTCGAGCAGGAAGGCGAGCATGGTGCGGCCGACACCGGCGGCGGGCTCGATGACGTAGGGGGTCCAGCGCTCGCCGGCCTCCTGGTCGAAGAACGACAGGTCCTGGCCGGAGGCCTTGGAGTGGGCGCCGAGGTCGTAGTCGGTGCGGTTGGCGACGCCCTCGAGCTCGCCCCACTCGTTGCCGCCGAACTGGAAGCGGTACTCGATGTCAGCGGTGCGCTTGGAGTAGTGGGAGAGCTTCTCCTTCGGGTGCTCGTACCACCGCATGTTCTCCTCGCGCAGGCCCAGGCCGGTGTACCAGTTCCAGCGCTGCTCCATCCAGTACTCCTGCCACTGCTCGTCCTCGCCCGGCTTGACGAAGAACTCCATCTCCATCTGCTCGAACTCGCGGGTGCGGAAGATGAAGTTGCCCGGCGTGATCTCGTTGCGGAAGGACTTGCCCATCTGGGCGATGCCGAACGGGGGCTTCTTCCGGGAGGTCTGCTGGACCTGGGCGAAGTTGGTGAAGATGCCCTGCGCGGTCTCGGGGCGCAGGTAGGCGACCGAGCCGCTGTCCTGGGTCGGGCCGAGGTGGGTGGAGAGCAGGCCGGAGAACTGCTTGGGCTCGGTGAACTGGCCCTTGTTGCCGCAGTTCGAGCAGTTGACGTCCGCCAGGCCGTTCTCGGGCAGGCGGCCGTGCTTGGCCTCGTACGCCTCCTCCAGGTGGTCGGCGCGGAAGCGCTTGTGGCAGGAGGTGCACTCGGTCAGCGGGTCGGTGAAGGTGGCGACGTGGCCGGAGGCCACCCACACCTCGGAGGCCAGGATCACCGACGAGTCGATGCCGACGACGTCCTCGCGGGAGGTGACCATGTAGCGCCACCACTGACGCTTGATGTTCTCCTTGAGCTCGACGCCGAGCGGCCCGTAATCCCAGGCGGCGCGCTGGCCGCCGTAGATCTCACTGCACGGATAGACGAAGCCACGGCGCTTGCTCAGGCTGACGATGGTGTCGATCTTGTCGGCGGCCACGGTGCTCTCTTCATTGCGACGACGAACAGCGAATGATTCAGGTTACCGGCGCTGTACCCCCTCTCATCAAATCGGCTCTGGCCTTGGCTTGACCGCTCGCGCGGACCGCCGTGCAGTTGACAATCGTTTCCATCTTTGTTGAAAATGAGTGTCATGAACGTACGCCCGATTCGTCCGGCCCCGGGCCGGCGCCGAATACCCCTCGCCGCCGTCTCCCTCGCCGCGGCGCTCGGCCTCGTGACCCTCACCGCCTGCTCCGCCGTCACCGCCGGTGACGGCAAGAAGAACGGAAAACTGCAGGTCATAGCGTCGTTCTACCCCATGGAATTCCTGGCCCGGGAAATCGGCGGCGAACACGTCGACGTCACGGGACTGACCAAGCCCGGCGTCGAACCGCACGACCTGGAGCTCACCCCCCGGCAGACCGGCTCCCTCGCCGACGCCGGCGCGATCGTCTACCTCAAGGGACTGCAGCCCGCCGTCGACGAGGCCATCAAGCAGTCCGGAAACAAGCACGTCGCGGACGCCACCTCCTTCACCCGCCTGGAGAAGCACGGTGCCGAGGCCGGCGGTCACGAGGACGCCGGCGGCCACGAGGACGAGGGCGCGGACGGCCACCACGACCACGGCGACGGGGCGGGCACCGACCCCCACGTCTGGCTCGACCCCGTCCGCTACGCCCAGGTCGCCCGGGGCGTCGCGAAGACCCTCGGCGAGGCCGACCCCGAGCACCGGGCCGACTACACGCACAACGCCGACGAGCTGGCGAAGAGGCTCGACACGCTCAACAATGACTTCGCGGCCGGTCTGAAGAACCGCGCCTCCGACACCTTCATCACCACCCATGCCGCCTTCGGCTACCTCGCCGAGCGCTACGGGCTGGTCCAGGAGGCCATCAGCGGCGTCGACCCCGAGTCCGAGCCCAGCGCCGCCCGGATGAAGCAGCTGCACAAGCTCGCCGAGGAGCACCACATCGGCACCGTCTTCTTCGAGACCCTCGCCAGCCCCGCCACCGCGAAGACGCTCGCGGGCGACCTGAAGCTGAGGACCGACGTGCTCGACCCTCTCGAAGGCATCACCGACGCCTCCCGGGGCCGCGACTACTTCGGCGTGATGAAGGCCAACCTGGCCGCCCTGCAGAAGGCCCTGGGAACCAAGTGAGCGGACAGGAGACAGCCATGGAGCAGCCCGTCATATCCGTGCGCGGGGCCACGGCATCGCTGGGTTCGCGCCCGGTGCTGCGCGGCATCGACCTGAGCGTGGGCCGCGGCGAGGTCGTCGCCCTGCTCGGCGCCAACGGTTCCGGCAAGTCCACCGCCGTGCGGGCCATCGTCGGACAGGTCCCGCTGACCGGCGGCGAGCTGGAGCTCTTCGGCACCCCGCGGCGCCGCTTCCGCCAGTGGGCGCGCGTGGGGTACGTCCCCCAGCGCACCACCGCCGCCGGCGGCGTGCCCGCCACCGTGCGCGAGGTCGTCGCCGCCGGACGCCTGGCCCGTACGAAGCTCGGGCCGACCCGCAAGGCGGACCGCGAGGCCGTCGTACGGGCCCTGGAGCTGGTCGGCATGGCCGACCGGCTGAAGGACCCGGTGGCCGCGCTCTCCGGCGGCCAGCACCAGCGCGTACTGATCGCCCGCGCCCTCGCCGGCGAACCCGAACTGCTGATCATGGACGAGCCGATGGCCGGCGTCGACCTCGCCAGCCAGGAGGTCCTCGCGAGCGCCCTGCGCGAGCAGGTCGCCCGCGGCGCCTCCGTCCTGCTCGTGCTGCACGAGCTCGGCCCGCTGGAGCCGCTCATCGACCGCGCCGTCGTGCTGCGCGACGGCTGCGTCGTCCACGACGGGCCCCCGCCCGAGGCCGTGGGCCAGCACGCGCTGCCCGGCCACGACCACGTACACCCGCACGCCGACCCGGCCGCGGAACCGATCCGGACAGGGCTGCTGAGCTGATGGACATCCTCGAACTCGCCTTCATGCAACGGGCGCTGCTCGCCGCGCTCCTGGTGGGCATCACCGCCCCCGCCATCGGCATCTACCTCGTCCAGCGCCGCCAGGCGCTGATGGGCGACGGCATCGGCCACGTGGCCCTCACCGGCGTCGGCCTGGGCTTCCTGCTCAACACCAGCCCCGTGTGGATCGCCACGATCGTCTGCGTCGTCGGCGCCGTCGTCATGGAGCTCATCCGCTCCTACGGCCGCGCCCGCGGCGACATCGCGCTCGCCATGCTCTTCTACGGCGGCATGGCCGGCGGCGTCATGCTGATGAGCCTGGCCCCCGGCGGCTCCAACGCCAACCTCACCACCTACCTCTTCGGCTCGATCACCACCGTCTCCCCGCAGGACGTCGTGGCCATCTGCCTGCTCGCCGGCTTCGTCATCCTCACCACCGTCGGCCTGCGCAAGCAGTTGTTCGCGATCTGCCAGGACGAGGAGTTCGCCCGCGTCACCGGCCTGCCCGTGCGCCTGCTGAACCTGCTGATCGCCGTCACCGCCGCCGTCACCGTCACCGTCGCCATGCGCGTCGTCGGACTGCTGCTGGTCAGCGCCCTGATGGTGATCCCCGTCGCCGCCTCCCAGCAAATCGCCCGCAGCTTCGCGGCGACCTTCTCCATGTCGGTGGCCATCGGCGTCCTGGTGACCCTCTCCGGCACCGTGACCTCGTACTACGTGGACGTGCCCTCCGGGGCGACGATCGTGCTCCTGGCCATCGGCCTGTTCATCCTGCTGACCGTCCTGGCCACCCCCCTCGCCCGCCGCCGCGCCGCGGCCACGGAGGCCGCGGAACGCTGCACGGCGGTCACGGACGACGTCAAGGTCTGATCGCCTGGCACAATTGGCCTGCACCCCGTGCGACGAGTGTTCAGGCGAGCTTGAGGAGGCAACTGTGGCGACCGCCGGACCCCCGGTACGCGGCCGGGCCACCAAGCAGCGGGCCGCGGTCGCGGCCGCGCTCGACGAGGTGGACGAGTTCCGCAGCGCGCAGGAGCTCCACGACATGCTCAAGCACCGCGGCGCCTCCGTCGGCCTGACCACGGTCTACCGCACCCTGCAGTCCCTCGCGGACGCCGGCGAGGTCGACGTCCTGCGCACCAGCGAAGGCGAAGCCGTCTACCGCCGCTGCTCCAGCGGTCACCACCACCACCTGGTCTGCCGCCTGTGCGGCAAGGCCGTGGAGGTCGAGGGCCCGGCCGTCGAGAAGTGGGCCGACTCCATCGCCGAGGAACACGGCTTCGTGGACGTCGCCCACACCATCGAAATCTTCGGCACCTGCGGAGAGTGCGCGGCGAAGCGGTAGCCGCAGCGGCCACGTGAACGGCCCCGGACGTCGAGGACGTCCGGGGCCGTTCGGCTTTTCGCGGTCAGGCCCGCGGCAGGCGCGAGGCGAGGAGGGCGCGCAGGTGGTCGGCTTCGGTCGGGGTGGCGAGGCCGCGTTTGGGGAGGATGACGACGCAGTTGCTGCGCTTGTCGGGGCTCAGCAGGACGAAGACGTCGTCGCGCTCCGTGTAGCGGCCGAAGGCCGGCCAGAGCGTGCGCTGCGAGGTCAGGCTCGCCACGGTGGTCAGTCCCTCGGCGTCCGCCGTCACGTGGGTGCGGCCCTGCAGGCTCAAGGTCTTGTGGGCGGCGCGGGCCTGCAGGGTGGGCAGGAGGAGGATCACGGCCACGGCGAAGCCCATGAACGCGAGCGTGATCCAGTCCCGGCCCGCCAGCCCGTCGGGCCCGTGCGGGGCGAGGATGGCGACGGCGAGGACCGCGTAGGCCAGGGGCAGCAGGATGCGCTGCCGCCGGACGCCGGGGACCGCGCGCGTGCGGGCGGCGAGGGCGGAACGGACGTCGGCCAGGGTCAGTTCGAACTCGAGGGTCACCGAGCCCGCGGCCGGCGGGGCCGCGAGGGTCTCACTCACCGGTCACCGGCTCCTTCGCGAGCTGCTCCTCGTTGGGGATCGCGCCGCCGAAACGGCGGTCGCGCCGGGCGAACTCCAGGCAGGCGCGCCACAGGTCGCGGCGGTCGAAGTCGGGCCACAGGACGTCCTGGAAGACCATCTCGGCGTACGCGCTCTGCCAGAGCAGGTAGTTGGAGGTGCGCTGCTCGCCGGAGGGGCGCAGGAAGAGGTCGACGTCCGGCATGTCCGGGTAGTAGAGGTACTTGGCGAAGGTCTTCTCCGTGACCTTCGACGGGTCGAGCCGGCCCGCCTTGACGTCCTCGGCCAGCGCCTTGGCGGCGTCGGCGATCTCCGCGCGGCCGCCGTAGTTCATGCAGAAGTACAGGGTGAGCTTGTCGTTGCCCTTGGTCTGCTCCTGGGCGATCTGCAGCTCCTTGGCGACCGAGCGCCACAGCTTGGGCATGCGGCCCACCCAGCGCACCCGGATGCCCAGCGCGTCGAGCTGGTCGCGGGTCTTGCGGATGAAGTCGCGGTTGAAGTTCATCAGGAAGCGGACCTCGTCCGGGGACCGCCGCCAGTTCTCGGTGGAGAAGGCGTACAGGGAGACGTTGCCGACGCCCATCTCGATGGCGCCCTGCAGGACGTCCAGCACCCGCTCGGCGCCGACCTTGTGGCCCTCGGTGCGCGGCAGGCCGCGGTCCTTGGCCCAGCGGCCGTTGCCGTCCATGACGATGGCCACGTGCTCGGGCACGAGCTCGCCGGGGATCTTCGGGGGCCGGGCGCCGGAGGGGTGCGGGTCGGGGGTGCGGTACTCGCGTCGGATGCCCAGAATCCCGCGTCGTGCCATGACTGCCACTTCTCCTTGGTCCCTGTCCTTGATCCCTGTGTGCCTATTGTTCGACGTAGCGCAGGGAGCGCAGGCCGCGCTCCAGGTGCCACTGCAGGTACGCGGCCACCAGGCCGCTGCCCTCGCGGACGTGACGCGCCTCGCACGCGTCCGCGGTCGCCCAGTCCCCGGTCAGCAGCGCGCCCAGGAGCTCGATCGACTCCGAGGAGGGTACGACGCATCCCGGCACCCGGCACTCCCCGCACACCACGCCGCCGGCCGCGACCGAGAAGAACCGGTTCGGACCGGGCATTCCGCACTTCGCGCAGGCGCCGAAGCTGGGCGCGTAGCCGTTGACGGCGAGGGAGCGCAGCAGGAAGGCGTCCAGGACGAGGTGCGGGGCGTGCTCACCGGAGGCGAGGGTGCGCAGGCCCCCGACGAGCAGCAAGTACTGCTGGACGGCCGGCTCGCCCTCGTGGTCGGTGAAGCGCTCGGCGGTCTCCAGCATGGCGGTGCCGGCGGTGTAGCGGGCGTAGTCGGTGACGATCGCCCCACCGTACGGGGCGATCGTCTCACTCTGCGTGCACAGCGGCAGGCTGCGCCCGACGAGCTCGCCGCCGCGGGCGAAGAACTGCACGTCGACGTGCGAGAACGGCTCCAGGCGGGCGCCGAACTTCGACTTCGTACGGCGCACGCCGCGCGCGACGGCGCGCACGCGGCCGTGGCCGCGCGTGAGGAGGGTGATGATCCGGTCCGCCTCGCCCAGCTTCTGAGTGCGCAGCACGATGCCGTCGTCGCGGAACAGAGTCATGGGGACATTGTCCCGTACGCCGGACGGCGCCCCCGCCGCGGTCGGCTACGAGGGGGTGCGGGCCGCCGCCAGGAGGCGGTCGGTGGCTTCGGGGCCCAGCATCAGGGCGCGGCCCACCGTGGCGAGGACCTCGCGTTCGGCGGGGCGGTAGGGGCCGTCGGCCAGGGCGATGCGGGCGCCCTGGAGGAGGATGGCCTCGCGGCCGGCCGGGGCCAGGTGCGGGGCGAGGGGTTCCAGGGCCTCGTGGAGCTCGATGACCAGGGCCGTGCCGCGGCTGTCGAAGCCGCCGGTCGGCGGGGCCGCGTAGCGGCCCGTGTCGGCGGCCAGGGCCTCGATGAGGGTGACGAGCTGCTCCTCGCTGCAGTCGGCGAAGCCCGCCGCCCGTACTGCACCCACGGCGGCGCGCCGGACCGTGTGGGCCTGGGTGCCGCCGGCGGCCAGGACGGCCAGGGCGACGGTGTGCACGGCGTCGCGCAGCATCGCGGAGAAGCGGGTGGTGGTGGGGTGGTCGAGGACGTCCATGGCGTAGCGGCCGCGGCAGGCGGTGCATTCCACGATGGGTCCGGCCTGCCCGCGCGGGAGCAGGGGGATGCCGAGGACGACGAGGCGGCGCCGGCCGGTGCGGCGGTGGTAGTTGCGGTCGCCGCCGCAACCGGGACAGAAGAACTCGCCGTCTCCCACGGTGCGCCATACGGTGCGTACGCCCACCACACACCGGTCCGGGCTGTGTCGGCCTTGCGCGTGCATCACGGCGCACCTCCATAACGCCACGGCCTCGTCGCCGCGTTGACGTGATGTTAGCCACATCGTTGATGCGGCGTCAGTACCTCGGCCGTCCGGCCGCGGCGGCCGCAGGGGTGCGGCGGCCGCCGGGCCCACCGGATGTGGTCAACCGCGGTACGCGCGGTTGACCGCCGAGACGACGGCCTTGATCGAGGCGCGGGTGGTGTTGGGGTCGATGCCGATGCCCCACAGCACCCGGCCGTCGATCACGCACTCGATGTACGAGGCGGCCTGGGCGCTGGCGCCCTCGCTCATGGTGTGCTCGGTGTAGTCGAGCAGCCGGGCGTCGACGCCGATGGCGGCGAGCGCGTCGAAGAAGGCGGAGATCGGGCCGTTGCCGGTGCCGGTCAGGGTGGTGTGCGTACCGTCGACGACGGCCTCGACGGTCAGTGCGTCGCGGCCCTCGCTGGTGGTGGAGGTGTGGGTGCCGCGCAGGGCGATGCGGCCCCAGGGGTTGTCGGCGGTCGGCAGGTACTCGTCCTGGAAGACGGACCAGATCTCCTGCGGGGTGACCTCGCCGCCCTCGGCGTCGGTCTTGGCCTGGATGATCTTCGAGAACTCGATCTGCATCCGGCGCGGCAGGTCCAGCTTGTGGTCGTTCTTCAGGACGTAGGCGATGCCGCCCTTGCCGGACTGCGAGTTGACGCGGATGACGGCCTCGTACGAACGACCGACGTCCTTGGGGTCGATGGGCAGGTACGGAACGGCCCACTCGATGGCGTCGACGGTCGTTGCGGCGGCGGCCGCGTCGGCCTCCATCGCCTCGAAGCCCTTCTTGATGGCGTCCTGGTGGGAGCCGGAGAAGGCGGTGTAGACCAGGTCACCCGCGTACGGGTG
This sequence comes from Streptomyces sp. PKA51, assembly GCF_057552455.1. NCBI lineage: Bacteria > Bacillati > Actinomycetota > Actinomycetes > Kitasatosporales > Streptomycetaceae > Streptomyces > Streptomyces sp. PKA51. The sequence continues at coordinate 268,030 of NZ_BAAJPZ010000005.1, forward strand.
GCGCGGGTGGACCTCCATCTGGTTGCAGTACTCGGCGGTGCGGCGGATCTCGTCGATCTGCGAGAAGTCGATCTGGGGGTCGACGCCCTGGGAGAACAGGTTCATGCCGAGGGTGACCAGGTCGACGTTGCCCGTGCGCTCGCCCTGGCCGAACAGGCAGCCCTCGACGCGGTCGGCGCCGGCCATGACCGCCAGCTCGGCGGCGGCGACGGCGGTGCCGCGGTCGTTGTGCGGGTGGGCGGAGAGGCAGACGTACTCGCGCCGCGAGAGGTTCCGCGACATCCACTCGAAGCGGTCGGCGTGCGTGGAGGGCGTGGAGCGCTCGACGGTGGCGGGCAGGTTCAGGATGATCTCGCGGCCGGGCTCGGGCTGCCAGACGTCCATGACGCCCTCGCAGACCTCCAGCGCGAAGTCCAGCTCGGTGTCGGTGAAGATCTCGGGGCTGTACTGGTAGCCGAAGACCGTCTCGTCGCCGAGGATCTTCTCCGCGTACTCCATGACCAGCCGCGTGCCGTCGACGGCGATCTGCTTGACCTGCTCGCGCGAGCCGCGGAAGACCACGCGGCGGAAGACCGGCGCGGTGGCGTTGTACAGGTGCACGGTGGCGCGGTGGGCGCCACGCAGGGACTCCACCGTCCGCTCGATCAGCTCCTCGCGGGCCTGGGTGAGGACGGAGATCGTCACGTCCTCGGGGATCGCGCCCTCCTCGATGATCGAGCGGACGAAGTCGAAGTCCGTCGCCCCGGAGGAGGGGAAGCCGACCTCGATCTCCTTGTAGCCCATGCGCACCAGCAGGTCGAACATCTCCCGCTTGCGGGCGGGCGACATCGGGTCGATCAGCGCCTGGTTGCCGTCGCGCAGGTCGGTCGACAGCCAGCGGGGCGCCGCGGTGATGCGCCGGTCGGGCCAGGTGCGGTCGGGCAGGTCGACGGCGTCGTACGGTCGGTACTTGTGCACCGGCATCCCGGAGGGCCGCTGGGTGACGGTGGCGGCGGTGACGGGCGTGGGGCGGCCGACGGAATCGGCGTGCCGAGCGCTCTGGGCGTTCTGGGACATCTGCGGAAGGCTCCTCGGAAGTCACGCGGACGGCCGACGGGACTGCTGGCGACGAGGCACGGGCAGCACCGGACTCCGCGGGGAGGGGGTCGGCCTTCGCTACGGACCCTCGCCGCGGCAGCTAAGAAGAAGCAGCACGTCACGCATGGTGCACAGCACACTAGCCGAGACGCCGGGGACCGGGCAGGGGCGTTCCACCATGCGGGACGGGCGCGGGACGGGTGCGGGGCGCGCCGGAATCCGGCCACTCGTTTGTGTCAATCCGTGCACCGGCCGCTGACAAGGCGGGGAGCCGGTGCCAGATTCGGCGCATGACTACCCGGAACCAGAAGCACGGGGTCTTCTGCGGCATCGTCCCGCCGCATGTGCTCGACCGGCTCGCCGAGTCCGAGGACCCCCGCCACCACGAGCCCGCCCGCCGCACCCTGGAGCACGACGGCGCGCTGCGCACCCGGCGCCGTGTCACGGCAGCCCGCACCGTGTCGGGCGCGGCGGCGGGGGCCGCGTCGGACCACCCGCAGCGGACCATCTACGACGCCCGGCACACCAGCACCCTGCCGGGCACCAAGGTGCACGCCGAGAGCGAGGGCCCGGCCAAGGACGCCACCGTCAACCGCGCCCACGCCGGGCTCGGCGCCACCTTCGACCTGTACTTCAAGGTGTACGGCCGGCACTCCATCGACGGCGCCGGAATGCCGCTGAACGCCAGCGTCCACTACGGGCAGGGTTACGACAACGCCTTCTGGGACGGCGAGCAGATGGTCTTCGGCGACGGCGACGGCGACCTCTTCCTGGACTTCACCATCCCCGTGGACGTCATCGGTCACGAGCTGACCCACGGCGTGACCCAGCACACGGCCAACCTGGAGTACTACGGCCAGTCGGGCGCGCTCAACGAATCCGTCTCCGACGTCTTCGGCTCCCTCATCAAGCAGTACGCCCTCGGCCAGAGCGCGGAGCAGGCCGACTGGCTCATCGGCGCCGGGCTGCTCGGCCCGGGCGTGGACCGGGGTGCCGCGCTGCGCTCGATGAAGGCGCCCGGCACCGCGTACCAGGACGACGTCCTCGGCAAGGACCCGCAGCCGGCCACCATGGACGACTACGTCCGTACCAGCCGGGACAACGGCGGCGTCCACATCAACTCGGGCATCCCGAACCACGCCTTCTACCTGCTGGCCACCGCACTCGGCGGCAATGCGTGGGAGCGCGCCGGCCGCATCTGGTACCAGACGCTGACCGGCGGCGAGCTGGCCTCCGACGCGGACTTCGCCGCGTTCGCCCGGCTGACGGTGGCTTCGGCGAAGGCGCTGTACGGCGAGGGGGACGCCGTCCAGGCCGTGCTCAAGGCCTGGAGCCAGGTGGGGGTTCCCACCGCGTAGCGGCGGCCTGGACCGCCACGGACGGGGTAGGCGTCAAGCATGCGTATCGCCATCACCCGCACCGGCGGCTATGCCGGCATCGAGCGCCGGGCCGAGCTGGACACCTGCGGCCGGCCCGACGCGACGCACCTGGAGGCCCTCGCGCACCGCGCCCTCGCGCCGGGGCGCGAGGCGCCCGCCCGGGGCGTACCGGACGCCTTCCACTACGAGATCAAGGTGAACGGCCGTTCGGTCCACCTCGCGGACCCGCACCTCACGTCGGAGCAGCGGGAGCTGATCCGCACGGTACTGAAGGAAGGCGCGTAGCGCCCCTGCGGGGCGCTTCGCTAGAAGCCGAGCTTGCGGAGCTGCTTGGGGTCGCGCTGCCAGTCCTTGGCGACCTTCACGTGCAGGTCCAGGAAGACCGGCGTGCCCAGCAGGGCCTCGATGTGCTTGCGGGACTTCATGCCGACCTCCTTCAGGCGCGCACCCTTCGGGCCGATGATGATGCCCTTCTGGCTGGGGCGCTCGATGTAGACGTTGGCGTGGATGTCCAGCAGCGGCTTGTCCTTGGGGCGGTCCTCGCGGGGGATCATCTCCTCGACCACGACGGCGATGGAGTGCGGCAGCTCGTCGCGGACGCCTTCGAGGGCCGCCTCGCGGATCAGCTCGGCGACCATGACCTGCTCGGGCTCGTCGGTGAGGTCGCCCTCGGGGTAGAGCGGCGGGCTCTCCGGCAGCATCGGCGCGATCAGGTCCGCCAGCAGGGCGACCTGCTTGTCGCCCACGGCCGAGACCGGGACGATCTGGGCCCACTGGATGCCCAGCTCCTCGCCCAGCTGCTGGATGGCGATCAGCTGCTCGGCGAGGGTCTTGGAGTCGACCAGGTCGGTCTTGGTGACGATGGCGATCTTGGGGGTCTTCTTGATGCCCGCCAGCTCGCCCGCGATGAAGCGGTCGCCGGGGCCGATCTTCTGGTCGGCCGGCAGGCAGAAGCCGATCACGTCGACCTCGGCCCAGGTGGTGCGCACGACGTCGTTGAGCCGCTCGCCCAGCAGGGTGCGCGGCTTGTGCAGGCCGGGGGTGTCCACCAGGACCAGCTGGGCGTCCGGGCGGTGCACGATGCCGCGCACGGTGTGCCGGGTGGTCTGCGGACGGTTGGAGGTGATCGCGACCTTCGTCCCCACCAGTGCGTTGGTCAGGGTCGACTTGCCCGCGTTGGGGCGGCCGACGAAGCACGCGAAGCCCGCGCGGTGGGGGGCCTGGGAGGGGGAGGCGGCGTTGTCCATGCCTCACATTCTCCCCGATTCCCCGCTGCCCTCCGACCAGAGCCGCCCGCGGGCCGGGCTAGCCCGCGGCGACCACGGGCCCGGGGGTGCCGTCGGGCCCGGCCAGCAGGACGGGCGTTCCCGGCCCGCCCAGGTCGCCCACGGCGGCCCGGTCGGCGTCGGTGACGGCCCCGGCCTCGGAGACCACCGCCGCGGCCTCCAGGGACGCCGCCCCGCTGGCCACGGCCATGGCCACGGCCGTCTGCAGGGCGCTCAGCCGCAGGGACGGCAGGTCGACGGTGCCGGCGACGTACGTACGGCCGGTCTCGTCGCGTACGGCCGCGCCCTCGGCGACGGCGTTGCGGGCCCGGGTGGCCCGGGCGAGCGTGATCAGCTTGCGGTCTTCGGGGTGCAGGGTCTCCGTCATGCCTGGAGCATAGGCGCGGGGCACCCGGCGCCGATCAGCCGGTGGCCGCGTCCGCCAGGGCGTACATGGCCTCGCGCCGGCCCTCCGGCGTGCACAGCCGGGCCACCTTCTCGGCGGTGCCGGTGCCGGGCACGGGGTTGTGCAGGACGATGGCCAGGTCGGGGCGGGCCGGGACGCGCAGCTGGGTGCTCTCCAGGTACAGGGTGCCGGCCACCGGGTGGTGGACCTCCTTGACCATCTGTCCTCCGGGCTGCACGTCGCCGCGCGCCCACAGCTGCCGGAATTCCTCGCTGGCCTCGGACACCTCGGCCACCACCGCCTCGAAGCCCTCGTCCCCGGGCCGCTCGGAGCAGGCCGCCCGGTACTGGGCGACGACCCTGCCCGCGTTGGCCTCCCAGTTGCCGGCGCGGGAGCGGTAGACGGGGTCGGTGAAGAAGTCGATGAGGCAGTTCTGCCGGGTCTGCTCGCGGAAGCCCAGGACGAGGGTGGCGGACTCGTTGTAGGCCACCAGGTTCCAGTACGGGTCCATGATGTGCGCCGGCGAGGGCAGCCAGGCGTCGATGAGCCGGCGCAGCCCGTCGCACAGGTACTCGGGGTCGTCGGCGGGTGCGGGCTCGGGCAGCGGCGGGTTGAGCCCGGCCAGGACGTACAGGTGGCGGCGCTCGGGGTGGTCCAGGCGCAGCACCCGGGCGACGGCGTCGAGCACCTGGGGCGAGACGGTGATGTCGCGGCCCTGCTCCAGCCACTGGTACCAGGAGGCGCCGACCCCGGCGAGGACCGCGACCTCCTCCCGGCGCAGCCCCGGTGTGCGGCGCCGGCCCCCGCCGTCGGGCAGGCCCACGTCGGCCGGGGACACCCGGGCCCGACGGCTCATCAGGAACTCGCGCAACTCGTGGCGTCGGCGTACGGCCGTCAACTCTCCCCCTCTTCCCCCGCCGGAGGCGGCCCTGCGTGGCGGTACGGCCCCCACGATAAGGCGCGGTGCCTTCACTTCCTGCGGCGGTGCCGGCGGTCCACGGCCGCCAGCAGCAGACCGCCCAGGACCGAGACGTTGCCGTAGAACGCCGCCCGGTGCTGCATCCGCCGGCCCGGGTCCGTCTCCTTCCAGAAGGCGTGACCGGCCAGCGTCGTGGGCACCAGGCTCGCGGCGAGCACCAGGGCCGAGGCGCGCGGCAGGATGCCGCAGGCCAGTGCCGCGCCGGCGCCCAGGTGGACGGCGCCGTTGAGCCGGACCAGCGCCCGGGCGTCGCGCGGCAGCCCCGGCACGCGTCGGGCGATGGGCAGGGCCACCGGCGCCGCGAGGGCCGCGAGGGCCTCGGGATGGCGGACGGTCTGCAGGCCGCTGGTGACGAAGACGGACGCGAGCAGGGGGCGGGCGAGGCTCCGGACGATTGCCACGTTCACCGCCTTCCCTCGCGGGGCCGGGGGGATGCCCCGGCCCCGCAAGGTTCGCCCGCTCAGCCCGCTCAGGCGTCCTGCGACGCCTCCCGCACCGGCTCGACCAGCACCGTGACGATGCGGTTGCGCCGGCCCGCGGGGGCCTCGGCGGTCAGGCGCAGGGCCTGCAGGGAAGGGTCGATGCCCCGCTCGCCGACGGGCACCTCGGCCGTGGCGCCGGCGATGGGCACCCGGCCCAGGGATTTGGCCAGCAGGCCGCCGACGGTCTCGACGTCCTCGTCGTCCAGGTGTTCCAGGCCGTAGAGCTCGCCGAGGTCGCCCAGGTCGAGGCGGGCGGTGACGCGGTAGCGGCCCTCGCCGAGCTCCTCGACGGGCGGCAGCTCCCGGTCGTACTCGTCGGTGATCTCGCCGACGATCTCCTCAAGGATGTCCTCGATGGTGACGATGCCGGCCGTGCCGCCGTACTCGTCGATGACGACGGCGCAGTGGGTGCGCTGCTGCTGCATCTCGCGCAGCAGGTCGCCGGCGTTCTTGGTGTCGGGCACGAAGACGGCCGGCCGCATGGCGGTGGAGACCAGCTCGCTCTCGGCCTCGCGGTTGATGTGCGTCCTGCGGACGAGGTCCTTGAGGTAGACGATGCCGACGACGTCGTCCTCGTTCTCGCCGGTGACCGGTATCCGGGAGAAGCCGGAGCGCAGGGCGAGGGTCAGGGCCTGCCGGATGGTCTTGCCGCGCTCGATGACCACCAGGTCGGTGCGCGGCACCATGACCTCGCGCACCAGGGTGTCGCCGAGCTCGAAGACGGAGTGCACCATGCGGCGCTCCTCGTCCTCGATGAGGGACTCCTTCTCGGCGAGGTCGACCATGGCCCGCAGCTCGGCCTCGGAGGCGAAGGGGCCCATGCGGAAGCCCTTGCCGGGGGTGAGTGCGTTGCCCAGGAGGATCAGCAGCCTGGGCACCGGGCCCATGATGCGGGCCAGCGGCAGCAGCACGTACGCGGCGGCCGTGGCGGTGCCGAGGGGGTGCTGGCGGCCGATGGTGCGCGGGGAGACGCCGACGGCGACGTAGGAGACCAGCACCATGACGGCGATGGCGACGGTCAGCGCCTGCCAGGTGGCGTCGAAGGACTCCAGGCAGACGTAGGTGACGAAGACGCCCGCCGCCATCTCGCAGGCGACGCGCACCAGCAGGGCGACGTTGAGGTAGCGGGTGGGGTCGGCGGCGACGGCCATGAGCCGGGCGCTGCCGCGCCGCCCGAGCCGGACGGCCTCCTCGGCCCGGAACCGGGTGGTCCGGGCGAGGCCGGCCTCGGCGCAGGCGGCGAGCCAGGCGACGACCAGCAGCAGGACCGCCGCCGCGATCAGGCGGCCGGTCACGTGAACGTGGGCGCCGGGGAGGGTCCGGTCAGGCCGTGCTCGGCGCGCCAGCCGTCGATGATCGCCGCCTGGAGGCCGAACATCTCGGCCTTCTCGTCGGGCTCCTCGTGGTCGTAGCCGAGGAGGTGCAGCACGCCGTGGACGGTCAGCAGCTGCAGCTCCTCGTCCATGGAGTGCCCGGTCGGCGCCTCCTCGCCCTGCTTCCTGGCGACCTCCGGGCACAGGACGATGTCGCCGAGGAGACCCTGCGGGGGCTCGTCGTCGTCCTTGGCCGGCGGGCGCAGCTCGTCCATCGGGAAGGACATCACATCGGTGGGGCCGGGCAGGTCCATCCACTGGATGTGCAGCTGTTCCATGGCCTCGGCGTCGACGACGATGACCGAGAGCTCGGAGAGCGGGTGGATGCGCATCCGGTTGAGGGCGTAGCGGGCGACGTCGAGGATCGCCTGCTCGTCGACCTCCGTGCCGGATTCGTTGTTGACGTCGATGGCCATGGGTTTCGCGGTTTACTTTCCGTTGCGGCTGTCGTACTTCTCGTACGCGTCGACAATACGGCCGACGAGCTTGTGCCGGACGACGTCCTGGCTGGTGAGCATGGAGAAGTGCACGTCGGGCACACCGTCGAGGATCTCGCGCACCTGGCGCAGACCGCTCTTGGTGCCGCCGGGCAGGTCGACCTGGGTGATGTCACCGGTGATGACGATCTTGGAGTCGAAGCCGAGCCGGGTGAGGAACATCTTCATCTGCTCGGGGTTCGTGTTCTGCGCCTCGTCGAGGATGATGAACGCGTCGTTGAGCGTCCGGCCGCGCATGTACGCCAGCGGCGCGACCTCGATCGTCCCGGCGGCCATCAGGCGCGGGATGGAGTCGGGGTCGAGCATGTCGTGCAGCGCGTCGTACAGCGGGCGCAGGTAGGGGTCGATCTTCTCGTAGAGCGTGCCGGGCAGGAAGCCGAGCCGCTCGCCGGCCTCGACGGCGGGCCGGGTGAGGATGATCCGGTTGACCTGCTTGGACTGCAGGGCCTGCACGGCCTTGGCCATGGCCAGGTAGGTCTTGCCGGTGCCGGCGGGGCCGATGCCGAAGACGACGGTGTGCTTGTCGATCGCGTCGACGTAGCGCTTCTGGTTGAGCGTCTTGGGGCGGATGGTGCGGCCGCGGTTGGAGAGGATGTTCTGGGTGAGGACGTCGGACGGTGCCTCGACCGCGGCCCCCGCGTTCTCCTCGCGCAGCATGGAGATCGAGCGTTCCACCGCGTCCTCCGTCAGCGGTGCGCCCGTGCGGAGCACCAGCATCATCTCTGCGAAGAGGCGCTGCACGAGGGCGACTTCCCGCTCGTCCCCGGTAGCGCTGATCTCGTTCCCCCGGACGTGGATGTCCGTCGACGGGAACGCCTTCTCGATCACGCGCAGGAGCGAGTCCCCGGAGCCCAGGACCGTGACCATGGGGTGCTTGGCCGGGACGGTGATGCTCGTGCTCGCCTGCGGTCGTGTGGGTGTCTGAGTCATGGGCCGGCTCTAGGCCTGCTCATCCCTCTCTTTCCTGCATTCCTGTATCCGAAGAACCCTGGAATTCAAGGGTACGACGGCCCGGCCAGCGGGCCGAAGGGCTTTTACCTGTGCCGGAAGCCCAGCGTGGGCACGGCCCGGCGCAGCGGCCAGGGGCGGGGGGCCGCGGGCAGCAGGTCGTCGAGGAAGGCGTAGCGGCGCAGGGTGGCCGCGGACTGGTCGTCGAAGGAGCGCACGTGCTGCCACCAGGCGGCGACCTCCACCCAGCCGGGCGCGGAGAGCGAGCCGCCGAACTCCTGCACGGACAGGGCCGCGGTCAGCCCCGCGAAGGCCAGCCGGTCGGCCAGCGGCCACCCGGCGAGGGTGCCGGTGACGAAGCCGGCCACGAAGACGTCGCCGGCGCCGGTGGGGTCCAGGGCCTCGACGACGATGGCCGGGACCTCGGCGCTCTCGCCGGTGCGCCCGTCCACGGCGTACGCGCCCCGCTCCCCCATGGTCACCACGGACAGCGGCACCTTCTCCGCCAGCGCCCGGGCGGCGGCGCGCGGGCAGTCGGTGCGGGTGTAGCGCATGGCCTCCTCGGCGTTGGGCAGGAACGCCTCGCAGTGCTCCAGGCCGTCCAGGTCGGCCGGGTCCCAGCGGCCGGACTCGTCCCAGCCGACGTCGGCGAAGACCCGGCTGCCGCCGCGGGCGGCCCGGGCGATCCACTCCTGCGGCCGCCCCGGTTCCAGCAGGGCCACGCAGGCGCGGGCGGGCGGCGGGCAGCCGGGGGGCTCCTCGGGCGGCGCCTCGTGGCCGTGGGAGACCATCGTGCGCTCGCCCTCGTAGGCCATGGAGACGGTGACCGGGGAGTGCCAGCCGAGGACGGTGCGCGACAGGCTCAGGTCGATGCCCTCGCCGCGCGAGAGCGCCTCCCAGCAGTACTCGCCGTACATGTCGTCGCCGAAGGCGGCCGCGAGCGAGGTGCGCAGGCCCAGCCGGGACAGGGCGGTGGCCATGTTGGCGATGCCGCCGGGGCTGGAGCCCATGCCGCGGGCCCAGGACTCGGTGCCGCGCACGGGGGCGGAGTCCAGACCGGTGAAGATGATGTCCAGGAAGACGGTGCCGGTGAGGTAGACGTCGGTGGCCGGATCGTCCGGGGCGCGGACCGCGGCGAGCGGGTCGAGGACGGGGGCCGCAGGCCGCTCCGGACGATATTCGTGGGGGCCGGGCACCGTCATGTTCGCTCGCCGCTCCTCTCGGGATGCACGAATGCGGTTCCGCACAGTGTGCCCGATGCTGAGGTACGTTCCGTCCCATGAGGCTGACCATTCTCGGCGGTGGCGGGTTCAGAGTGCCTCTGGTGCACCGCGCGCTGCTGGACGACGCCCGGCGGGACGCGCCCGGCCGCTGCACGGAACTGGTGCTGTACGACACGGACTCCGCCCGCATGGCCGTGATCGCCTCCGTGCTGGGCGCCCAGGCCGCAGGCGTGGCCGGCGCCCCGGCGGTACGGCTGGCGAGCAGCCTGGACGAGGCCCTGCGCGGGGCGGACTTCGTCTTCTCCGCGATCCGGGTGGGCGGCACCTCCGGGCGGGTGCTCGACGAGCGGATCCCGCTGGCCGAGGGCGTGTTGGGCCAGGAGACCGTCGGCGCGGGCGGGGTGCTGTACGGGCTGCGCACGGTGCTGGTGGCCATGGACATCGCCGAGCGCGTCGCGGCCGTCGCGCCCGACGCCTGGGTCATCAACTTCACCAACCCGGCCGGCATGGTGACCGAGGCGATGTCCGCCGTGCTGGGTGAGCGCGTCATCGGCATCTGCGATTCACCCGTGGGGCTGGTGCGGCGGGCGGCCCGGGCGCTGGGGGTCGAACAGGCCGGTGCGGAGTTCGACTACATCGGCCTGAACCACCTGGGCTGGCTGCGGTCGCTGCGGGTCGGGGGCGAGGACCTGCTGCCGGGGCTGCTGGCCGACCCGGCGGCGCTCGCCACGTTCGAGGAGGGCAAGCTCTTCGGGTCGCGCTGGCTGCGGGCGCTCGGCGCACTGCCCAACGAATACCTGCACTACTACTACTTCCGCCGCGAGACCTTCGCCTCGCTGCGGGAGGCCCCGCAGACCCGGGGGGAGTTCCTCGACCGGCAGCAGGGCGACTTCTTCGAGCGGGCCACCGCCGAGCCGCACCGCGCGCACGAGCTGTGGCAGCACGCCCGGCTGCAGCGCGAGGAGACGTACATGGCGGAGAGCAGGGCGGCCTCCGGCGGCTGGCAACGCGATTCCTGCGACCTGGACGGCGGCGGCTACGACCAGGTGGCCCTCGCCCTGATGCGGGCCATCGCCGGCGACGAGAACACCCGCCTCATCCTCAACGTCCCCAACGGCTCGACCGTGCCCGCCCTCGCCCCGCACGCCATCATCGAAACGGTGTGCGACGTCAGCGCGAAGGGCGCGCAGCCCCTGCCGGGCGCCCCCCTGCGCGAGGACCAGCTGGGCCTGATGCTGCAGCTGAAGGCCGTCGAGCGGGCCACCATCGACGCCGCCGTGCACGAGGACCGCGATGCCGCCCTGCGCGCCCTGGCGCTGCACCCGCTCGTCGACTCCCCGGCCGTGGCGGCCCGCATCCTGGAACGGGCGGAGCGGGCCGGTATCTGACGCCCCGTCCGCCGCGGGCCGGCTGCGGCTGCGGCTGCACGGGTGATACCGCCCGCGCAACAAGGTGATTTACGTAAGAGATGCTTCCGGTTCCGGTCAGTCCGGGGCCGATTCCGTCAAGGATTCGCATTGTTCACCCGAGTGAGTCCACCGCTTCACTCAAAGTTTCCCCAACGTCTGTGATCGTCCGAGCGCGCAGAGAGAGGGAGCAATGGAATCCATGCGTCACCTGGCCGCCCACCTGGGACTCGACCTGGTCGCCGTATGCCTGCTGACTTTCGCGATCTACTACCCGCGGCACCGCCGCCGCGACCTCGTACCCGCCTACCTCGCCCTGAACGTCGCGCTGTTCACCGTCGTCGCGGCCCTCGGCGAGCTCAGCGGCAACGGCGGCCTGGCGCTCGGCTTCGGCCTGTTCGGCGTGCTGTCCATCATCCGGCTGCGCTCGGACGCCGTGCAGCACGAGGAGGTGGCGTACTACTTCACCACCCTCGTCCTCGGCCTGGTGTGCGGCCTGCCGCACCTGGCCCTGGGCATCGCCGCCGCCATGGCCGCCGTCCTGCTGCTGGTCGTCTACGGCGCCGACCACCCCCGGCTGTACGCCCGCTCCCGCCGCACCCTCGTCACCCTCGACGCCGTCCACGGCGACCCCGCCGCCCTGCGCGCCGACCTCGCCCGCAGGCTCGGCGAACCGCTGGACTGGACCGTCATGGAGATCGACTACGTCCGCGACCTCATGGTCGTCGACGTCCGCTACCGCGCCCTCGAACCCGGTGCCCCCACCACCCCGCGGCAGGTGACCCCGCAGTCCGCCCCGGCCTGGGAGGCGGCGTGACCGCACCCGTAGCCGTCACCGGAGCCGGGGCCGTGGGCGCCATCGGCACGGCCGCGGCCGCCGCGGCACCCATAACCCTGTCGGAGGTCAACGAGCGGGCCGAACTGCTGACCCGCTTCGACCGCAGCTACCTGGTGCCCGCCGAAACGTTCTGCCGCCTGGCCGCCCACCTCACCGACCCCCGGCGCACCGGCGGCCCCTTCCGGGCCCTGACCATCGACGGCGTCCGCGCCTTCCGCTACCACTCCGTCTACTACGACACCCCCACGCTGCGCAGCTTCCACGATCACCGCCAGGGCCGCCGGCTGCGCTTCAAGATTCGCGAACGGGTGTACGAGGACTCCGGCGAGCGGCAGTTCGAGCTCAAGCTCAAGGGCCGCCGCGGCGACACCGTCAAACTCCGGCGGGCCATGGGCACCGGCGACCACCCCCTGGACGCCTCCCACCGCGCCTTCCTCGACACCACCCTGGCCCGGGCCTACGGCTTCCCCGCCCCGGAGACCCTCAGCCCGTCGGTCAGCACCGACTACGTCCGCACGACACTCGTCGCGGACGGGGAACGCATCACCTGCGACGCCGGGCTCGTGTGCACCGACCTGCGGGGCGGGCGGGTGGTGCGGTGCGACAGCGGACTGGTACTCGTCGAGACGAAGAGTACGGGGCACTTGACGGAGGCGGACCTGTTGCTGCACGCGCACGGGGTGCGGCCGGCGGTCTTCACGAAGTACTGCGCGGCACTGGCGGCCCTGCGACCCGCCCTCCCCGCAAACCGCTGGCGCCGCGCGGCACGAGCCGCGTTCACGACGGGGTGAGTGCGGGGGGGGTGCGCCCCTACGGGGCGAACCATCCCTGGGGCAAATGTGGCTGATGTGGAACCAGAGGCGGCAAGCCGGACGTGTAATGGCACCGAACAGCCCCCGGCGAGAGGAACCACCCGCAGTGACGTCCATACCCCGCCGCAACGTCCTCACCCTCGGCGCAGGCGCCGCCCTGGCCACCGTCCTGGCCGGCAACGGAACGGCCCAGGCCGCCCCGCAGCGGCGCGGCGGCGACGACGCGGCCCGGCGTCTCGCCGAGTTGGAGCGCACGCACGGCGCGCGCCTCGGCGTGTACGCCCACAACGTCCGCACCGGCCGCACCGTCGCGCACCGCGCCGACGCACTGTTCCCGATGTGTTCGACGTTCAAGACGCTCGCCGTCGCCGCCGTGCTGCGCGATCTCGACCGTGACGGCGCGTTCCTGGCGAAGCGGATCCGCTACACCGCCCAGGACGTCGTCGACGCGCAGGCGGAAAACTCGCCGATCACCAACAAGCCGGTGAACATCGCCAACGGCATGACCGTCGAGGAGCTGTGCGCCGCCGCCATCTCCTTCAGCGACAACTGCGCCGCCAATCTGCTGCTGCGCGAGCTCGGTGGCCCGACGGCCGTCACGCGTTTCGCGCGCTCGGTCGGTGACCGTGTCACCCGCCTCGACCGGTGGGAGCCCGCGCTGAACACCGCCGAGCCGGACCGGGTGACGGACACCACGACCCCGTACGCCATCGGCCGCACCTACGCCCACCTCGTGCTCGGCAACGCGCTGGACCCCGACGACCGCAGCCGGCTCACGGGCTGGCTGCTGGGCAACACCACGAGCGACAAGCGGTTCCGCAAGGGCATCCCCGCCGGCTGGAGGGTCGCCGACAAGACCGGCGGCGGCAGCTACGGGACGAACAACGACGTCGGCGTCGTCTGGACGCCGCAGGGTGCGCCGGTCGTGATGGCCGTGCTGACGACGCACCCCCACGACCGGAAGGCGGAGGGCGACAACGAGCTGATCGCGCAGACCGTCGCCGTCCTCGCCGGCGCCCTCGGCTGACCGCAGGTCGGCCGGCGGTCAGTCCTCGAAGACCACCACCGAGCGCAGCACGTCGCCCTGATGCATGCGCTCGAACGCCTTCTCGACGTCGCCGAGGCCGATGGTCTCGGTGACGAAGGAGGCGAGGTCGATCCGGCCCTGCAGGTGCAGGTCGACGAGCATGGGGAAGTCGCGGCTGGGCAGGCAGTCGCCGTACCAGGAGGACTTCAGGGCGCCGCCGCGGCCGAAGACGTCCAGGAGCGGCAGTTCCAGTTGCATCTCGGGCGTCGGGACGCCGACGAGGACGACGGTGCCGGCGAGGTCGCGGGCGTAGAAGGCCTGCTTGTACGTCTCGGGGCGGCCGACGGCGTCGATGACGACGTCGGCGCCGAAGCCGCCGGTGAACTCACGGATGGCCTCGACGGGGTCGGTGTCGCGGGAGTTGACCGTGTGGGTGGCGCCCATGCGCCGGGCCCACTCCAGCTTGCGGTCGTCGAGGTCGACGGCGATGATCCGCGCGGCTCCGGCGAGGCGGGCGCCGGCGACGGCCGCGTCACCGACGCCGCCGCAGCCGATGACGGCGACCGAGTCGCCGCGGCCGACGTTGCCGGTGTTCAGGGCGGCGCCGAAGCCGGCCATGACGCCGCAGCCGAGCAGGCCGGCAACGGCGGGCGAGACCGCGGGGTCGACCTTGGTGCACTGGCCCGCGGCCACGAGGGTCTTCTCGGCGAAGGCGCCGATGCCGAGGGCGGGGGCGAGCTCGGTGCCGTCGGTCAGCGTCATCTTCTGCCGCGCGTTGTGCGTGGCGAAGCAGTACTGCGGGCGCCCGCGCAGGCAGGCGCGGCACTGGCCGCAGACCGCGCGCCAGTTCAGGACGACGAAGTCGCCGGGGGCGACCTCGGTGACGCCCTCGCCGACGGCCTCCACGATGCCGGCCGCCTCGTGGCCGAGGAGGAAGGGGAAGTCGTCGTTGATGCCGCCCTGCTTGTAGTGCAGGTCGGTGTGGCACACGCCGCACGCCTGGACCTTCACCAGGGCCTCGCCCGGCCCCGGGTCGGGCACGACGATCGTCTCCACGCGCACCGGCTCGTTCCTGCCCGGGGCGACGACCGCTCGTACTTCCTGCGCCATCTCGAGCCCCACCCTTCGTGTCGCTGGTTGTGCTCCCCACGGTACGCCCTCGGACGATCTTCTTCGCGCGTAGAGAGCCCTTGACCAGTCCAGATCAAGCGCTTAGCTTCACGGAGAGTTTCCTTGTTACCCAGGAGTCATAACGTGCCGTCCCTCTCCCTGAAGTCCACGCGCGTGCGCGTGGCCGCCGCCACCGCCGCCGCCCTCGTCGCCGGGGCCGGCCTGTACACGGCGGGTGCCGCCAGCGCCGACCACGCGGTGCCGCGTTCGGACAAGGAGATCCCGAACCTCACGCAGGTCCAGGACAAGATCAAGGCGTACTACGGCGACACCGTCGACGCCTCCGGCCAGCACTACGCCTCGCCGGAGAGCAACTACGCCAAGCAGGTGGCCGACATCGAGCGCAAGGCGAAGGCCCAGTTGGAGCGGGTCGTCAAGAACCAGGGCAAGGCGCACGGCGCCAAGAAGCCCGCGATCGTCCTGGACGTGGACGACACCACCCTGCTGACCTACAACTACGAGCTGCAGCAGGGCTTCCGCTTCACGCCCGAGTCGCAGGACGCGTACCTGAAGTCCACCGACATGGGCCCGGTCTTCGGCATGCCGCAGCTGGTCAACTGGGCCAAGGAGAAGGGCGTCGAGGTCTTCTTCGTCACCGGTCGCGACGAGCACCAGCGGGACTGGAGCGTGCGCAACCTCAAGAACGCCGGCTACAAGCCCGCCGCCGACACCGAGCACTTCTTCCTGAAGAACAAGAAGACCCCGCCGGCCTACCTGGCCTGCGGCGCCAAGTGCACCACGGTCGAGTACAAGTCGGGCACGCGCGCGTACATCGAGTCCAAGGGCTACCGCATCGTCGCCAACTTCGGCGACCAGTTCAGCGACCTGCAGGGCGGCCACGCCGAGCGCACCTACAAGCTGCCGAACCCGATGTACTACCTGCCGTAAGGCGTGCACGGCGGCGCAGGCGTCGTCGCGTCCGGGCCCGGGCCGCTCAGGTCCGGGTCCGGGCCTTGCGCAGCCGCTGGCAGCCGTGCAGCTCCCGTCCGTTGGAGTCGCACACCTCGAACCACACGTTCTTCAATCCGTAGCGGACACCGTCCCTGCCCGCTGCCTGGTCGCCGTCGGGGTTGGCGACCAGGACGCTCTCGTGCCGGCCCCGACGGTCCTCGTAGTGCATGACCAGCCGGCCGCCCCAGCCGTCGTGGTACGCGTCCCGGTCGTCCCGGGAGAACGGCATCACGTACTCCACGCCGTACCACCCGTCACCGGTGTCCCAGTACCGGTATCCCACGCTCGCGATCGTCGCGCCCTTGGTGCTCCTCGCCTCGAAGAGGCTGAACGCGCCGGCGCGGGTCGTGCCGGCGGGAGTCGTGCCGGCGGCGGTCGCGGGCGCCGGCCGCGCGTCGCCGCCGGTCCGCAGCAGCCCCGCGCCGAGCGCCCAGTAGCCGAGGGCCGGCACGGCCACCACCACCGGCAGCCACCGCAGCCGGGACCACAGCCCCGCCGTCCGGCGGCGTCCCGCCGGCGCGTTCCCGTTGGCGACCGGCGACGCGTTCCCTGGCCGCCAGCCACTCCCCCACCCGCGACTCCTCGCCGCAGGCCACCACGAAGGCCTCCAGGACCTCGGGGCGCGGCAGGGCGTTCCGGGCGAGCACGTCGGAGATCGTGCTGCGTGCCAGCACCATGCCCCGCTCGGCGGCGCGCTGCTGAAGCCTCCGGTAGGTGAGCCCGGAGCGCTCCCGCAACTCCCGCATCAGCGCCACCAGAGCAGCGGCGTCCTGCGCCCCGGCCGGATCCGGTCCCCCCTGAGCCCCCATGGTGCACATGGTCGGCAGCGACGCGGGGGACCGCAACGCTGCTTTCCGTCACGTGCCCGAACTCACCGGTTCACCGCCGAACGCCCTGTCCGACCAGCCCGGACATGCCCGGACACGTCCCGGACGGCCGATGCGTGGACGCGGCCGGCCGGCGCTGCCATCGTCGTCCGCCGACACCACCGCACACTCCTCACGTCGAACGGGAGAGCTGATGATGCACGGATTGCGCCGCGCCTCGACCACCGCCGCCGTCGCCACCGCCGCTCTGCTGACGCTCGCCGGCCAGGCGGGCGCGACCTCCCTGTCCTTCGTGTCCGGACAGTCGTACAGCGGCTGCTCGCTCGCCTCCGGGACCTACAACTACTACGACACCCACAAGCAGACGCCGAGCGGCAAGAAGCTCTACACGACGGACTTCGACATCGAGGTCAAGGACCAGTGCCACGGCGACCCGAGTCACGACGGCGCCCGGCTGTACCTCGCCTACTGGCAGTACAAGAACGGTCTGGAGGAGTGGGTGCCCTGGTACGGCGTGAAGACGAACGGCACCTACAACCCGGGCGCGAAGGCCCCCAAGAACGTCTGGAATCTGATCATGAGGGTCTGCGACTGGAATCCGAAGGACGGCACGCGCGAGAACACCTGCGCCCGGGTCCTGTAGCCACTGTGCGCGCGGTCCGTGGCGATGCCGCGGACCGCGCGAGGCGGCGCGCCGGGGCGAGGCCCCGGCCGACCGGCTCCCTCAGCGCCGCTTCGGCACCGGGACGCGCATCAGGTCGCGGGCGACGGTGAGTTCGCCGTCGAAGCCCGCGGCGCGTGCCTGCTGCTCGAAGACGGCCGGGTCGTCGTAGCGCTGCGAGAAGTGGGTGAGCACCAGGTGGCGCACGCCCGCCTGCGCCGCCACCCGCCCGGCCTGACCGGCGGTCAGGTGGCCGTGCTCGGTGGCCAGGTCCTCGTCCTCGTCGGTGAACGTCGACTCGATGACCAGCATGTCGCAGCCCTCGGCCAGCTCGTGCACGCCTTGGCACAGCCGGGTGTCCATCACGAACGCGAAGCGCTGCCCGCGCCGCACCTCGCTCACCTCGTCCAGGGTGACCCCGCGGACCTCGCCCTCGCGCTGCAGCCGGCCCACGTCCGGCCCGGCGATGCCGTGCGCGGCCAGCCGTTCGGGCAGCATCCGGCGTCCGTCGGGCTCGGTCAGGCGGTAGCCGTAGGACTCGACGGGGTGCGAGAGCCGGCGCGCTTCGAGGGTGTACGCGTCCGTGACGGCGAGCACCGCGCCGGTGCCCGCCACCGGCTCCTGCGCCAGCTCCACCGTCTCGCGGTAGGCGGTGGCGTAGCGCAGCCGCTCGAAGAAGCGCCTGCCGCTGGCCGGGAAGTGGGCGGTGACCGGGTGCGGCACCCGATCGAGGTTGATGCGCTGGATCACCCCGGCGAGGCCGAGCGAGTGGTCGCCGTGGAAGTGGGTGATGCAGATCCGGTTGAGGTCGTGCGCGGCCACCCGGGCGCGCAGCATCTGCCGCTGCGTTCCCTCGCCCGGGTCGAAGAGGATGCCGTCGCCGTCCCACAGCAGGACGTAGCCGTTGTGGTTGCGGTGCCGGGTGGGCACCTGGCTGGCGGTGCCCAGGACGACCAGTTCGCGTACGGACAAGGGCTTAGCCGGGGGGCCAGTTGAAGCCGCGGCCGCCCAGGACGTGGGCGTGCGCGTGGAAGACGGTCTGCCCGGCGCCGGCGCCGGTGTTGAAGACGATGCGGAAGCCGCTGTCCCCGTTCTCCTGCAGGGCGACCTCGCCGGCCTCGCGCAGCACGTCGGCGGCGATCGCCGGCTCGGCGGCGGCCAGGGACGCGGCGTCCGGGTGGTGCACCTTGGGGATCACCAGGACGTGCACGGGCGCCTGCGGGTTGATGTCGCGGAAGGCGAGCGTCGTGGCCGTCTCCTTGACGATCGTCGCGGGCACCTCCCCCTTGACGATCTTGCAGAACAGGCAGTCCGCCTGCGGTTCTCCCGCCACCGGTGGGCTCCTCCCGGGTCGTCGGCTCCTACGGTGCGGATGTTACCCGCCCGTCCGTACGGCCGCCGCGACCCGGCCGTCACTTGCCCCGGGGTACGGGCGTACTGCTGCAGCTCGCGGAGGGCGCCGGCGCGGTGGGCCCCCGGGTGCCGCCCTGCGGCGGCGGGGGCGGCTTGGGCACGCCCGGGCCCGGCGCGGTGGGTACGGACGAGGAGGGAGCGCCGCCACCGGTACGGGTGCAGTCACCGAGCACGCTGACCCGGAAGACCGTCCGGCCGTCCACGTTGGCGGTCAGCAGGCCGCGCACGCAGGCGGTGCCGGACACGCCGGTGACGGTGCCGAAGACGATGATCCGCCTGCCCTTGTCCGTACCGCCCTCGCATTCGATGCCGACGATCGTCACCGGCTGCGGCGAGCCCGCCATGTCCGTGCCGCCGTCCTGCGCCTTGCCCCGGCAGGTCAGCCAGGCCACGGCGACACCGGAGCGGCCGAGCGCCTGGGACGCCTGGCGCTGGGTGACGGCGGCGACGGTCGCCGCGTCGAGCCCGGCGGCCGGCTCGCAGCCGGCCAGCGCCACCACGGCCGCCACGGCCAGGCCCGCGGCACCGGCCCCGTACCGCAGGCGGGGGCGGCCCCACTCCCGTACACGTATGCCACGTATGCGCCTCGACGCACCCATGGCGGAGAGTGTCCCACTGCGGGCGGGGAGCGGGGAAGGACGCCTTGGGGCACAACGGGCCTTGTTGCGCGCCGAGTTGGCGCCGTCCCGTTCGGCCAAACACGGCTGCGAACGCGTCACATCCGTACGAAGCCGTCTCGTCCGGCGGGGGCGGATGCCAGAGTCCGTACCGCCCCCGGCGCCCCCGGGGGCACGGCACAGGCGGCTGCACGACTCGACGAAAGCCCGACGGAAGGATCTTTCGTGAGCAAGAGGATCGTGAGCAAGAGGATCACCACCGCCCTGACCACCCTGCTGGCGACGGCCTCGCTCGCCGGCTCCCTGGCCCTGGCCGGCCCGGCGACCGCGGCCTCCTCGACCAGCGCCAAGGCCCCGGCGGCCGGCACGAGAACCTTGGCGAGCCGGACCCTGTACGCGCCGTACACCCTGGAGCGCAACCAGTCGGTGAGCTCCGACACGGCGACCCTGGTCATGCAGGGCGACGGCAACCTCGTCATCTACGACGAGTTCGGCCGCGCGCGCTGGGCGTCCAACACGGTCAACCAGGGCTGGCGGGCCGTGATGCAGGAGGACGGCAACTTCGTCGTCTACACCCGCTCGGGCAGGGCGGTCTGGAACTCCCGGACGGCCGGGCACCCCGGCTCGCGCCTGGTCGTCCAGGACGACGGCAACGTGGTGATCTACGACGGCAGCCAGGCGATCTGGGCCTCCGGTACCAACCACTGAGCACACGCACACCGGCGCGCGGCGCGATCCGCCGGACGGGCTCCAGGGCCTGTCCGGCGGACCTTCGTCGCGGATCGCGCAGTGCCCCGCAGGGGCGCGGGGAACTGCGCGACAAGCCACGACGCGCCCGCAGTCGGCCCGGGGTGGCGTGTCAGGCGGGCCGTCGCCGGCCGATCGCGCCCACGCGGCGGCAGCCGCAGATCGGCACGCCCCGGGCCCCTTACGGGGCATGGCATGATCCGCCGGACAGGCTCTACGTGTGCGGGATCACGAAGTTGAACCCCGCGGCGTTGTGCCCGCTGCCGTTGGGACACCGGCCCTTTTCCGGGTAGCCCCAGAAGAACATCCCGTAGCAGGTGGTGCAGAAGCGCCAGTACGCCTGGGCGGAGGGCGTCTCGGCGACGTCGTGCGGGATCACGAAGTTGAAGCCGGCCGCGTAGTGCGACCCGCCGGTGGGGCACCAACCGCCGCTGGGGTAGCCGAAGAAGAACAGGCCGTAGCACTTGGTGCAAAAGCGCCAGTTGGCCTGGGCGTTGCCCGTCTCGGGAACGTCGTAGGGCAGGACGAAGTTGTAGCCGGCCTGCGTGTGGGCGCCGCCCGCGGCGCAGTGCCCGTCGTCTGAGTAGCCCCAGAAGAACATGACGAAGCACTTGGTGCAGAACCGCCAGCTGCCTTGCCCCGACAGGGCCCTGGCCTGCACCGCCGGCGCTGCGGCCACGGACGTCACGGCGACGGCCGCGGTGATCCCCGCCAGTGCGCCGAGCCCGCGGGTGGCGAAGGCCCGGCGCCCGAGCGGGGCGGTGGTCGTGGTTCTCGGAAGCTCCATGCGGGTTCCTCTCCTGGACCGCTGGACCACATCATGAGCATGGCAACAGCGGACGACGATGCCCGTCAAGGGGCTTGTCAGTGGTCCATGGGAGAGTGCCGGCATGCTTGCGATCACGGTGCAGACGGAGGACGGACGCCGCCGCGTCCGGGTGAGTGGGCAGGAGCTCGCCGGGCTGGTCGCCCGGATCGGCGGGGAGGGCGACCGGTTCCTGGTCGTGCAGAGGATCCCCGACCTGCCGGACGTCTTCGCCCAGGTGTGGCACGAGGCGGGCGGCGCCTACACGCTGGAGCACCGGGCCGGGGCGCCGGACCGGCACTTCCAGGCGGTGCTCGACGGCCCGGATGCGGTGACCGCGGTGACCGCGGCACTGACGGGCTGGGCGCGCCAGCAGGACGGCCGGGACGCGGGGTTGCAGTGGACCCGGCTGGACATGCCCGCACCCGAGCCCGTACCGCCGCTCGCCCTCGACGAGGAGGAACGCGGCGAGCTGGAGGGCCGGATCCGCGAGGTGCTGGTCGGCGGCTACGCGACGCGCGCACAGCTGGCCGAGCTCGCCGAGGACTACCTCGTCTCCGGCGACCGCCGGCCGGTCTCGGCCGCCCAGGCGCAGCAGCTGGCCGACCGGCTGTGGTGCGAGCGGGTCGCCGAACAGGCCGCCTGGGAGGGCGAGACGGATCCCGAACGCCTCACCCGGGCCTTCGCGGCCCTGGAGGCCGCCGGCATCACCGCCCGGGAGCACTTCACCTGCTGCCGTTCGTGCGGCCAGGCGGAGATAGGCGCGGAGAGCGCGCCCGGTGCCCGCGGCTTCGTGTACTTCCACTCCCAGTGCACGGACTCGGCCGCCTCCGGGCACGGGCTGACGCTGCTGTACGGCGGGTTCGACGGGTCGGTGGAGACGACGGCGGCCGTCGGCCGCGAGGTCGTCGCCGCCCTCGCGGAGGCGGGACTTGCGACGGAGTGGAACGGTGACGCGCGCCGGGCCATCACCGTCACCCCCCTGGACTGGCGCAAGCGCCTGGTGGGCTGACGCCACCCGACGGCCGTCACGCGGCCTCCACGATCAGCAGGGCGCCGTGGCTGCCGGGCAGGACGGCGTGGGGCGTCGCGGCCGGTACGACGTACATCTCGCCGGCGCCCACCTCCACCGGCCGTCCGGCGACGCGCAGTCGCAGGCGCCCGTCGAGGACGATCAGCGCCTCGGGTGTGTCGTGCAGCTCCTCGGCGAGGGGCGTGCCGTCCATCCGGAGCACCTTGACGACCGAGCCCTCACCGGCCCGGCCCAGGACGGCGGAGCGCCACGCGCCGGGCAACGCACGGGCCGTGTCGTCGAGTTTGATCACGTTCGTGTCGAGCATGCCGCCGAGGCTAGGCGAGGAGTGGGCGCAGGTGGCTGACCGTTCGGCAAAGGTTCAAGCGCAGCGCGGCGGGTGGGCGAGGAGGCGGTCCACGGCCCGGCGGGTGCGGGCGGCGGCGCCCGAGGGGTCGGCGAAGAGCTGTGTCTCCTGGTTGAGGGCCATGTACAGGCCGACGAGCTCGTAGACGAGCTGCTCCGGATCGGTGTCCGGGGGCAGGTCGCCCGCCGCCACGGCCGTGCGCACCTCGGCGGCCAGGCGGCCGCGCCAGACGCGCAACAGGCGGGCGACGGCGTCGCGGACGTGGCCGCCGCGGGCGTCGAACTCGACGGATGCCGTGGTGAAGAAGCACCCGCCGGGGAAGATCTCCTGCCCGGCCTCCAGGTAGCCGGCCCAGCTCGCGCAGACCGCGCGCAGCCGGGGCAGCCCCGGCTCCTTGGGCGCCGCGGGCTCCCACACCAGGCGGGAGAACGCCGCCGCGGCTCCGTCGAGGGTGGCGAGCTGCAGGGCCTCCTTGGTGCCGAAGTGGCCGAGGACGCCGGCCTTGCTCATGCCGAGGTCGGCGGCCAGGCGACCGATCGTGAGCCCTTCCAGGCCGTCGACCGAGGCGAGGGCGATGCCGCGCGCCACGATGCGCTCCCGCGTGCGGCGGGCTTCGGCGAAGGAGTTGCGAGGGCTCATGGCGTCATCCTACCGAGCCACGACCTTTTAACTTCCGATCGATCGGTTGCTATATTCCGGGCTCCGTCGCCGAGCCGAGGAGATCGACCATGCAACCGACCATGCATGCAGCCGTACCGGGAAGCCCTGCGGGAAGCCGTATCGCCGCTCTGGGCCACTACCAGCCGGAGCGCGTGCTGACCAACGACGACCTGGCCACCATGGTCGACACCGACGACGAGTGGATCCGCCGCCGCACCGGCATCGCCACGCGCCACCTCGCCGCCCCCGGCGAATCGGTCACCGACATGGCAACCGCCGCTGCCGGCAAGGCCCTGGCCGCGTCCGGTCTTGAACCCGCCGACATCGGGCTGATCACCGTGGCGACCTGCACGGCGATCGACCGCTGCCCCTCCACCGCCGCCCAGGTCGCCGCCCGCCTGGGCCTGCCCTCCCCCGTGGCCTTCGACCTCAACAACGGGTGCGCGGGCTTCTGCACCGCCCTCGCCTGCGCCGACCACGCCCTGCGCGCGGGCGCGGCCCGCCACGCACTGGTCATCGGTGCGGAGAAGATGTCCGACGTCACCGACTGGACCGACCGGCGCACCTGCGTTCTGCTGGGGGACGGCGCGGGCGCCGCCGTACTCAGCGCGCACCACGAAGGAGGCGTCGGGCCGGTCGTCTGGGGCTCGGACCCCACGCGCGGTGACGCCGTCCGCCTGGCCGGCGCCTGGCATCCGCGCTTCGCCCAGGAAGGTCAGACCGTCTTCCGCTGGGCCACCGGCGAACTCCCCGCCCTCGCCGAGGACGCCTGCGCACGCGCCGGCCTGCGCCCGGCCGATCTGGCCGGCGTCGTCACCCACCAGGCCAACCTGCGCATCATCGACGCCGTCGTCCGCCGGCTCGGCCTCCCCGAGGACGTGGTGATCGCCCAGGACGTCGTCGAGTCCGGCAACACCTCCGCCGCCTCCGTCCCGCTCGCCCTGTCCAAGCTCACCGAGCGCGGCGCACTCCCCTCGGGGGCGCCGGTCCTGCTGCTCGCCTTCGGCGGCGGGATGTCCTGGGCCGGGCAGGTCGTCACCTGCCCCTGAGCGCCGCTTCGGCTACTGCGCGTCCAGCGCCGGGGCGACGACCGCGAAGGCCCGCTCCAGCAGCCCGGCCGGGTCCACGGCGGCATCGTCGTCGCCGCCGCTCCACCGCTGCAGGACGGTGTTGAAGGCGGTGAGCGCCATGCCGGCCGCCATCTGCGGGTACAGCTCCGCGTCGGCGTCCGCCCCGGTACGGGCCGCCAGCTCCGCCGTCAGATCCTCCCGCCACTGCGCCTGACGCTCCAGGAAGCGGGCGTGCAGGGCGGGGGTGCCCAGGATCAGCCGGACGACGCCCCGCGCACTGTCGGCGTGGTCGCCGCAGGCGGCGAGGGGCCCCGAGACGGCGTGGCGCAGCGCGACGGACACGGGCTCGTCGGCGGGACGGTCCGCGAGGGCGGCGCGCATGCCGGTGCCCATGTCCGCGAGGAACCGGACGACGACGTCCTCCTTGGACGCGAAGTACCGGAAGAACGTCCGCCGGGAGACGCCGGCGACGGCGGCGATCTCGTCGATGGTGACCCCGTCGTACCCCTTCTGCGCCAGCAACTGCAGCGCTGCGCTGGTCAGTTCGTCCGCGACGAGTTGACGTTTGCGCTCGGCCAGGCTGGTTTCGGGGCGGGGACTCACGGAGCAAGCGTACCGCCACGATGCAGCGGACGGCACGAATGGTCACTGTTGACACTCTGTGCCACGAAGGGCAGTGTGTGCCTCATGAGGCAGCATCGATGGACCGCCGACCACATCCCGGACCAGACCGGCCGCACCTTCGTCGTCACCGGCGCCACCAGCGGGCTGGGCCTGGCCACCACCAGGGCGCTCGCCCGCCGCGGCGGGCACGTGATCCTCGCCGTACGCGACGAGACGAAGGGCCGCCGGGTGGCCGCCGAACTGCCCGGCGCCCGACTCGACGTACACCCCGTCGACCTCGCCGACCTCGACTCGGTCCGCGCCTTCGCCGACCGGCTGCACGCCGAGCAGGCGCGGGTGGACGTGCTGATCAACAACGCGGGCGTCATGGCACCGCCCCGGACGCTGAGCCCCCAGGGCCACGAGCTGCAGTTCGCCTGCAACCACCTGGGCCACTTCGCGCTCACCGGCCTCCTGCTCGACCTGCTCTCCGCCGGGGAGGACCCGCGCGTGGTCACGGTCAGCTCGCTCAACCACCGCAAGGCCCGCATCGACTTCGACGACCTCCACGGCGAGCGCTCGTACTCCCCCATGCGCTCCTACAACCAGTCCAAACTCGCCAACGCCGTCTTCGGCCACGAGCTCCACCGGCGCCTGACCGCCACCGGCAGCCCGGTCCGCAGCCTGCTCGCCCACCCCGGCTACACGGCGACGAACCTGCAGATGCGCGCATCGACCGCCACCCTGCGCCTGCTCCTGGGCCGCATCGGCAACCCCCTCCTGGCCCAGCACCCCGACCAGGGCGCACTCCCCCAGCTGTACGCCGCCACGGCCCCCGACGCGGCAGGCGGCGACTTCATCGGCCCCGACGGCGCGGCAGAACTCCGCGGCAACCCGACGCGCGTCCGACTGTCACCGACGGCAACCGACCCGACCGTGGGCACCCGCCTGTGGGACCTGTCCGAACACCTCAC
Source organism: Streptomyces sp. PKA51 (assembly GCF_057552455.1). NCBI lineage: Bacteria > Bacillati > Actinomycetota > Actinomycetes > Kitasatosporales > Streptomycetaceae > Streptomyces > Streptomyces sp. PKA51. The sequence continues at coordinate 293,619 of NZ_BAAJPZ010000005.1, forward strand.
CGGCACCCGCTTCCCGCTCCCGGCAACAAGGTAGGCTGGCATTCCCATGCCACCCGCCACGCCGGACTCCGAGAAGCGCGCAGAACGCCAGATAGCCCTGCGCGTGCTCGTCTACGTCTTCATCACGCACGCCCTGGCGGGCTTCATCTGGCTGCTGTTCTTCCTGGGCGACCACGCGAACAAGTAGCGGCGGCGCCGCTTTCACAGCTCGATCGGCCGGTAGGACAAGGCCTGGTCCACTACTTCTTCAGCTGTAAGCGGCGGGTCGGAATAGTAGATCAAGTCCAGCACTCGCGGATGCACAACATTCTCTTCGAGGCGATCCACTAGCGCGTCATGCTCTTCTTCGGTTCCTTCGCCAGCCATGATTCGCTGCACGAGTTGAATGAGCTCATCTCGTGTCACTTCGAGCCTCCTTCACTCACCTGAACAGTCCAATCCCACAGTCACCCACCCATGTGATATCCGGGATCCAGCACTTCCTTATGATATCGCGGGGTCACGATGAGAAGATTGTCGAGGTCGTACACGCCGCCTCCGCGCTGGATAGGTGTTGCATGGTGCAGTACGTACCTCCTGTTCCCGCCCACTGCTTGGTCCTTCGTGACGAATGGCGCCTTGCCCTGGGACATCAACGTCTGCCCGGAAGGCCCGAACCCAGACGCCAGGGAAGGATCCTTCGAGACCTCGATCCAAAAAGCCTCGCGGAATTCGTCAAAGTTCTTGAACTGGCGTCCTTGCAGCGCCCGAGCGACTTGTCCAGGCACCCTCCCGGCATTGCCCGAAGTTCCTCGAAGCCATGTCTCACCAGCGTCGGGAAGACGTGATCCACCTCCAGCAGAGCCTGCCGAATTCCTCATTCCCGAGGATTTCCCGGGCGGAGAAAGTTCTCTGACATCACAGGGCGCCAAACCGAGCGGATCACCCCATGAACCGGGATTGTCCACATAGCTGGACGGATTCGGCGCCGGTTCCAGCCCCAGTGGGTCCGGCGATATGTAGCGCGCCGTCTCCGGGTCGTAGTAGCGGAAGTAGTTGTAGTGCAGGCCCGTTTCCGGGTCCGCGTACTGGCCCGGGAAGCGGAGGGGGCAGTCCGGGGCGTCGGGGGGCTGGGGTGGGGTGGGGAGGGGGGTGCCCCAGAGGGTGGTGCGGTGTTGCCAGGCCAGGGTGCCGTCCGGGGTGACGAGTTCCGTGGGGGTGCCGACCGGGTCGGTGATCACTGCGTGGAAGCGGGCCGCGGTCTCGGCGTAGTCCCGGATCAGGGACTCGCCCTCCGCCCGGGGGCGGTGGTGGGTCTGGGCGACCGGGCGGTGGGTGCCCGGGGCGTAGTCCCAGGTGGTGGCGGCACCGTCGGGGGCGGTTTGTTCCGCCAGGCGCGTGCCGTCCCACGTGAAGAGCGTTTCGGCGCCGTCGGAGAGGCGGCGCTTGGCCAGGCGGCGGCCCAGTGGGTCGTAGGTGTAGGCCCACTGTTCGCCGTCCGGGGTGACGGCTTGTGTCAGGTGGTCCTCGGCGTCCCAGGTGTACGTCCACACCCGGGTCTGGCCGTTGAGCAGTTTGCGGGTCTTGCGGGTGAGGCGGCCCTGGGCGTCGTGTTCGTACGTGGTGCGGCCGGCGCGGCGCAGGAGGGTGCCGTCCACTTCGTGGCGGCCGGGGGCCTCGTGGGCGGGGGCGGTGACGTGGGTGAGGTTGCCGGCGGTGTCGTAGGCGTACGTTTCCGTCCAGCCGTGGGCCCGTACGCCGGTGACGCGGCCCGTGGCGGTGAGGTCGAAGCGCCGTGTGCCGGAGGTGAGCTCGCGGATCTCCTCGAGGTGGCCGTCGGCCCGGTAGGCGTAGGACCGGTGCTGGAGGAGGCGCTCGGCGCCGGGCGCTCCGGAGGTCACGCTCTGTCCGGTGATGCGATCGGCGGCGTCCCAGGACTGGGTGAGCACGGTGTCGTCGTCGCCCAGACGGCGTGCGGTCTCGCGGCCGGCCGCGTCGTAGGTGAAGGTGAGGCTGCCGGCGTCGTTGCGCAGGGTCGTGGGCCGCCCGGCGGGGTCGTACGTCCATTCCGTTGTCAGTCCGGAGGCGGTCGTGCGCTGCGTGCAGTGTCCTTCGGCGTCGTACGACCACCGGGTCACCCGGCCGTTGACGCTTTCCGACAGCAGCCGACCGAGGGCGTCCCGTTCGTGGACGATGTCGGCGCCGGGGCCGGTTGTGCGGGCCAGTCGGCCTGCCGTGTCGTAGGTGTACGTCGTGGTCCCGCCGGTGTCGGAGCGCTGCTCGATCACTCGGCCCAGTGCGTCGCGCTCGAAGTGCAGCGTTTCGCCTGCACCGTTGGTCCGTGCCAGCAGCTGTCCGGCCGCGTCGTGGACGTACGTGATGCGGCGTCCGTTGAAGTCGGTTTCCGCCGCCAGGCGGCCCGCGTCGTCGTAGTCGTAGGACCATGTCAGGCCCTGCGGGTTGGTCACGGCGACGAGCCGCAGTTCCGTGTCGTGGGCGAAGGAGTACGTCGTCCCGTCCGGCTCCGTCCGTGAGGCGGGCAGGTCGAAGTGGGTGCTGGTGTGGGTGGTGGTGTTGCCGGCGGGGTCGGTGTGGGTGAGGAGGTTGCCTTCGCCGTCCCACGTCCACGTCTCGCAGGTGCCGTCCGGGAGGTCGCGCCGGCTGGGCCTGCCCTCGGTCGTCCAGGACATGCGGGTGACGCGGCCGAGCGGGTCGACCGCCTCGACGACCCGCCCGAAGGCGTCCCGGCGGACGGTGGTGGCGTGACCGAGGGGATCGGTGACGACGAGCGGCAGGCCCGCGCCGTCGCACCGGACCGTGGTGGTGTGCCCGAGGGCGTCGGTGACCGCGGTCAGGTGGCCGGCGTCGTCGTAGGCGTAGCGTCTGACCGCGCCGAGCGGGTCGGTCGTGGCGAGGAGGTTGCCGCGCTCGTCGTAGGCGTGCCGCCACGTCGCGCCGCCCGGCTCGGTGACCTGCAGCGGGCGGCACAGGTCGGCGTCGTACGTGGCGTGGGCCGCCGTACCGTCCGGCAGCGTCACGCGGCTGAGGTTGCCGGCGTCGTCGTAGGTGTAGCGGGTCGTGCGGCCCAGGGGGTCGGTCACGGCGAGGCGGCGGTCGCCTCGGGGGTCCCATGCGGTGCGGGTGGTGTTGCCGAGCTGGTCGGTCTCCTCGACGACCTGCCCGTCGGTGTTGTGGCGGTAGGTGCGCAGATGGCCGAGGGAGTCGGTCTCGGTGGTCGTGCGCGTGTCGTCGTCGTAGGCGAAGGAGCCGGAGAGGAAGCCGTCGCTTCCCTCGGTGCGTATGACGCGGCCGCGGGTGTCGTAGGTGTAGCCGTACGACGTGCCGTTGCGGTCGGTCCAGGAGGTTATTCGGCCTTCGGTGTCGTAGGTGAAGCGCAGCGGTCTGCCGCTGGAGTTGGTGACCTCGGTCAGGTTGCCCGACGCGTCGTAGCCGTAGCGCATCAGCACGGTGCCGCGCCCGGGGGCGTGCGGGTGTTCGTAGGGCGACGGCGCTTCGTCCAGCAGGCGCAGTGCCGTGATGCGCGGCCCTTCGGTGTCGACGGCCACGTAGGCCCCGCCGGAGTGCCGGAGTGCGGTGGGGGCGCCGAGTTCGGTGCGCTCGATGTCGATGCGCGTGCCGTTGCGGTCGTGAAGGCTTTCCAGCGGGAGCTGGACGGCGCCGGGGGTGTCGGTGGGGGCGGGCGCTCCGAAGGTGCGGACGACTCCCTGGTAGGGGTCGGTGACGGTCAGCGTGCCGTCCGGGCGGCCGTCCCACTGCAGCGGCCATCGCGGGCCCTTCACGGGCAGGACCGGCTCCCCCGGCGTGGGTACCGGGTAGACCAGGCGCATGCCGTCCGCGGCGGCGTAGACGACGCCCTCGGCGTCCAGTTGGACGCGCTCGTCGAACGTCGAGGCCCACGTCGTCCCGAACCAGCCGCCGGAGCGGTAGGACGACAGGTGGGTGCGCTCGACGGTCAGGGGCAGGGCGCCCGGCAGCCGCAGGTCCGTCTGCGGCAGCAGCATCGTGCCGGTGGCGACGTCGATCGGGTCCTTGGCGCAGGGGATCTCGGCGGTGGGGCGGGCGGCCGGGGGCAGCTCGACCAGACCGGGGCGGACGCCCTTGAGGAGGTTGCGGTATCCGCCGGCCAGCTCGGCGCTGCGGCCCAGGGCACTGACCCCGTTGAACGCGCCTCCGAAGGCACCGCCGTAGATCATGCCGTCCGTCGCCGCGGCGTTGATCTCGTCCAGGCTGAAGCCGTGCTGCAGACCGGCTGCGATCTTCGCCGGCTGGGCGACCGCCAGGTCGACGGTGACGGCCTCCACCCCGCTGAAGGCGGCCACGACGAGCGTGGTGGCGACGACCTCGGCGACGGTGGCGGAGATGGCGATGCCGACCGTCGCGCCCAGTTCGATGACCGCCGTGGCGGCCGCCGCCGAGGCGGCGGTGCTCAGCCCGAAGGTCAGGAAGCCCAGGCCGACGCCCGCGAGGATGACACCTGCCTCGATGCCGATCTTCTTCCAGAGCTTGTCGACGGCATCGTCGATGGCATGGGCGAGCCTCTCCAGGGCGTCGGCCATGCCGTGCGCGGAGGCGGCGACGTCGTCGAGCCACCCCTTGCCGCCCGAGCCCGCGCCCGCGTAGCGGCCCCAGAAGACACGGAACGCCTCGATGCCCTCGCCCTGGTTGTTGCGGATGAGTGCCTGCGCGGTGTTGTTGGTCGCTCCGCGAACGCCCTCGACGGCCTTGGCGAACTCCTTCCAGGCGGCCGCCGCCTTGCGCAGCTTTCCCGGGTCGCCGTCGGGCCAGTGGAGGCCGAGCTTCTCCAGGACCGCCCTGGCCTCCTCGGCGGCGCTCACCGGCCGCCCTTCGTCCCGGCGTCGCCCGGCTTCGCCTTGGTGAACATTCCGGCGACGAGCGCGTCGTTGTCGACGTGTCCGTCGGCCATGTCGACCAGTGCCTCGTGGATGCTGACCAGGCCCAGCACCAGGGTGCCGGTCGCCTTCTCGATGTCCTTCTGCCGACGGGGGTACTCGGTGGCGAACTGCTGGACCGCATCGTCCTTGCCCCAGGGCTCGCCGAGGCCGTCGAGCGTGCCGATCAGTCTGGTGAGCGCCTCGCTGAGTTTTTTGCCCTGTTCGTGGAAGACGGGCGCTGCGGCCTTGATGTCGGCGGTCTTGATGTCCAGGACCTTGCCGTTGCCGGCGTCACTCACGGCCGCGCCTCCCCGCCGAGCGCGCCCGGCTCTCCAAGAGTGGTCAAGAACCACCCAGCTTAGAGACCGGTTCTGACACCAGTGGTCACGGCCCGTCAGGTGATCAGTCCTGCCTCCTTGGCCAGGAGGACCGTTGCGAGGCGGTTGTTGGTGCCGAGCTTGCGGTAGATCTTTTCGAGGTGGCGGTTGACCGTGTGGGGGGACAGGGCGAGGCGGCGGGCGATGCCGGTGGCCGGGAGGTCCTCGGCCAGGAGGCCCAGGACGGTCAGTTCGCGGGGGGTCAGGCCGTGGTCGGGGGTGGCGGAGGGGGTTGCGCCACGCAGGCGGCGGAGTTCGCGGGTGTGGCGGTCGGCCCTCACGAGGAGGGGGTGGACGCGTTCGACGAAGGCGAGGTCGTGGTCGGTGAAGTCGCCGTCCCGGGCGACGACGATCGCGCGCACGGGGGCGGTTTCGGTGGCCATGGGGATGCCCAGCTGCTGGGTGGTGCCGTAGTCGCGGCGGGCCTCGGAGTACCACGGGGAGTGGCGCCAGCCGTCGCACAGTTCGCCGACGACCACCGGTCGGCTCTCGCCGGCCGCGAGGTACGGGATCAGGGGGTGCTGCTGCAGGATCCGGCGCTGGACCATGTCCTCGACGTGGCGGCCCATGGCCTCGGGGGCCCAGCCCTCGGCGCGGGCAGCGCCGGTGGTGGGGTCGATGCCGGAGAACGTCACCGTGCCGCAGTCGAGGGATTCCCGCAGGTGGCCGGCGATCAGGTGGCCCAGCCGGTCGGGCTCGGGGTGGTCCAGTACGGCGGCGACGAGGTCGAGCATGTGCTCGTAGTCGCGGGCGCGCAGTCGTGGCATGGCCGGTTTCTTCTCCCTCGGCCCCCGCCCGCTGCATGCTACGGGGGGCCGGGAGGTCGCCTCAAGCCGGTCCGAACGGGGCCGGCGGCCACAGGGCGACCCGGGCCGCGCCGGCACCGGATCCCCCGTTTCCCCCGTGGTCGGTGCCGGCACGAGCCCTTGCCGGAAAAGACGATGTCACGGGCCGGTGGGCACCGCCATGGGAAGAACTTCCCATGGCGGTGACCGCACTCAGCCCCAGCGTCCCGTGCGCCCCAGCAGCAGGGCCGCCGCCGCGGTGCCGGCCGTGGAGGTGCGCAGGACGCTCGGGCCGAGGCGGTACGGGTGGGCGCCCGCGGCGGCGAAGGCGTCGAGCTCCTCGGGCGAGACGCCGCCCTCGGGGCCGACGACCAGGACGATGTCGCCGGTCTGCGGCAGGTCGGCGGTGGCCAGCGGGGTGCTGCCCTCCTCGTGCAGGACGGCCGCGAACGCGGCCCCGGCCAGCAGCTCGGCCACCTGGCGGGTCGTCATGAGATCGGCGACGTCGGGGAAGCGCAGGCGGCGGGACTGCTTGCCGGCCTCGCGGGCGGTGGCCCGCCACTTGCCGAGCGACTTCAGGCCGCGCTCGCCCTTCCACTGGGTCACGCAGCGGGAGGCCGCCCACGGGACGACCGCGTCCACACCGGTCTCGGTCATGGTCTCCACGGCGAGTTCGCCCCGGTCACCCTTGGGGAGGGCCTGGACGACCGTGATGCGCGGCTGCGGATCCGGTTCGGAGCGTACGGAGGTGACGGCGACGTCGAGGTGGTCCTTGCCCTCGACGGCGGCCACGGTGCCGTGGACACCGTTGCCCTGACCGTCCGTCAGGACGATCTCCTCCCCCACGCGCAGCCGGCGCACCGAGACCGCGTGGCGGCCCTCGGGGCCGTCCAGCGGGAAGACGGTGCCGGGGAAGACGCCCGTCAGGGCGTCCTCCTCGACCAGGAAGACCGGCGCTGTCATGACCTACTCGCTCTCTCGTGTTGCTCTCAGTTCCGCGGCCAGCACGGCGACCAGCTCCGCCGCCGGCAGGGTGCGCGCCAGGCGGTGGCCCTGGCCGGCCCACAGGTTCAGGGCCCCGGGGTCGCCGGCGGCGGCCGCCGCCCTGCGCAGGGGGGACGTCAGGTGGTGGACCTGGGGGTACGCGGCGGGGGCGGCCGGACCGTGCTCCCGAAGGAAACGGTTCACCAGGCCCCGGGCGGGACGGCCCGAGAAGGCCCGGGTCAACTCGGTGCCGCAGAACGCCGGATCCGTCAGCGCGCTCTTGTGCACGGGATGCGCCCCGGACTCCGGGCACGGCAGGAACGCCGTACCGAGCTGCGCGGCGCACGCCCCCGCGGCGAGGACGGCGGCGATCTGGCCGCCGCGCATCAGGCCGCCGGCGGCCAGGACGGGCAGCGGCACGCTCTCCCGGACCTCGGCGAGCAGGGCGAGCAGCCCGGTACCGGCACCGGGGCGGTCCGCGCGCACGTCGTCGTGGTGGGTGCCCTGGTGGCCGCCGGCCTCGACGCCCTGGACGCACACCGCGTCCGCGCCGGCCTCCTGCGCGGCGCGCGCCTCGGCGGCGGAGGTGACGGTGACGACGGTCGCCGTACCGACCGCGGCGAGGGCGTCCACCGCCGTACGGGAGGGACACCCGAAAGTGAACGAGACGACGGCGACGGGGTCGTCGAGGAGGGCGGCGAGCTTGGCGTCGTAACCGTCGTCGGTCGCCTGGTCCGGGTCGCCGAGCGCGACGCCGTACGCGGCGGCCTCGGGCGCGATGCGGCGCGCGTACGCGGCGACGGCACCGGGATCGGCGGCGGGCGGCTGCGGCAGGAAGAGGTTCACGCCGAAGGGGCGGGAGGTCAGGGCGCGCACCTGCCGGATCTCCTCGCGGAGGGCGCCCGGGGTCTTGTAGCCGGCGGCGAGGAAGCCGAGGCCACCGGCGTCGCAGACGGCCGCGGCGAGGGCGGGGGTGGACGCTCCACCCGCCATGGGGGCCTGCACGATCGGATGCTCGAGCTGCTCGAACAGTGCGGTCACTCCGGTCGACGGGGGCATGACCTCATCGTGTCACAAGGCGGGCGGGGGCCCGGGGCCCCGGGAGCGCCAGGCGCCCGATGTGCTGGAGGGGCCGCCCCAACGGGCGGCCCCTCCAGCACATCGGCTACGGGCTACCGCCCGTTGAACGCGTCCTTCAGGCGCGAGAACAGGCCCTGCCGGCCCGGCTTGCCGTACCCGCCCGGGGGACGACCCCCGGACCCCCGGCCGCGCGCCTACCGCCCGTTGAACGCGTCCTTCAGGCGCGAGAACAGGCCCTGCTGGCCCGGCTTGAACTCGCCCATCGGGCGCTCCTCGCCGCGGATCTTGGCCAGCTGGCGCAGGAGGTCCTCCTGCTGCGGGTCGAGCTTGGTCGGCGTGGTGACCTCGACGTGGACGATCAGGTCGCCCCGGCCGCCGCCGCGCAGGTGGGTGACGCCTCGGCCGTGCAGCGGGATCGACTGGCCGGACTGGGTGCCCGGGCGGATGTCGATCTCCTCGACGCCGTCGAGGGTCTCCAGCGGCACCTTCGTGCCGAGCGCGGCCGCCGTCATGGGGATGGTGACCGTGCAGTGCAGGTCGTCGCCGCGGCGCTGGAAGACCGGGTGACGGGTCTCGTGGATCTCCACGTACAGGTCGCCGGCCGGGCCGCCGCCGGGGCCGACCTCGCCCTCGCCGGCGAGCTGGATGCGGGTGCCGTTGTCGACACCGGCCGGGATCTTCACCGTCAGCGTGCGGCGGGAGCGGACGCGGCCGTCGCCGGCGCACTCCGGGCACGGGGTGGGCACGACCGTGCCGAAGCCCTGGCACTGCGGGCAGGGGCGGGAGGTCATGACCTGGCCCAGGAAGGACCGGGTGACCTGCGAGACCTCGCCGCGGCCGCGGCACATGTCACAGGTCTGGGCGGAGGTGCCGGGGGCCGCGCCCTCGCCGCTGCAGGTGGTGCAGACGACGGCGGTGTCGACCTGGATCTCCTTGGTGGTGCCGAAGGCGGCCTCGGTGAGGCTGACCTCCAGGCGGATCATGGCGTCCTGGCCGCGGCGGGTGCGCGAGCGCGGTCCGCGCTGCGACGCCTGGCCGAAGAAGGCGTCCATGATGTCGGAGAAGTTGCCGAAGCCCGCGCCGAAGCCGGCGCCGGCGCCCGCGCCGCCCGAGGAGGACAGCGGGTCGCCGCCGAGGTCGTAGACCTGCTTCTTCTGCGGGTCGGAGAGCACCTCGTAGGCGGCGTTGATCTCCTTGAACCGCTCCTGCGTCTTGGGATCCGGATTGACGTCCGGGTGCAGCTCGCGCGCGAGGCGGCGGAAGGCCTTCTTGATCTCGTCCTGCGAGGCGTCGCGCCGTACGCCCAGGACCGCGTAGTAGTCCGTGGCCACTTACGACTCCGCCAGGATCTGTCCGACGTAACGTGCCACTGCGCGTACCGCTCCCATCGTTCCGGGGTAGTCCATGCGGGTCGGTCCGACCACGCCGAGTTTGGCGACGGCCTCGTCGCCCGAACCGTAGCCGACGGCGACCACCGATGTGGAGTTCAGCCCTTCGTGGGCGTTCTCATGACCGATGCGCACGGTCATCTCCGTGTCCTTGGTCTCACCGAGCAGCTTGAGCAGTACGACCTGCTCCTCCAACGCCTCCAGCACGGGCCGGATCGTCAGCGGAAAATCATGACCGAAACGAGTGAGATTGGCGGTGCCGCCGATCATCAGCCGTTCCTCGGTCTCCTCGACCAGCGTCTCCAGCAGAGTCGCAAGGACCGTCGAAACGGTTCCTCGGTCCTCCTGGTCGAAGGAATCGGGCAGGTCCTGCACGAGCGGCGGCACGTCCTTGAAGCGCCGCCCCACGACCCGGCTGTTGAGCCGGGCCCGCAGGTCCGCCAGCGCGGCCTCGCCGACGGGCGCCGGGCAGTCGATCATGCGCTGCTCGACCCGGCCGGTGTTGGTGATCAGCACCAGCATGATGCGGGCCGGGGCCAGCGCGAGCAGCTCCACGTGCCGCACGGTCGAGCGGCTCAGCGAGGGGTACTGCACCACGGCGACCTGCCGGGTCAGCTGCGCCAGCAGCCGCACCGTGCGCGCCACCACGTCGTCCAGGTCGACGGCACCGTCCAGGAAGTTCTGGATGGCGCGCCGCTCGGGCGTCGACAGGGGCTTGACCTCGGCCAGCTTGTCGACGAAGAGGCGGTAGCCCTTGTCGGTGGGGATGCGGCCGGCGCTGGTGTGCGGCTGGGCGATGAAGCCCTCGTCCTCCAGCGCGGCCATGTCGTTGCGCACGGTGGCCGGGGAGACCCCCAGCTTGTGCCGCTCGGTCAGTGCCTTGGAGCCGACCGGCTCCTCGGTGCCCACGTAGTCCTGGACGATGGCGCGCAACACCTCGAGCCTGCGTTCGCTCAGCATCGCGCGCACCTCCAGGGTCAGTGGTCCTACCGTCGTACGGGGATCCGCCGGGCCCTTCCGCCCTTGGCACTCAATGGTCACGAGTGCCAGATCCCGTAGGCAAGTGTACGGCCGGGCCCCACGACCGGGGCAAGGGCCGTCCGCGCCCCTTGCCTCCGGACGGGCAACGCTATCGGTCAGCCGCTAGCGTCGCCGTATGGAAACTCACGCGAACGCGGGCGCGGTGGGGGGCGGGGCCGGAGCGCGCTGGGAACACCTCGCGCCGGGTGTCGTACGCCGCAGGCTGCCGGGCTGGGACGCGACCGCCGGCGCGGTCGCCGGCAGCGACGGGGTGCTCGTCGTGGACACCGGTTCCTCGCTGCACGAGGGCGTGGAGATCCGGCACGAGCTGCAGGAGATCTTCGGCCTGCCCGTGACGCACATCGCACTGACCCACCCGCACTTCGACCACGTCCTGGGCACGGCGGCCTTCTCCGGCGTCCAGGTGTACGCGGCCGTGGGCGCCGGAGAACTCCTCGGCCGCGAACGCAAGGAACTGCGGCACGACGCCGTGCTGCACGGCATGCAGCCCGACCTCGCGGCCGAGGCCGTGGAACTGCTCGTCCTCCCCGGCCACGGCGTCTCCGGACAGGTGGCCCTCGACCTCGGCGGGGGACGCCGGGCGCTGCTGGTCAACATCGGGCCCGGGCACACCGCCCACGACCTGGCGGTGCTGGTGCCGGGCGGCACGGACGCACCCGACGTGGTCTTCTGCGGCGACCTCGTCGAGGAGTCCGGCGAACCGCAGGCCGGTGCCGACGCCCTCCCCCATGCCTGGCCCGCCGCCCTGGACCGGCTGCTGGCCCTGGGCGGCGAGGACGCGGTGTACGTGCCGGGGCACGGGGCCGTGGTCGACGCGGGCTTCGTACGGCGGCAACGCGACGAATTGCGGGAGCGCTTCCCCACTCCGTGATCCGCCATCTTGATCCACAATTGCGGCCATGCGCAGCAGAGAGTACGGACCGGCCGACCTGACCCCGCCGTGGAAGCGGAAGGGACCGCCCGTACCGGAGGTACCGGCCGAGGTGGACCTGGTGGTCGAGGAGGTCACCACCGGGTTCTGCGGCGCGGTGGTGCGGTGCGAGAAGACCGCGCAGGGGCCCGTGGTCACCCTGGAGGACCGCTTCGGCAAGTGCCGGGCCTTCCCCATGGAACCGCGCGGCTTCCTGCTGGAGGGGCGCGTCGTCACGCTCGTACGCCCCGCTGCCGCGGCCCCCGCCGCGCCCTCCCGCACCGCGTCCGGCTCCCTCGCCGTCCCCGGCGCCCGGGCGCGCGTCGCACGCGCCGGGCGCATCTACGTCGAGGGCCGGCACGACGCGGAGCTCGTGGAGCGCGTGTGGGGCGACGACCTGCGCATCGAGGGCGTGGTCGTGGAGTACCTGGAGGGCATCGACGACCTGCCGGAGGTCGTCCGGTCCTTCGGCCCCGGGCCCGACGCGCGACTGGGCGTGCTGGTGGACCACCTGGTGCCGGGCACGAAGGAATCACGGATCGCGGCGTCGGTGACGGGCGAGCACGTGCTGGTGGTGGGGCACCCGTACATCGACGTGTGGGAGGCGGTGAAACCGGCGTCGGTGGGGATCGCGGGGTGGCCGCGGGTGCCGCGCGGGGAGGACTGGAAGACGGGCGTGTGCCGGGCGCTGGGGTGGCCCGCGAACACGGGGGCCGCGTGGCAGCGGATCCTGGGTTCCGTGCGCTCGTACAAGGACCTGGAGCCGGCGCTGCTCGGGCGCGTGGAGCAGCTGATCGACTTCGTGACGGTGGGTGGGTAGGGGGCGCCTGCGGCGGGCGGTGCCCCGGACCCGCCCTTTCTCCCCCAGCTACCGCTGGGAGGTGCCCCCAGTTTCCGAAGGGGCTGCCGCCCCTTCGAGACCCCGCGCGGTCCTGCGGGGGTGCGAGGGGGCCGCAGGCCCCGCTCGGAAACGGAGAAAGGGCGGGACCGGGGGTCAGTCCACCAGGTCGCGGACCACCGCGTCCGCCAGCAGGCGGCCTCGGAGGGTCAGGGCCGCACGGCCCTCCGCGAAAGCGACCGGTTCCAGCAGGCCGTCCGTCAGGGCGCGCTGCGCCGCCGCCAGGCCGGCGGGGCGCAGCAGGGACAGGGGGCAGCCGTCCACGAGCCGCAGCTCCAGCAGGATGCGCTCGACGCGGCGGTCCTCGTCCGCGAGGATTTCGCGACCGGCGCCAGGGGAACGGCCCTCCGCCAGTGCCTGCGCGTACGCGCCCGGGTGCTTGACGTTCCACCAGCGCACGCCGCCGACGTGGGAGTGGGCTCCGGGGCCGGCGCCCCACCAATCGGCGCCGCGCCAGTAGAGCTCGTTGTGCCGGCAGCGGGCGGCTTCGGTGGTGGCCCAGTTGGAGACCTCGTACCAGGTGTAGCCGGCCGCGGAGAGGGTCTCGTCGGCGATGAGGTAGCGGTCGGCGTGCACGTCGTCGTCGGTCATGGGCACCTCGCCGCGGCGGATGCGCCGGGCCAGCTGGGTGCCTTCCTCGACGATGAGGGCATAGGCGGAGACGTGGTCGGGGGCGGCGCCGAGGACGGCGTCGAGGGAGGCGCGCCAGTCGTCGTCGCTCTCCCCGGGCGTGCCGTAGATCAGGTCGAGGTTGATGTGGTCGAAGCCGGCTTCCCGGGCCTCGGCGACGCACGCCTCGGGGCGGCCGGGGGTGTGGGTGCGGTCGAGGATCTTCAGGACGTGCTGCCGGGCGCTCTGCATGCCGAAGGAGATGCGGTTGAAGCCGGCGGCGCGCAGTTCGTCCAGGTAGCGGGGGTCGACGGATTCGGGGTTGGCCTCGGTGGTGACCTCGGCGTCCTCGGCGAGGCCGAATTCGTCGCGGATGGCGGCGAGCATGCGGCCGAGGTCGGCGGCGGGCAGCAGGGTGGGGGTGCCGCCGCCGACGAAGACCGTCTCGACCGGGCGCGGGTCGTCGCCGAGCACCTTGCGGGCGAGCCGGATCTCGTCGGTGACGGTCCCGGCGTAGGTGTCGCGGGAGGCGAGCGCGCCGCCGGAGCCGCGCAGCTCACTGGCGGTGTAGGTGTTGAAGTCGCAGTACCCGCAGCGCGTGGCGCAGTAGGGGACGTGCAGGTAGAAGCCGAGGGGCCGCTGCCCGGAGCCGGCGAGGGCGTGGTGGGGCAGTGCCCCGTCCTCGGGCATGGGCTCGCCGTCAGGCAGTACGGAAGGCATGGGGTCCATTGTCCGTCATGCCGGGGGTTACTCGGCTCGGAGCACCAGCAGGGCGAGGTCGTCGTCGGGAGGGGTGGGGGCGAAGGCGTGGACGGCGTCGCGGATGCGCCGGGCGACGCCTTCGGCGGTCAGGCCGGTGCAGGCGGTGAGGGTGGCGGCCAGGCCGTCGGCGTCGTCGAAGAGGCGGTTGCCGGCCTTGCGCTCGGTGACGCCGTCGGTGACGCACAGCAGGGTGTCGCCGGCGGCCATGTCGAAGGTCTGGCTGCTGTAGGCGACCTCTTCGACGACGCCGAGCAGTATCTGCGGGGCGCCCACGGCCCGTACGGAGCCGTCGGGGCGCAGCAGGAGGGGCAGGGGGTGGCCGGCGCTGGCGAGGGTGCAGCGGACGCCGGAGCCGCCGTCGGTGCGGGGCACGAGCTGTCCGTGGAGGAGGGAGAGGAAGCGGGGGGCGGGGCCGGGGGCGTCCTCGGCGGCCTCCTCGGCGAGCATGTGGTTGAGGCGGGTGAGCACGTCGGCGACGCCGTAGCCCTCCTTGGCCAGCAGGCGCAGCCAGGGGCGGACGAGGCCGGTGGTGACGGCCGCTTCGGGGCCGCTGCCGCAGACGTCGCCGAGGGCGAAGCACCAGCGGTCGTCGCCGGCGGCGAAGACGTCGTAGAAGTCGCCGCCGGCGGCGGTGTCGCCGCAGGGTTCGTAGACGACGGCCTTGTCGATGCCGGGGATGTGGGCGACGCCGCGGGGCAGCAGGCCGCGCTGGAGGATGGTGCTGATGGTGGCCTGGCGGGTGTACTGCCGGGCGGAGGCGAGGGCCTGGGCGAGGCGGCGGGCGAAGTCCTCGGTGAGGCCGGTGACGTCGTCGCCGAGGCCGGGGCCGGCGGTGCGGCCGAGCAGGAGGGTGCCCAGGGCCCGGCCGCCGGCGACGAGGCGGCAGGCGAGGGCGGGCCCGTGCGGGGCGCCGGTGGGGGCGGGGCCCGGCGGGTCCTGGCGGTACGGCCAGGGGGCGGGCCGGCCGGTGGCGGGCAGCAGGGGCGGGGCGTGCAGGAGGGCGGCGCGCAGGGGCTCGGTGCGGCGTTCGTCGGCGTGCCAGACGCAGGACAGGCGCGGGGCGGGGTGAATGGTGCCGGGGGCGGACTCGGCGTCGAGCCACACGGCGCACCAGTCGGCGAGCCGGGGGACGGCGAGCTGGGCGGCCAGCGAGGCGACGGTGTCCTCGTCGAACTGGCCGGCGAGCAGCTCGGAGGTCTCGGCGAGGAAGGACAGGGCGCGGTGGCGGCCGGTGTCGGCGGGCGGCCGGGCGGGGGGCTCGGGGCAGGAGCCGGGGCCGAGGTTCTCGGCGACGCGCAGGTCGCGCAGGAGCGCCTGGTCGGAGAGGGCGGGCGGTTCGCCGGCGCGGTCGGGGCGGCTGGTGGGCAGGTGGAACCACACCGTTTTGTCGGTGCGGCGGTAGGCGGTGCCCCAGGTCTCGGCGAGCTCGGCGACCAGGCGGAGGCCGCGGCCGCAGTGGGCGGGGCCGTCGCGCTCGCCGGGGGCGGGGCGGCGGGCGCGGAACTCGCGGGTGGGGTGGTGGTCGGTGACCTCCACGACGAGGCTGCCGCCGCGGGCGGGGTCGAGGCGGCATTCGAGGTCGACGGAGGTGCCGGCGTGCACCACGGCGTTGGTGACGAGCTCGCTGACCAGCAGCGTGGCGTCGTAGGTGACGACGTCGTGGGCGTTCCAGCCGGCGAGCACGGTGCGCACGAAGCGGCGGGCGGCGGAGGGCGCGCGGGCGTCGCCGGGCAGGCTGGTGCGGGCGGTGGCCGACTGGCCCGGGCAGCCGCCGGTGGCCTGCGCGCCCGCTCTGCGGGAGGGTGCGCGGGCAACCGGCGCGCCGTTTCCGGACGTTGGCGATGTCCTCACGGTGACGCTCCTGACCGCTTACGGCATAGTGCGGGATTCACCACCGCCAGGGTGACAGACGGGCGGTGCCCAGGTGCGCCGAGTTGGGCAAGTGGACGCTTTGGGAGTACGGCGGGCATGGGGCGCGAAGGACGGGGCAGGAGCCGCCGTCCGGGCCTCTCACGCCTCGCGGGCCCCTGCGTACATCTCCTCGATCAGGTCCTTGTACGTGCGCTCGACGACCGGCCGCTTGAGCTTGAGGCTGGGGGTGAGTTCGCCGTGCTCGACGTCCAGTTCGCGCGGCAGCAGACGGAACTTCTTGATCGTCTGCCAGCGCTGCAGGCCCTCGTTGAGCCGCTGCACGTAGCCCTCGACCATGGCGTGGGTCTCGGGGGCGGCGACCACCTCCGCGTACGGCTTGCCGGCCAGGCCGTGGCCCTCGGCCCAGTCGAGGACGGCGGGGCCGTCGAGGGCGATGAGGGCGGTGCAGTAGTTCCGGTCGGCGCCGTGCACGAGGATGCTGGAGACGAACGGGCACACGGCCTTGAAGCGGCCCTCGATCTCGGCGGGCGCGACGTACTTGCCGCCGGAGGTCTTGATGAGGTCCTTCTTGCGGTCGGTGATGCGCAGGTAGCCGTCCGGGGAGAGTTCGCCGATGTCGCCGGTGTGGAACCAGCCGTCGGGCTCCAGCACCTCCGCGGTCTTCTCCGGCTGGCGGTGGTAGCCCTCCATGACGCCGGGGCCGCGCAGCAGGATCTCGCCGTCGTCGGCGATGCGCACCTCGGTGCCCGGCAGGGGCTTGCCGACGGTGCCGGTGCGGTAGGCATCGCCGGGGTTGACGAGGTTGGCGGCGCTGGTCTCGGTCAGGCCGTAGCCCTCCAGGATGTGGATGCCGGCGCCGGCGAAGAAGTAGCCGATGTCGGGGGCGAGGGCGGAGGCGCCGGAGACGCAGGCGCGCAGCCGGCCGCCGAACGCCTCGCGGATCTTGGCGTAGACGAGGGCGTCGGCGACGCGGTGCTTGGCGGCGAGGGCGAAGGGAACGGCCTTGCTGCCGGTGCGGCGGTAGTTGTCCTGGGAGACCTTGGCGTACTCGCGGGCGACGTCGGCGGCCCAGCGGAAGATCTTGTACTTGGCGCCGCCGCCGGCGCGCGCCTTGGCGGCGACGCCGTTGTAGACCTTCTCGAAGATGCGCGGGACGGCGGCCATGTAGGTGGGCCGCACGACCGGCAGGTTCTCCACGATCTTGTCGATGCGGCCGTCGACGGCGGTGATGTGGCCGACGGCGATGTGGCCGGTGGTGAGCACCTTGCCGAAGACGTGGGCGAGCGGCAGCCACAGATACTGCACGTCCTCGGGCTGCACCAGCTCGGTGGCCTCGATCGCCCGGGACATGTACGACCAGGCGTCGTGCCGCAGCCGTACGCCCTTGGGGCGGCCGGTGGTGCCGGAGGTGTAGATGAGGGTGGCCAGCTGCTCGGGGCGCAGGGCCTCGATGCGCTCGCGGACGGCCTGCGGACGGCGTTCGAGCAGGGCGGCGCCGCGCTTCTCGAGGTCGGCGAGGGAGAGGACCCAGCCCTCGGGGTCGCCCTCGGCGGGGGTGGCGTCGGCGGCGTCGATCACCACGACGTGGGCGAGGCCGGGCAGCTCGGCGCGGCGCAGCCGGGCCTTGGCGAGCTGGGCGGCGTCCTCGGCGATCAGGATGCGGCACTCGGCGTCGGAGAGCATGAAGGCGGTCTCGTCGGCGTCGGTGCTGGGGTAGACGGGGGTGGTGGCGGCGCCGGCGCACATGATGCCGAGGTCGGCCAGGATCCACTCGACGCGGGTGGCGGAGGCCAGGGCGACGCGCTCCTCGGGGAGGATGCCGAGGTCGACGAGGCCGGCGGCGACGGCGAAGACGCGGTCGGCGGCCTGGCGCCAGGTCAGGGAGGCCCAGGTGTCGGGCCCCTCGCCGGCGGCCGGTACGGGGTAGCGGTAGGCCTCCGCGTCGGGGGTGGCCTCGACCCGGTCGAGGAAGAGGGTCGCCACGGAGGGCGGCCGGTTCTCGATCAAAGCCTGCGTCTCGGTCACGGCATCCTCCGGGGCCCGCCTCGTTGCTGGTGACTCGCGAGTAACCTTCGAGCAGTGATCAGGGTAGGCCGGAAGAGCCCGTCGCGTAAGAGTGCGGAACCGGCTGATCAAGCGCCGGTCGGCGGAGGATTTTCGCAGACCCGGCAATAGTCCGCGCCGCGGATCGTGCGGTGATGCCGCCGTGCCCCGGCCGGAAGCCCGGCCGGGGCACGCGCTGTCACTTCTTGCCCTTGTCGCCCTCGTCGCTGGAGAGCACCGCGATGAAGGCGTCCTGCGGCACCTCGACGCTGCCGACCATCTTCATCCGCTTCTTGCCCTCCTTCTGCTTCTCCAGCAGCTTCCGCTTGCGGGAGATGTCACCGCCGTAGCACTTGGCGAGGACGTCCTTGCGGATGGCGCGGATGGTCTCGCGGGCGATGACACGGGAGCCGATGGCCGCCTGGACCGGCACCTCGAAGGCCTGCCGGGGGATGAGTTCCTTGAGCTTGGCGACCAGCCGCACGCCGTACGCGTAGGCCTTGTCCTTGTGCGTGATGGCGGAGAAGGCGTCGACCTTGTCGCCGTGCAGCAGGATGTCGACCTTGACCAGCTCGCTGGTCTGCTCGCCGGTGGGCTCGTAGTCCAGGGAGGCGTAGCCGCGGGTCTTGGACTTCAGCTGGTCGAAGAAGTCGAAGACGACCTCGGCGAGCGGCAGGGTGTAGCGGATCTCGACGCGGTCCTCGGAGAGGTAGTCCATGCCGAGCAGCACGCCGCGGCGGTTCTGGCACAGCTCCATGATCGAGCCGATGAACTCGCTGGGCGCCAGGACGGTGGCCCGCACGACCGGCTCGTACACCTCGGCGATCTTGCCGGTGGGGAACTCGGAGGGGTTCGTCACCGTGTGCTCGGTGCCGTCCTCCATGACCACGCGGTAGACCACGTTGGGCGCGGTGGCGATCAGCTCCAGGCCGAACTCGCGCTCCAGGCGCTCGCGGATGACCTCCAGGTGCAGCAGGCCGAGGAAGCCCACGCGGAAGCCGAAGCCCAGGGCGGCCGAGGTCTCCGGCTCGTACACCAGTGCGGCGTCGTTGAGCTGGAGCTTGTCGAGGGCGTCGCGCAGCTCGGGGTAGTCCGAGCCGTCCAGCGGGTACAGGCCGGAGAACACCATCGGCTTGGGGTCCTTGTAGCCGCCCAGCGCCTCGCTGGCACCACCGTGCAGCTGGGTGATGGTGTCACCGACCTTGGACTGGCGCACGTCCTTCACACCGGTGATCAGGTAGCCCACCTCGCCGACGGACAGGCCGTCGGCGGGGGTCATCTCCGGCGAGTTGGTGCCGATCTCCAGCAGCTCGTGGGCGGCGCCGGTCGACATCATCTTGATGCGCTCGCGCTTGCTCAGCGTGCCGTCGACGACCTTCACGTACGTCACCACGCCGCGGTAGGCGTCGTAGACCGAGTCGAAGATCATCGCGCGGGCGGGCGCATCCTTGACGCCCACCGGGGCCGGGACGGTCGCGACGACACGGTCGAGCAGCGCCTCGACGCCCATGCCCGTCTTGGCCGACACGCGCAGCACGTCCTCCGGCTCGCAGCCGACGAGGTTGGCCAGCTCCGCGGCGAACTTCTCCGGCTGGGCGGCGGGCAGGTCGATCTTGTTGAGGACCGGGATGATCGTGAGGTCGTTCTCCATCGCCAGGTAGAGGTTGGCGAGGGTCTGCGCCTCGATGCCCTGGGCGGCGTCCACCAGCAGAATGCAGCCCTCGCACGCGGCCAGGGAGCGGGAGACCTCGTAGGTGAAGTCGACGTGGCCCGGGGTGTCGATCATGTTCAGGATGTGGGTGGCACCCGCACCCTCGCCCTCGGTGGGCGCCCAGGGCAGACGGACCGCCTGGGACTTGATCGTGATGCCGCGCTCGCGCTCGATGTCCATCCGGTCGAGGTACTGCGCACGCATCTGCCGCTGGTCGACCACACCGGTCAGCTGGAGCATCCGGTCGGCGAGCGTCGACTTGCCATGGTCGATGTGCGCGATGATGCAGAAGTTACGGATCAGAGCCGGGTCGGTACGGCTCGGCTCGGGCACGTTGGTAGGGGTCGCGGGCACGCAGGATCCATTCGGTGACTTCGGCGTGTGAACGCCAGTCTCGGCGGGAGTCGGATATACGACGCCTCCATGGTCCCATGACCGGCGGGCTCGGTCCGGTTTGGGACGCCGGGGCGCGTACTGGTAGCCTGGCTCACTGTGTCTTGTCGTGCCCTCTCATCACGCACACGGCACATGATCGAAATCCAACGAACCTGAAAAGGCTCTTTTCGTGGCGAACATCAAGTCCCAGATGAAGCGGAACAAGACCAACGAGAAGGCGCGCCTGCGTAACAAGGCCGTCAAGTCCTCGGTCAAGACCGCTGTCCGCGCGGCCCGTGAGGCCATCGTCGCCGGCGACGCCGAGAAGGCTGTTGCCGCCGTCCGCCTGGCCAGCAAGAAGCTGGACAAGGCCGCGAGCAAGGGCGTCATCCACAAGAACGCCGCCGCCAACAAGAAGTCGGCGCTGGCCAAGCTCGTCTCCGCCAAGTAAGGCCGGACGACACCGTCTGATCGCCGGCTACGGACCCCAGCGGACCCTCTCAACCGCTCCGGACCCGGCACCCCCGCCGCACGCGGCCGTTCGCCACGCGGGTGCGGCACGAGCCTCCTGAGGCTCATCGATCCACCCCGGAGGCCCGGTGCCGCCCTTTCCCCAGGGCCGGCACCGGGCCTCCGGGCGTTTCTCCGGTGAGGGTCTCCCGTAGGGATTGCCCGAAGAGGTCGCCTCAGGGCCTGAAGAGGTTGTCTCAGGGAGCGAGCGCCGCAGGTCAGCGGCTGCCGCTGCGGGCGGCCCGGGCCACGGCGACCACGGCACGCTCCAGGGCGTACTCCGGGTCGTCGCCGCCGCCCTTCACCCCGGCGTCGGCCTCCGCGACGGCGCGCAGCGCCGCGGCGACACCGTCCGCGGACCAGCCGCGCATCTGCTGGCGCACCCGGTCGATCTTCCAGGGCGGCATGCCCAGCTCCCGGGCCAGATCCGCCGGCCGCGCCCCGCGGGGGGCCGAGGCCAGCTTGCCGATGGAGCGGACGCCCTGCGCCAGGGCACTGGTGATCAGCACGGGGGCGACGCCCGTCGCCATGGCCCAGCGCAGCGCCTCCAGCGCCTCGGCCGCCCTGCCCTCCACGGCCCGGTCGGCGACCGTGAAGCTCGACGCCTCCGCCCGGCCGGTGTAGTAGCGGGCGACCACGGCCGCGTCGATGGCGCCTTCGATGTCCGCGACGAGCTGGGAACAGGCGCTCGCCAGCTCCCGCAGGTCGCTGCCGATCGCGTCCACCAGCGCCTGGCATGCCTCCGGCGTCGCCGAGCGGCCCACCGCGCGGAACTCCCCGCGGACGAACGCCAGCCGGTCGGCCGGCTTGGTCATCTTGGGGCAGGCGACCTCGCGCGCCCCCGCCTTGCGGGCCGCATCCAGCAGACCCTTGCCCTTCGCCCCGCCGGCGTGCAGCAGGACGAGGGTGATCTCCTCGGCGGGCGCGGTCAGATAGCCCTTGACGTCCTTGATCGTGTCCGCCGACAGGTCCTGCGCGTTGCGGACGATCACGACCTTGCGCTCGGCGAACAGCGACGGACTGGTCAGCTCGGCCAGCGTCCCCGGCTGGAGCGCGTCGGGGGTCAGATCCCGGACGTCGGTGTCGGCATCGGCCGCCCGGGCGGCCGCGACCACCTCCTGCACGGCGCGGTCGAGGAGGAGATCCTCCTGCCCCACGGCGAGCGTGACGGGGGCGAGCAGGTCGTCGGGTGCAGTCTTCCTGGCCATCGGGAACAGCATCCCATGCCCCAGTGACAGACCCCCTCGTACGCCCGTGATCCCATGCCGCACAATGGGCGGGTGACCAGCGCTTCCTCCTATATCTCCACTTCATCAGAACCCCTCCGGCACCTGCTCGTGCTGCCCGACCGCGACGCCGCCGAGGAGGCCGCGGACGAGGCCGGCCGGCGCTTCGGCCTCGACGAGGACCCCCAGGTCGTGCGCGAGGCGCTCGCCGGCGAGGACGACGCCGAGGACGCCCAGTGGCTGGTGGTCCTCGAGGACCCCGACGGCGACCTCGACGTCGCCGCCCTGCGCGAGCTCGCCGACGAGTACGACGGCTGGCTCGAGGTCGAGTGACGCGTCGCGTCGCGCGCTGAGCAGCGCCCCGTAGGGGCGCGGGGCGTTGTCGATCTGCGGCTGCCGCCGCGTGGGCGCGACAAGTCACGGCGCGCCCGCGGACGGGGGCTGTGCTGTGACCGGGCCTCGGGGTGGCGCGTCGACTGCGGGCCGTCGGTGGCCGATCGCGCAGTTCCCCGCGCCCCTGCGGGGCGCCCCCTAGGCCAGGGGGCGGACCTCCGGTATCCGCTCCAGTTCGATGCCGAAGTGCTCCCGGTAGGCGGGCAGCAGCTCCTGATCGGTCAGCGTCCTCTCCTCCCGGCCACCGGGGCCGGAGGTGATCAGCGTCCGTCCGGCGAGGGTGATCCGCCCGCCCGAACCGGTCGGCCGGGAGCACAGCACCGACCGGGTGAACGGCGACTGCGGCGACGTACGGTGCCACCAGCTGCCGCCCTCGAAGTCGGCCAGCTCCCGCGGCCGCCGCTCCAGGCGGTACTGCACCTCCCCGTTCCTGACGACGTCCAGGTCACCCTCCTGCGTCTCCACGATCCGGAACACCCCCGACGGGTCCGCCTGCTCGCCGCGCTCGGCCAGGCGCAGCGGCACCTGGCTGTTGCGGCCGAAGCCGACGTCCACCAGGAACGACTCCCCCGCCCCCTCCTCCCCTTCCTTCTCGTTTCCCTCGATGTCCACCTGCAGGGCCATGTGGTCGAAGGGAATGCCGAAGCGTCCCTGCGGGTCCGCCACCCGGCCCGCGAGCAGGCTCACCCGGTAGCCGAGTGCCGTCAGCAGTTCGGCGAAGGCACCGTTGAGCTCGTAGCAGAAGCCGCCCCGCGCCCGCCGCACCACCTTGTCGACCAGGGCCGCGCCCTCCAGGGCGATCTCCTCTCCCAGATGGATGGAGAGGTTCTCGAAGGGCACCGCGATCACGTGGCGCAGGTGCAGCTCGCGCAGCGCCTCGAGGGTGGGGGCGACCGGGCGGCGGGCCCCGATGCGCCCGAGGTAGGCGTCCGTATCCGTTGTTTGCATGGCAGTTGTGTGCATGGCAGCTTTCTATCCCCCGTCAGGAACGGTCCGGACGCGGGGTCCCGGCGCCGCCGGCGGGCGCGGCCGCTCGTCGCCGCCGTCGCCGGGCCGGTGACGGCGAGGGCCCCGCCGGTGTCGGTGCGCAGGACGACCGTGCCGCGCTCGCGCAGCGCCCGTACCGTGCGGTCGGCCGGGTGCCCGTAGGGGTTGCCGGTGCCCACCGAGATCAGGGCCAGGCGCGGGGCGAGCCCGGCAAGGAGGCGGGGGTCCTGGTGGGCGGAGCCGTGGTGGGCCACTTTGACGACGTCCACGGGCGGCAGGCCGGGGTGGGTCTCCCACAACTCCTGCTGTGCGGGCGGCTCCAGGTCGCCCAGCAACAGGAGCGTGAGCCCGAAGCTGCGGACGAGCAGCACGACGCTGGCGTCGTTGGGGCCGTCCTCGGCCACGGCGGACGTCCCGGCGGCCGGTGGCCACAGCACCTCCCAGGACAGCTCTCCCCAGTGGCGCCGCTCCCCCGGCACGGCTTCGACGACGGGCACCCGGGCCCGGGCGGCCTCGCGGGCGACGAAGGCCGCCCGCCCCGGCGGGTCGGCGAAGGCCGTCGTCTCGACGGCGCCGACCGCCCTCCCGTGCAGCACTCCGGGCAGGCCGTCCACGTGGTCGGCGTGGAAGTGGGTCAGCAGCAGGAGCGGCACGGTGTCGACGTCCAGGTCGCGCAGGCAGCGGTCGACGGCCTGCGGTTCGGGGCCGGCGTCGACGACGACGGCCGTATGCGGGCCGGCGGCAAGGGCGAGTGCGTCCCCTTGGCCGACGTCGCAGGCCACCAGCCGCCAGCCGGGCGGCGGCCAGCCGGTGACGGCCCTCTCCAGCGGGGCGGGGCGCAGGACGGCGAGCAGGAGCAGCAGCGCGCAGGCCGCGCAGGCCCAGGGCCGCCGGAGCAGCCGGGGCGCCAGCAGCGCCGCGACGGTCGTCACCGCGGCGAGCGCGAGAGCACCGGCCCACCCGCCCGGCCACGGCACCCCGGCGCCCGGCAGCCCGGCCCCCGTCCGGGCCACGGCGGCCGTCCACAGCACCGGCCAGCCGGCCAGGCGGGCGAGCTGCTCGGCGACCGGCATGGCCAGCGGGGCGGTGGCCAGGACGGCGAAGCCCAGGACGGTGGCCGGGGCGACCGCCGGCTCGGCCAGCAGGTTGCAGGGCACCGCCACCAGGCTCACCCGGGCCGCCAGGACGGCCAGCACGGGGGCGCACACGGCCTGGGCGGCGCCCGCCGCCGCCAGGGCCTCGGCGATCCGGGACGGCACGCCGCGGCGCCGCAGGGCGCCGCTCCAGCGCGGGGCGAGGGTGAGCAGGGCGCCGGTGGCCAGCACGGAGAGCAGGAAGCCGTAGTCGCGGGCGAGCCAGGGGTCGTACAGCACCAGCAGCACGACCGCCGCGGCCAGGGCCGGGAGCAGGCTGCGCCTGCGGCCCGTGGCGAGGGCGAGCAGGGTGATCAGGCCGCAGGCGGCGGCCCGCAGCACGCTCGGGCCCGGGCGGCAGACGAGAACGAAGCCGAGCACGAGCCCGCCGCCCAGCACCGCGGTCGGCCGCAGCGGAATCCCCAGCCGGCCCGCGAGCCCGCGCCGCTCGGCGCGGGCGGCGAGGTGCGGTGGTCCGGTCAGGAGCACCAGGAGGACAGCGAGGTTGCCTCCGGAAACGGCCAGAAGGTGAGCCAGATCCGTGGCCCGGAAGGCCTCGTCCAGCTCGGCCGGCACGCGTGAGGTGTCGCCGACGACCAGGCCCGGCAGCAGGGCGCGGGCGTCCGGGGCCAGCCCGTCCGACGCCGTGCGCAGGCCCGCCCTCAGCCGGCCCGCGAACCGCTGGACCGCGGACGGCCCCATCAGGATCTGCGGCGGCCCGTCGCCCCTGACCCGCAGGACGGCCGCCATGCGGTCGCCCTCCCGGGTGGGCGGCGCGAGCCGGCCCTCGGCACGCACCCGGGTGGACGGCAGGAGCCCCAGCCATGATTGACGGGCCATCAGCAGGGCGGGGGTGCGCACGGCCGTCACGGTGCCCTGCGCGGTGACCACGCGGGTCGCCTCGGCCTCCAGCACCACGGCGGGCGCCGCCTGTGCGGCACCACCCGCCCGCGGCCGGGTGGCCCGGGGGTCCCCGGTGACGGTCGCCTCGACGGTGACCCGCGCGTACTGCCGCGCCAGCTGCGGGAGCGGCCCGCGCCGTGTCTGCGCGCCCGCCAGCCCGCCCACCGCCGCCCCGGCCGCGGCGCACAGCAGCGCGGCCGCCACCGCTGCGGCCACTGCAGCTGCGCGCGGCCGCCCTGCCTCCGGCACGCGCCGGGCCCGGGCGCGGGCGGCCAGGACGCGGACGGCCAGGGCGAGGCTCCCCGCGGCGACCACGGCGCCCGCGCACATCGCCCAGGCCACCGGGGCGTCCGCCGTCAGGCAGATCGCCGCCGCGCCCCACGTGGCGAGTGCGGGGACCACCAGGCGCAGGTCGGGCGGCCCCTCGGCGGGCCCGGGCGCCCGCGCTTCGCGGTCCACGGCGGTGCCGGTCACGGCTGGACCAGGGGCTTGAGGTCGGCGAAGCGGCGGGCACCGATGCCGGTGACGTGCTGGAGATCGGCGACCGAGCGGAAGCCGCCGTGCTGGTCGCGGTAGTCCACGATGTGCCGGGCCAGGACGGGCCCGACGCCCGGGAGGGCCTCCAGCTGCTGGGCCGTCGCGGAGTTCAGGCTGACGGGCCCCGCGGCGGCGCCCGGTGCGGTGCCCGCGGCAGGCCCGCCCGGCGGCGGCGCGGCACCCGGGCCGGCGCCCACCTGGATCAGCTCGCCGTCGACCAGCACCCGGGCCCGGTTCAGGCCGGAGGTGTCCGTCCCGGGGCGCACTCCCCCGGCGGCCTCCAGCGCGTCCTCCACCCGGGATCCGGCCGGCAGACGGCGCACCCCGGGCTGCCGCACCTTGCCGGCGACGTCGACCACCACGTCCCGCATGCCGGGCCCGCCCCGCACCGGCGGGGACGGCGGCCCGGCAGACGTCCCGGCGACCGGTCGGGGCGGTGCGGGCCGGTCCGGCGGGGCGGCCCCGGCAGCAGGCGCATCCTCCCGCTGCGGCGCATGGACCTCGTGCGGTCGCCCGGACCAGAAGTGGTGCACCGCCAGACCGACGGCCGCCACCAGCACGACCGCCAGTGCCGCGAGCGTCCTGGGCTCGATGCCGCACCGCACCTGCAGCCACACCGGCAGCCGGTCACGGACCGCGCCACGCCAGTCCCGGCGCGGCCGCGCGGGAGCGTTCGGCGGCGAGGCGGCGGCGACGCGGTCACGCAGCGAACCCAGCCCGCGGTCCACGGCGGCCGCCGGAGCGGCAGCGGACACAGGCATGGGGCGCGTCGAGGACGAGGATGCAGGTGCGGGCGCGGATGCAGGCGCGGTTACTGTGCGTGAGCGATCGGCCATGACGCGGGACCGTAGCCCGATCGCCGGATCGCCGCCGGGCAGCCTCAATTCCGGTGGAAAACCGGCCCCTTGGGGAAAATCTCGTCACCCTCACGGGCAGCACGAGATGACCGGAATGCCGCCCTACCTCGGTGAGACCACCACACCCAGCAACCCCGGCCCCGTGTGGGCCCCGATCACCGCGCCGACCTCGCTCACGTGCAGCTCCAGCAGCCCCGGCACCCGCTCCCGCAGCCGTTCGGCCAGCTCGGCGGCCCGCTCGGGGGCGGCCAGGTGGTGGACGGCGATGTCGGCGGGCGCGGTCCCCGTGCGCTCCACCACGATCTCCTCCAGCCGGGCGATCGCCCTGGCCGCCGTGCGCACCTTCTCCCGCAGTTCGATGCGGCCGCCGTCCAGCTGCAGCAGCGGCTTGACGGCGAGCGCCGAGCCCAGCAGCGCCTGCGCGGCGCCGATGCGGCCGCCGCGCCGCAGGTAGTCGAGGGTGTCCACGTAGAAGTAGGCGGCCGTGCCCTGCGCGCGCTTCTCCGCCGCCGCGACGATCTCGTCGAGCGAACCGCCCGCCCGGGCCGTCTCGGCCGCGGCCAGGGCGCAGAAGCCGAGCGCCATCGCGACCATGCCGGTGTCCACGACCCGGACCGGCACGGGCGCCTCCCGCGCCGCGAGCACCGCCGCGTCGTACGTGCCCGAGAACTCCGCCGACAGGTGCAGGGAGACGATGCCGTCCGCGCCGTTCTCGGCGGCCGCGCGATAGGCCGCGGCGAAGTCCTCCGGCGCGGGCCGCGACGTGGTGACGGGCCGGCGCTTGGCGAGGGCCTGGGCCACCGACCGGGCCGAGACCTCGGTGCCCTCCTCCAGCGCCTCGTCGCCCAGGACGACCGTCAGCGGTACGGCGGTGATGCTGTGCCGCTCCATCGCCTGGCGGGGCAGGTAGGCCGTGGAATCGGTGATGATGGCGACGTGGCGGGACATGCCCCGGAGGTTACCCGCCGAGCCGCTCCCGCGGCAGAGCGGCTTCACCTGCGGGTTCGACCGCGGGGGCGCCTGCGGGGGCGCCTGCGGCTGGGCTCAGGCCGTGTTCTCCCGGCGACGGATCGCCTTCTCCCAGGGATACCCCGGTTTCCACCGGTCGGTGCGGCCTTCGAGCGCGGGCCGCGCGCCGTCCCGGCCCTCCGGCCCCTCGCCGGAGGCGTGGCCCTCGCCGGGCCCGGCCGGCCCGCCCGACCGGGCGGCGGACCCGGCGGATCCGGCCGGCCCGGCGCCCGCGGCGGCGCCGACGGTCCCCGCAGCACCGGCGGTCCGGGACGCCCCACTTGCCCCGGAAGCACCGGCACTGCCCGCACCGGAAGCACCGCCGACCCCCACCCCGGAGGCACCACCGACCTCACCGGCGCCGGCGGCCCCGGAAGCCTTGCCGGGCCTGCCGCTCGGTGAAGCCCCGGCGCTGCGGTCGACCCCGCCGGCCGCCCCCGGGCCTCCGCTTCCCGGCGGCTCCTCCTCCCAGTGGCGCAGGGCGCCCGCCTCCATACGGATCTGTTCGCTCAGTGCGTCGAGGTCGTCGGCGCCGAAGCGGCGGGCGCGGTCCTGGGCCGCCCAGCGGAGGGAGTCGGCCGAGTGGGTGATGCGCTCCGTGCGCTCGCGCAGCTCCGGGAGGCAGGCGATGATGCGGTCCCTGCCGGGTTCGTCCTCCAGCTTGCGCAAGTCCTCGTCGAGCTCGCGGCCGTGGGCGCTCAGTCGCTCGAAGAGGGCCAGGGATTCGGTGAGGGAGGCGTCGTCCCGGGCGCCGGCGCGCAGGACCTCCTGCGTTGCGCGCAGGGAGGTGCGCAGGGACAGCCGCAGTTCGGCGACCTCGCCCGCGGGGCCGGGCAGGCCGTAGCGGCGGGCCTTGAGCCGGGTGTCCTCCACCGTGCGCCGTGCCTGGGTGACGGTGCGGTCGACGCCGCGTTTGACCGCCCGTACCGCCCTGATCACGGCGATGACCACGAACGCCACGACGAGCGCACTGATCACGGCGAAGATCGCGGCGGCGGCTTCCATGAATACGCTCCTCGGGTAGGCGACGGGCGGGGGCGGCGCCCGTACCTTTCCACCGTAAACGCAGCGGGCAGGTCGGGGGTTCCGGAAGAACCCCCAACCTGCCCGTAGGGAAGAACCCTTAACGCGTCACGCAGGGACGATGTTCACGAGCTTCGGTGCGCGCACGATCACCTTGCGGATGCCGGCACCGCCCAGGGCGGCGACGACCGCCGGGTCGGCCAGGGCGGTCCGCTCCAACTCCTCGTCGGAGATCGACGGGGCGACCTCCAGGCGGGCCTTGACCTTGCCCTTGATCTGCACGACGCAGGTGACGGTGTCGGCGACCAGGTAGGCGGGGTCGGCGACCGGGAAGGGCTGGTGGACGACCGACTCCTCGTGGCCCAGCCGGCGCCACAGCTCCTCGGCGATGTGCGGGGCCAGCGGGGCGACGAGCAGGACCATCCGCTCGGCCACCGAACGCGGCACCTCGCTCAGCTTGGTGACGAAGTTGTTCAGCTCGGTCACCTTGGCGATGGCGGTGTTGAAGCGCAGGTTCGCCAGGTCCTGGCCGACGCCGTCGATGGCCTTGTGCAGGGCGCGCAGCGTGGCCTCGTCGGGCTCGGCGTCGACGACGGTGACCTCGCCGGTGGTCTCGTCGACCACGTTGCGCCACAGGCGCTGCAGCAGGCGGTACTGGCCGACGACGGCGCGGGTGTCCCAGGGGCGGGAGACGTCCAGGGGGCCCATCGCCATCTCGTACAGGCGCAGGGTGTCGGCGCCGTACTCGGCGCAGATCTCGTCCGGCGTGACGGCGTTCTTCAGGGACTTGCCCATCTTGCCGAGCAGGCGGGAGACCTTCTCGCCCTTGTAGTGGTACGCGCCGTCGGCCTCCTCGATCTCGGCGGCGGGCACGGCGATGCCGCGGGCGTCGCGGTAGACGTACGCCTGGATCATGCCCTGGTTGAAGAGCTTGTGGAACGGCTCGGCCGAGGAGATGTGGCCCAGGTCGAAGAGGATCTTCGACCAGAAGCGGGCGTACAGCAGGTGCAGCACCGCGTGCTCGGCACCGCCGACGTACAGGTCGACGCCGCCGTGCGGCTTGCCCTCGGCCGGGCCCATCCAGTAGCGCTCGGCGTCGGGGTCGACCAGGCGCTCGCTGTTGTGCGGGTCCAGGTAGCGCAGTTCGTACCAGCAGGAACCGGCCCAGTTGGGCATGGTGTTGGTCTCGCGGCGGTACGTCTTGGGGCCGTCGCCGAGGTCCAGCTCGACGTTGACCCACTCCTCGTTGCGCGAGAGCGGGGTCTCCGGCCGGGTGTCGGCGTCGTCCGGCTCGAAGGTGCGCGGCGCGTAGTCCTCGACCTCCGGCAGCTCCAGCGGCAGCATCGACTCGGGCAGGGCGTGGGCGACGCCGTCCTCGTCGTAGACGATCGGGAAGGGCTCGCCCCAGTAGCGCTGGCGGCTGAAGAGCCAGTCGCGCAGGCGGAAGTTGACGGTGGCCTCGCCGATGCCGCGCTCGGTCAGCCACTGGGCCATGGCCGTCTTGGCCTCGGGGACGCGCAGGCCGTTCAGGGAGACGCCCTCGCCGGCCGAGTTGATGATCTCGGCGTCGTAGGAGTCGAAGGAGTCGGCCCACGTCGAGGGGTCGGTGCCGCGGTCGTCCGCGGGCTGCACGACGCAGCGCATCGGCAGGTCGAAGGCGCGGGCGAAGGCGAAGTCGCGGCTGTCGTGGGCGGGGACGGCCATGATGGCGCCGGTGCCGTAGCCCATCAGGACGTAGTCGGCGACGAAGACGGGGATGCGCTCGCCGTTGACGGGGTTGACGGCGTACGCGCCGGTGAAGACGCCGGTCTTCTCCTTGGCGTCGGCCTGCCGCTCGACGTCGGACTTGGCGGCGGCCTCCTTGCGGTAGGCGGCGACGGCCTCGGCCGGGGTGGCGTGCCCGCCGGTCCAGTCCTCGTGGGTGCCCTGCGGCCAGGCGGCGGGGATCACGCCGTGGTCGTCGGTGACGACCAGCGGGTGCTCGGGGGCCAGCACCAGGTAGGTGGCGCCGAAGAGGGTGTCCTGGCGGGTGGTGAAGACCGTGGCCGTGGCGCCGGGGGTGCCGTCGATGGCGAAGTCGACGCGGGCGCCCTCGCTGCGGCCGATCCAGTTGCGCTGCTGCAGCTTGATGGCCTCGGGCCAGTCCAGGGCGTCCAGGTCCTCCAGCAGGCGGTCCGCGTAGGCGGTGATGCGCATGTTCCACTGGCGCAGCTTGGACTTGAAGACGGGGAAGTTGCCGCGCTCGGAGCGGCCGTCGGCGGTGACCTCCTCGTTGGCCAGTACGGTGCCCAGGCCGGGGCACCAGTTGACGGGCGCGTCGGAGGCGTACGCCAGGCGGTACTCGCCCAGCACGTCGGCGCGCTCGACGGCGCTCAGCTCATTCCAGGGGCGCCCGTCGGGCGTGGCGCGCTCCCCGCTCTCGAACTGCGCGATCAGCTCGGCGATGGGCCGGGCCTTCTTCGCCTCCGGGTCGTACCAGGAGTTGAAGATCTGCAGGAAGATCCACTGGGTCCACTTGTAGTACTCCGGGTCGATCGTGGCGAACGACCGGCGCTTGTCGTGGCCCAGGCCCAGCCGCCGCAGCTGCGCCTTCATGTTCTCGATGTTGGCCTCGGTGGACACCCGCGGGTGGGTGCCGGTCTGCACGGCGTACTGCTCGGCGGGCAGGCCGAAGGCGTCGAAGCCGAGGGTGTGCAGGACGTTGTGGCCCGTCATGCGGTGGTAGCGCGCGTAGACGTCGGTGGCGATGTAGCCCAGCGGGTGACCGACGTGCAGGCCCGCACCCGACGGATACGGGAACATGTCCATGACGAACTTGTGCGGCCGGGCGGCGATCTCCGCGGCCGCCTCGTCGCCCGCCAGCTCGCCGCTGGGGTTGGGCGCGTGGTACGTGCCGTTCGCGTCCCAGAAGTCCTGCCAGCGTGCCTCGATGTCGGCGGCCAGCGCGGCCGTGTAGCGGTGCGGGGCTGCCACCTCGGCGGCGGTGGGGGTCTCGCTCATCGTCCTCTAAGCTCCATCGATCGTCGTCTTCGCCCTCTGCCTGCGGCTCGCTGGCCGCAAATGAAAAAACCCCTCGCACAGGAGGGGATGCCGCGCCGATGCCGACCCGCGGGGTCGGTACTGATCAGCGCGGCTCGCTAAGCAGAAGGCGTACGGCACGCATGGGCCCAGGTTACCCCAGGGGGCCCGGGGCCCGCACCGAAGGAGAGGGTGCGGTCCCCGGGCCCCGGGCGGCCTCAGCGCCCGCTGCGCGGGATGTACGAGGTCACGTAGTCGTCGGCCGGGGAGCCGACGCCGGTGACGTTGTCGTAGCCGGAGGTCGCCGACAGCGAGGTGTCGCCGCCCAGGCTGCGCAGGGAGGTGAGGAGGCCGCCCTTGGCGTCCACGCCGTTGGCGTAGTCGACGCGTACGACGCCCAGGCCCTGGCCGCGGCCCAGCGGGTGGTCGGTGACGTCGTGGTAGGCGGCGGTGCCGTAGCGGTCGTAGATCGCGGGGTTGGCGAAGCCGATGGGCACGCCGTGGCGGGCCTGCTGGGCGAGCGCCTGGACGCCGGCGATCACGGGCGCGGCGAGCGAGGTGCCGCCGATGCGGTACTCGTCGTAGGCCACCTTGCCGTCCGGGAAGGTCTGGGTCTGGCCGACCAGGAAACCGGTGCTGGAGTCGGCGACGGCCGCGATGTCGGGCTCGACGCGCATCGGCTTGGTGGTGCCGTTGGCCTTGGACAGCGCGTCGGGGACGACGCCGCGCTGGTAGAAGGGCTGCTCGAAGACCTTGCTGGTGCCGCCGCCCGCGCCGCCGGTGAAGGCGCCGGGGAAGCCGTCCCAGCTGTGGCCGTCCTTCGACAGCGGGGCCTTGTGGGTGCCCCAGCCGGTCTCCCACAAGTACTTGTCGCCCTTGCCGACGGCGAGCGAGGTGCCGCCGACGGAGGTGACCCACGGGGAGTTCGCGGGGGTGTCGACCTGCTTCACGCCGTGCTTGACGGTGTTGTCGCCGTCGTCGCCGGAGGAGAAGTAGAAGCCGATGCCCTCGACCGCGCCCTGCTGGAAGATCTGGTCGTAGGCGGCGGCGACGTCCGGGGTCTCGTTGGTCTCGATGTCGCCCCAGGAGTTGGAGACGATGTCGGCGAGCCGGCCGTCGACGATCTTGCGCAGGGAGTCGATCAGGTCGTCGTCCTGGCAGGAGGAGCCGGCCACGTAGACGATGCCGGCGTCCGGGGCCACGGCGTGCACGGCCTCGATGTCGAGGGTCTCCTCGCCGTACCAGCCGGCCGCGTCGCACTCGTCGGGCTTGGTGTGCGTGTAGTCGGCGGGCAGCACCTGGGAGAACTGGCCCTTGCGGTACGCCTTGTCTCCGTTGCGCTTGGCGTACTGCTCGATGTCCTTGACGATCGTCGGGGAGGCGAAGGCGTCGGTGATCGCGACGGTCACGCCCTTGCCGGTGAAGTTCTTCGCCCCGTACGCGGCGCGCAGCTGCTTGCCGGTGTAGCCCTTGATCGCGTACGGCGCGTGGGAGCCGTAGGCGGCGGGCAGGTCGTTGTTGACGTTCGAGCCGTAGTAGGTCGAGAAGGGGCCGGCATTGCGGAAGGCCGCACTCGGGCCGGGCAGGGTGTCCTGGTGGTGGGCCAGCCGGGGCGCGTTGTTCAGGCCCACGACGGTCAGCACGGCGCCGTGCAGGGAGGCCGGTACGGAGGCCGTCCGCGAGGGCGCGTGGTAGGTCTTGCCGTCCTTGACGTAGTCGTGCAGCTCGGTGCCGAACGCCTTGCGGGCGGCGGCGGCGTCACCGGACACCGTGAGGTAGTGGTCGTTGCTCGCGGTCACCGTGAGGCCGGAGGACTTCAGCCACGCGGTGACCTCGGCTATCTGGGCCCGCGTCGCGCCGAATCGTTCCTTCGCCTGCTGCGCGGTCAAGTACTTGCCGTAGGAGGCGGACTTCGGGTCGGAGACGGCCCGGGCGTAGGCGGCCAGGCCGTCGGCGTCCCGGCCGGCCAGGTAGACCCGGGCGGTGACGGCCCGGGAAGCGGCCGTGGCGCCCTGGTCCGCGCCGGCGGTCGCCCACTCGGGCTTGGTGCCCACCAGCGACTGGCGGTCGTGCGGCGTGGAGTCGGCCTGCGCCTGGGCGGCCGGCCCGGCGAGCGCGAGCGCCCCCGCGACCAGCGGCAGGGCCGCGGCCAGGGACAGTCCGGCACGTGCCCGTGAGCGGCTTGATCTCATGGAACCCCCTGAGAGTGAACGGTCACGTCACTCTGTCGACGAACCGTTCATCCTTGGGGCATGCGTTCGTCAAGATGGGATCAAGAAACTTACGGTCAACAACCTTGCGGTTACCGGGGGTTGGCGGGAGTTGGCGGTGGCTTCCGGTGACGCCGGGCGGCCGGGCGGCGAAGTCCGCACACGAAGAAGCGGGCCATCCTTCCGGATGACCCGCTTCTTTGCTGTGGAGCTAAGGAGAATTGAACTCCTGACCTCCTGCATGCCATGCAGGCGCTCTACCAACTGAGCTATAGCCCCTTGTTCTGTTTTCCCGCCGCCCGGTTCCCCCGGCGACACCCAGAACATTACACGGTCCTACCCCCCTTTCGCCAAATCGATTCCCCGCCGAGCGACCGGCGGGCCGATTTGTCCGTTTTGAGGGGTTGTTCGGCCGGCCGTTCAGGCGGTCGCGAAGGAGTAGAAGCGCTTGAGCGTGCACAGTTCGTCGAGGAGTCGGCCGTAGATCGGCTCGCCCTCGAGCTCCCGGTAGACCTCGATCGGGTCGCCTTTTATGATCAGCGCCCGCGCGCACTCGACGCACCAGTACTGATAGGCGGAGTTGAGCGGCTCCATGTCGCGGACGATCGGCGTCCCGCTGCCGCACCAGTCGCACTTCCGGCTGTGAGCACCCATGGGTCAGCCCGTTCCCTCCCCTTCGGCCCCGTCCGTTCCCGGGCGTCCGATTCTGCCACGGAAGGGTATGGGAGCAGCAAGAATCCCGCCTCCCTGGATCAGGGAGGCGGGATCATCGGGTTGTGGAGCTAAGGAGAATTGAACTCCTGACCTCCTGCATGCCATGCAGGCGCTCTACCAACTGAGCTATAGCCCCGCTGTTCTCGGTTTCCCCCGGGCTTTCCCCGGTGTTCCCCGCGAACAAGAAGAACTTTAGCCTGCGACCTGCCCGGATGTGAAATCGGGCCCCGGGAGCCCCACGAGGGGGCTCCTCAGTCGTCGTCGCCCAGCACCGGCTCCGGCAGCGATCCGGCGTTGTGCTCCAGCAGGCGCCAGCCCCGCGCACCCTCGCCCAGCACGGACCAGCTGCAGTTGCTCAGGCCGCCCAGGGCCTCCCAGGAGCCCGCCTGAAGGCCCAGCAGCCGGCCGATGGTGGTGCGGATCGTGCCGCCGTGGCTGACCACGACCAGGGTGCCGCCGTCCGGCAGCTTGTCGGCGTGGGAGAGCACCACGGGCGCGGCCCGGTCGGCGACCTCGGTCTCCAGCTCGCCCCCGCCGCGCCGCACCGGCTCGCCGCGCTTCCAGGCCGCGTACTGCTCGCCGAAGCGCTCGGCGATCTCCTCGTGCGTCAGGCCCTGCCACGCGCCCGCGTACGTCTCGCGCAGCTCCGGGTGGCCGGAGACCGGCAGGCCGGTGACGGCCGCGAGCTCGGCGGCGGTGTCCCGGGCGCGCCGCAGGTCGGAGGCGACGATGGCGTGCGGCCGCAGGCCGGCCAGCAGCCGGGCGGCCCGGCGCGCCTGCGCCCGGCCGGTGTCGGTCAGGTCGATGTCCGTGGTGCCCTGGAAGCGGCGCTCGACGTTCCAGGACGTCTGGCCGTGCCGCCACAGGACGATGCGGCGCCCCCGGCCGCCCCCCGTGCCGTTCAGCTGAGGTCTCCGTCCACTCCGGCCTCGGCGGACTGCATCCGGGCGTGCTCGTCGGCCTTGCCGCGGGTGGCGACGGCGTCCTCGGGCAGCCCGATCTCCGGGCAGTCCTTCCACAGCCGCTCCAGGGCGTAGAAGACGCGCTCCTCGCTGTGCTGGACGTGCACGACGATGTCGACGTAGTCCAGCAGGACCCAGCGGGCGTCGCGGTCGCCCTCGCGGCGCACCGGCTTGGCGCCGAGGTCCTTCAGCAGCCGCTCCTCGATCTCGTCGACGATGGACTTGACCTGGCGGTCGTTGGGGGCCGAGGCCAGCAGGAAGGCGTCGGTGATCGACAGGACGTCGCTGACGTCGTACGCGATGACATCGTGCGCGAGCTTGTCGGCGGCGGCCTGGGCGGCGGCCCGGATGAGCTCGATGGAGCGGTCGGTGGCGGTCACAAGCCATGCTTTCGGTCAAGAGGGTCAGTACCCCTCCAGGGTCTCACGACCCACGCGCGCCACTCCCGGACTTTTCCCCCGGATCGAAAGCGTGACCGAAAGCCCGGCCGAAAGCCGCCGACGGCCCGCGGATCGGCCGTCGGCGACCTGTGGATCAGCCGCCGGCGACCTGTGGATCAGCTCTTGTAGTCCTTGCCCAGCACCACTGTGACGTCGGCGTTGGGGGCGCCCTCGCCCTTGCGGACGGCCCGCTCCGGCAGGCCGAGGGTGCGGGCGACCTCCTTGGCCTCGGCGGCCCGGGCATCGTCGGCGTAGAGCACGGCGGAGGCGCCCTCGGCCGCGCCGGCGGTGCCGCCGGCGACGTAGGTGTAGCCGCCGTTGACGAGCGCGACCTGGGCCGTGGTGGCGGCGCCGGCCGAGCCGGTGGCGTTCTTCACGCTCACCCGGGGCGGCGCGTTCTTGTCGGTGTTCTTCACCGTGCCGCCGAGGACGTCCTTGACCATGCTGTCGGCCGTCTTCTGGGCGAGCGAGCCGTCGGGCTGCACGGGCAGCACGGCGGTGGCGTACGCGCCGGTCTTGGCCTTCTCCGCCAGGTGCGCGAGCGAGGCGCCGAGCTGCTGCGGGGACAGGGAGGGGTCGGGGATCTGGGCGAGGGACTCCACGGTGGTGGTGGCCGCCTTGGTGTCGCTGGACAGCTTCCGCAGGACGGCCTGCACGACCTGTCCGAAGCGGGCCAGCTGCCGGCTCTGGTCCTCGCCGGCGGCGCGGTGGGTGGCGTAGGCGACGGCCGCCCGGCCGGCGAGGGTCTGCCCGCTGCCGCGGGTGACCAGGGGCCGGTCGCCGGCCTTCTCGGCGGGTACGTCGGTGTCGGTGTCGACGGTGATGCCGCCGACGAGCTCGACGAGGTTCTCCAGGTAGGGGGTGTCCAGTCGCCAGCTGCCCTTGATGTCGGCGCCCAGCAGGGTGTTCAGGGCGTCCCGGGTGCCGCCGGTGCCCGCTTCCTGCACGGCCTTGCCGAGGGTGGTGGCGCCGCCGCCGTCCTTGGCCAGGGCCAGGGAGTTGGGCAGCAGGACGGTGGTGGCCTTCTTGGTGGTCTCGTTGTCGACCAGCAGGGCGGTGGAGCTGTCCCCGCCCCTGGTCTGCCGCAGGTGCACGACGATCACGTCGCGCTTCTGCGCCGCGCCGGCGGCCTTGGGGGCCGGCTTGTCGTCCCCGCCGGAGAGCAGGAACCAGCCGATGCCGCCGCCGAGGGCGAGGACGAGCACCACCGCGAGGGCGACGACGCGGTTGCGGCCCTTGCGCTTGCGCTCGTCGCGGCGCTCGGTGCGGCTCTCGCTGAATTTCAGCCAGTCGATGACGTCCTCGGAGCCGTCGTCCGGCTCCTCGACGAAGGAGAACTGTTCGGTGCGGTAGTCCGGGGCCTCCTCGGCGGCCGGCCGCGGCTCGGGCACCGAGCCGTGCGCCGCCGGCTCCCGGGGCGCGGCGGGAGCCTGCGCGGGGTGCACGTCCTGGGGTGCGGGGCCGCCCTGCCGGGGGATCCACTCCTGCTGGGTCTGCTGGGTCTGCTGGGCCTGCTGGACCTGCGGGCTCGGGCTCTGCTGGGCGAGGTACTCGGGAGCCTGGGCGGCGTAGGTGTCGTAGGACGGCTGCGGGTGCGGCTGCCCGCCGGCGTACGGGTCGTAGGCGTACGGCTGCTGCTGCAGGGGCTGCCCGTACTGGTCGTACACGCGCTCGGGGGCGTCCGGCCGGTACACCGGTTGGCCGTAGGCGTCATAGCCGTACACCTGCGGCGGCGTCGCCGGGGACGCGTACGGGTCGTACGCGTACGGGTCCTGTCGGTCGTTCACCAGTGCCCCTCGAGCCCAGTCGGCGTTCGTGCGGGTCTCAGCCGTCGTGACGGTACAGCTTGCGCT
The DNA here is from genome assembly GCF_057552455.1 of Streptomyces sp. PKA51. NCBI lineage: Bacteria > Bacillati > Actinomycetota > Actinomycetes > Kitasatosporales > Streptomycetaceae > Streptomyces > Streptomyces sp. PKA51. The sequence continues at coordinate 331,120 of NZ_BAAJPZ010000005.1, forward strand.
TGTCGATGTAGCGCACCACACCGTCGGGCACCAGGTACCAGACGGGATCGCCCTGCGCCACGCGGGCGCGGCAGTCGGAGGAGGAGATGGCCAGGGCGGGGACCTCCACGAAGGAGACCCGGTCCTCGGGCAGCCCGGGGTTGGCCAGTATGTGGCCGGGCCGGGTGACGCCGATGAAGTGGGCCAGCGGGAAGAGCTCCTCGGTGTTCCGCCAGGTCAGGATCTGGGCCAGCGCGTCGGCGCCGGTGATGAAGAACAGGTCCGAGTTGGGGTTGAGGTCGCGCAGTTCCCGCAGGGTGTCCGTGGTGTAGGTGGGTCCGCCGCGGTCGATGTCGATGCGGCTGACCGAGAACTGCGGGTTGGAGGCGGTGGCGATCACCGTCATCAGGTAGCGGTCCTCGGCCGCGGAGACCTCGCGGTGGCCCTTCTGCCACGGCTGGCCCGTCGGCACGAAGACGACCTCGTCGAGGTGGAACTGCGCGGCCACCTCGCTCGCGGCGACCAGGTGGCCGTGGTGGATGGGGTCGAACGTCCCGCCCATCACGCCGAGCCGCCGCTTCACGGGCCCTGTCTGCTCTTCCATGCGTGCAGACCCTACTGGGCGCGTCGTCATGCGTTGACGCCAGGGACCGGCGCGATCAGCGGTCGCGGTTGAAGCGCGTGGTGATCCAGAGCAGGAGCAGCAGGATGACGAGGGCGGCGCCACCGGTCACGGCGGGGCTGATGCTCTTGTGGTTGTCCACGTGCTCGCTCTCTGCGGCGAGGGTCAGCAGGGCGCTGTGGGCGTCGATGAGATTCACGTCGGCAGGACCTATCCGGGACGGGGTCGGTTGGAGACTTCTGCCACATCGTAAGCGGGGCGCACCCGCGAGCTCACGCCGACTCCGCGCGTCGCCCGCGGGGCCGGGCTACTTGCGGTAGCCGCGCAGCAGCAGCCAGGCGAGCAGGGGGACACCGACGATGCCGACGATCAGGACGGTGCGCAGCACGGCACCCGGGCCCTGGTCGCCGTGCGAGACGGCGAGGACCTCGGTGAGGGCGGGGTGGGTGGTGAGCCCGTGCAGGGCGGGGCTGATGTCGGCCATGCCTCCACCGTAGCCCTGTCGGCGGCAGCGCCTAGGCTGGGGTCCCACAGGTCGGGTACGGGCCGGTCAGGGCCTTTCCGAGCGGCGACGGCAGGGGGTCGGCGATGAGCGACGGCACGGGTGCGGGCGACGGCGGGCGGGGGCCGGCCGGGCAGCGCAGGCGGTTCCCGGGGATCTCCTCCCGGGCGTACGAGCACCCCGCGGACCGTTCGGCGCTGGTGGCGCTGCGCCGGCTGAGCGGTTTCGACGTGGCCTTCAAGGCGCTGAGCGGGCTGCTGCCGGAGCGCAGCATGCGCCTGTTGTACCTGTCGGACTCGGTGCGGGTGAGCGAGCAGCAGTTCCCGCATCTGCACACCATGCTGCTGGACGCCTGCTACGTCCTGGACCTGGAGAAGGTCCCCCCGATGTACGTCACGCAGGACCCCCGGCCGGGGGCCATGTGCGTGGGCCTGGACGAGCCGGTGATCGTGCTGACCACGGGCCTGGTGGAGCTGCTGGACGAGGAGGAGATGCGCACGGCGGTCGGCCACGAGGTGGGGCACGCGCTGTCCGGCCACGCCGTCTACCGCACGATCCTGCTGTTCCTGACCGGCTTCGCGGTGAAGGTGGCCTGGGTACCACTGGGCACCATCGCGGTGAACGCGCTGGTCACCGCGTTGCGCGAGTGGTTCCGCAAGTCGGAGCTGTCCGCGGACCGGGCGGGGCTGCTGGTGGGCCAGGATCCGCGGGCGGCACTGCGCATGCTGATGAAGCTGGCCGGCGGCAACCACCTGCACGAGATGAACGTGGACGCCTTCCTGGCCCAGGCCGAGGAGTACGAGCGCGGCGGTGACGTGCGCGACTCGGTGCTGAAGATCCTCAACATGCTGCCGCGCAGCCATCCCTTCGCCACCGTGCGGGCGGCCGAGCTCAAGCGCTGGTCGGAGAGCCGCGACTACCAGCGGATCATGGACGGCCACTACCCGCGCCGCTCGGAGGACAAGGACACCTCCGTCTCCGACTCCTTCCGCGAGTCGGCGAACCACTACGCCGAGTCGGTGCGCTCCAGCAAGGACCCGCTGATGGGGCTCGTGCGGGACATAGCGGGTGGCGTGGGCGACCTGGGCGGGCGGCTGAAGGACACCTTCGGCGGCCGCGCCGCCCCGGCCAAGGGCCCGGCGGGCCCGGCCAAGGGCCCTGCGGGCCCCGACGATGCCGGCCCGCCGTCCGACGGCTCGACGACCGCCCCGTAAGGGGCGCGGGGCTGGGCCGATCTGCGGCTGCCGCCGCGTGGGCGCGACCGGCCACCGGTGCATCTGCGGGCACGTCGTGGCTTGTCGCGCAGTTCCCCGCGCCCCTTTCGGGGCGCCCTGGTGGGCCGGACGAAGATCCGCCGGACAGGCGCTAGTGGCGCGGTGGGGACGGCTGGACGCCGGCGTCCAGCGTGCCGCACAGCGCGCCGTCGGTGCTGCCGGTGGCGTACGGGTCGGTGCCTGCCGGGCCGTCGCCGCCGGCCTTCTGGCCGGCGAAGAGCGGCCGCAGGAAGACGGCGTCGTCGGCGTTGCAGGACTGCGGCCCGGCCTGCACCGCGCTCTGCAGCACCTGCACATGGTGTTCCTGCAGGTCGTCGCGGTCGAAGCGGAAGCGCATCGTGCGCCGCACGGTGAACAGCGAGGTGGCGTCGGGCTTGCCGGTGGCCGGGCGGACGGCGTAGACGAAGGTGTGGTCCGAGGAGACCTCCAGCGCGGCCGGGGAGACCTCGGTGATGGCGAAGGTGCCCTGGGTGCGGATGGTGCGGTCGGCGAGGGCCACCTGGGAGGGGTCGAAGCGGATCAGCCAGCCGGTCGCCGCGTTGCGCCCGTCGTCGGCGGGGTGGGCGAAGCTGCGGTCGAACTGGTCGAGCTGGGCGGGGGCGAGCAGCAGGCGTACGGTGCGCTGGGCGCCGCCGGTGAGCACGCCCGGGTCGAGCGCGGACTTGACGACGTACTCCTTGGCCGTGGCCAGGGCCGCCATCACCATGGCCTCGGAGAAATTCTGGGTGCGCCGTGCGGCCGGAAGGGTGATGCCCTCGATGCCGTCGCGCAGGCGGGTGGCCGGGCTGTTGTCGAAGAGCTCCTTGGCCGACGGTGCGCCGGGCACGGCGTCGTGGGGTGCCAGGGGCACCAGGACGGTGCGCAGTGGCTCGGCGGCGGGCGGGCCGGGCTCCTTGTAGGGGTGGCGCAGGCCCATGTAGACGGCGGTGCCGAAGGCCAGGGCGATCAGGACGACCAGCAGCAGCACCTGCCGGGAGGCGCTGACGCGCGCCCAGGCGTGCCGGGTGCGGACGGCGGGCGCGTGGTCGTCCATGCGCTCGCGGGCGGAGAATTCCTGGAGCCGGGCAGCACGGATGAACGATTCGTCGAAGACGACGGATCGGTACTCCTCGTCGCCTCCCTGGGGGCCCTCGGGCGTGCCCTCAGGTGGGTCTCCAGGCCCGTTCATACCTCAAGAGTAGGTCTGGGGAGCCGCTGGTAAACGCGCTGCTGCGCGACAACTTCCGGGGAAATTTCAAGCGGCCGGGCGAGGGACACCAGCCCTGGCCACGGCTCCTGCGGTCGGTCACCGGCGAACACGAGGTCACCATGGAGCGACCATAAGTGATCATCTGCGGGCGGGCTCAGCGGTACGGGGGCACCGCCGAGGCGACCGGCGGCTCGGAGTCGGCGGAGACCGAGGGCAGCGGCCCCTGCCGCTCCCCCACCGGGGCGTCCGCGCCCACGCCGGTGGTGGCGGGCGGCGGGGCCGGGCTCTGCCGGCCGCCGGAGGAGGAGGCGCCGCGGTAGACGGCGGCGAAGGCGAGGGCCACCACGCCTATGCCCATGACCACCGCCAGCACCCAGGCCACCGGCCGGTGCCAGCGGGCGTGCCCGCGGTAGGGCCCGCGGGTCAGGCCGTAGCGCCCGTAGGGGCCGTAGGCGTCGTCCGGGTCGAGGTCGTGGGCCAGGGGCAGCTCCCCGGGCCGCACGGCGCGCAGCCCGCCCGGCAGGGCGCCGTCCAGGCCGGGCGGCGCCTCGTCGTACGGGTCGTCGTCGGCGGGGCCGCCGCCGGCCCGCGCCCGGTCGGCCGCGAGCATCCGCTCGGCCGCCGAGGGCTCGTGGATCGCGGCGGCCCGCACGAAGTCCTCGTCGAAGACCACGGAGGCGAACGGGTCGTCCGCGCCTCCGTGGCGGTGGCTCTCGGGCTCCTCGCCGTCCGGGAACGGCTTGCCCCCCACGTCGTCCGGCACCCGTCCAGCGTAGACCCGCACCGGCCAAAGCGCGCGTCCGGTACGGGAATTCGGCTGCCGCTACCGCACGTGACCGTCGCCGGTGACGATGTACTTGGTGGAGGTCAGCTCCGGCAGGCCCATCGGCCCGCGCGCGTGCAGCTTCTGCGTGGAGATGCCGATCTCCGCCCCGAAACCGAACTGGCCGCCGTCGGTGAACCGCGTCGAGGCGTTGACCGCGACCGTCGTGGAGTCCACCAGCTGGGTGAAGCGGCGGGCGGCGGCCTGCGAGGTGGTGACGATGGCCTCGGTGTGCCCGGAGGTCCACAGCCGGATGTGGCGCACGGCCGCGTCCAGGTCGTCCACCACGGCCGCGGCGATGTCGTAGGAGAGGTACTCCGCCTCCCAGTCGTCGGTCGTCGCGGGCACCACGGTGGCCCCGGTGCCGGCCGCGGCGGCCAGCTCCAGCACCCGCTCGTCGCCGTGCACGGTCACGCCCGCCTCGGCGAGCGCGGCCAGCGCGAGCGGCAGGAAGCGCTCGGCGATGTCCCGGTGGACCAGCAGCGTCTCGGCGGCGTTGCACACGCTCACCCGGCTCGCCTTGGAGTTGACCAGGATCTTCACGGCCATGTCGAGGTCGGCCTCGGCGTCGACGTACACGTGGCAGTTGCCCGTGCCGGTCTCGATCACGGGGACGGTGGACTCCTGCACGACGGTGCGGATCAGGGAGGCGCCGCCGCGCGGGATGAGGACGTCGACCATGCCGCGGGCGCGCATCAACTCGCGTACGGAGTCCCGGCTTTCGCCCGGCACCAGCTGGACGGCGTCGGCCGGCAGGCCGGCCCCGCCCACCGCGTCGCGGATGACGCGCACGAGCGCGGTGTTGGAGGCGTACGCGGAGGAGGAACCCCGCAGCAGGACGGCGTTGCCCGACTTCAGGCACAGCGCCGCGGCGTCCACGGTGACGTTGGGCCGGGCCTCGTAGATGATGCCGACCACGCCCAGCGGCACCCGCACCTGGCGCAGGTCGAGCCCGTTGGGGAGGGTGGAGCCGCGCACGACCTCGCCCACCGGGTCGGGCAGGGCGGCCACGTCGCGCACGTCCCGGGCGATGGCCCGCACCCGCTCGGGGGTCAGGGTCAGCCGGTCGACGACCGACTCGGCGGTGCCGGCCTCGCGGGCCTTGGCCACGTCCTCGGCGTTGGCCTCCAGGATCTCGCGGGTGCGCACCTCCAGGGCGTCCGCGACGGCCAGCAGCGCCTCGTCCTTCGCCGCACGCGGCAGTGGCGCCAGGTCGGCGGCCGCGGCGCGGGCGCGGTAGGCGGCACGCAGCACCGGGGACTGCGGCATGGGGTCGGCGAGGGGGGAGGGGAAAACGCTGCTCATGGCCGCAGCCTAACCCCGGGCCCGCCCCGACCGGCCGTCGTTCCACACTGCGGGACGGCCCCGGGCCCCGGCCGGGGCCGCAATCCCCGCGCCGACCTGCAGCTTTTCGGGAGAGACGCCGGAGGGACGCCAGAGGGACGCCGGAGGGACGCCGGAGAGGCGCCAGCAGCGCGTCAGAAGGGGTGCACTCCGACCGGGGTGGCGGGCGGCGGGCCGTAGCCCTCGGCGACCCGCTGGTGATACGTCTCCCGGTCGACGACCTCCAACCCGACGATCTCCCACGGCGGCAGCCGGGCGGTCGAGCGGTGCTCCCCCCACAGCCGCAGCGCGACGGCGGCGGCGTCGTGCAGGTCGCGCGCCTCCTCCCAGTAGCGGATCTCCGCATGGTCGTTGGCGTAGCGGCTGGTCAGCAGGAAGGGATGGTCGTGGGCGAGCTGCTCCAGCGCCCGGCGCACCTCCCCCAGGGGGGCCTCGGCGCCCGCGACGCTGAGGGTGACGTGCCACAGCCGTGCGGCCTCGCGGGCCTGCGGCACCTCGCCCCCGGCCCGCGCGGCCGTGCCGCCGGCGGTCGTGCCGACGCTGGTCAGTGCCCGCCCAGCCGTCCCTCGGGGCAGCGCTCCCGGGCGCCCTCGTCTCACCGGCGGCCTCCTGTTGCTCGCTGCTCCGCAACGGCGGCGGAGCCCTGGTGCACGGGGGCGCGCGTCCACGGCGGCCCCGTACATCAAAGTGGACCAGCCGACGGGCGGCCGCGGGGCGGTTTTACGGAAAGGCCCCGCGTGAAGCGGGCGTGGCTCCCCGCCCTACGGCAGCACGACCAGGTCGTCGCGGTGGACGACCTCGCGCTCGTAGCCCGGGCCCAGCTCGCGGGCCAGGTCGCGGGTGGAGCGGCCCAGCAGCCGGGGGATCTCCCCGGCGTCGTACGTGACCAGGCCGCGGGCCACCGCCCGACCCTCGGTGTCGCGCAGCTCCACCGGGTCGCCCGCGCTGAACTCGCCCTCGACCGAGGCGATTCCGGCGGGCAGCAGCGACCCGGTGCCCTCCACCACCGCGCGTACCGCCCCCTCGTCCAGGGTCAGCGCGCCGCGCGGCGTCGAGGCGTGGGCGAGCCAGAGCAGGCGGTCGGCGGAGCGGCGCCCGGTGCGGTGGAAGTACGTACCCGTGGCGTGGCCGCGCAGCGCGTCGGCCGCCTGACTGGCGGAGGTGAGCACCACCGGGATGCCGGCCGCGGCGGCGATCCGGGCCGCCTCCACCTTGGTGACCATGCCGCCGGTGCCCACGCCGGCCTTGCCGGCGCTGCCCAGCGAAACGCCCTGCAGGTCCTGCTCGCCGCGCACCTCGGCGATGCGGGAGCTGCCGGGGAGGCCGGGGTCGCCGTCGTAGAGGCCGTCGACGTCGGAGAGCAGCACGAGCAGGTCGGCGCGGACGAGGTGGGCGACGAGGGCCGCGAGACGGTCGTTGTCGCCGAAGCGGATCTCGTCGGTGGCGACGGTGTCGTTCTCGTTGACGACGGGGACGGCGCCCATGGCCAGCAGCTGGTCCAGCGTCCGGCGGGCGTTGCGGTAGTGCACGCGCCGGCTGGTGTCGTCGCTCGTCAGCAGGACCTGGCCCACGCGCCGGCCGTAGCGGGCGAAGGAGGCGGTGTAGCGGGCGACGAGCAGGCCCTGGCCCACGCTCGCCGCCGCCTGCTGGCGGGCCAGGTCGCGCGGGCGGCGGTCCAGGCCCAGCGGGGCCAGTCCGGCGGCGATGGCGCCGGAGGAGACCAGCACGATCTCCTTGTCCCGCGCGCCCGCGCCGCCGAGGGTCTTGGCCAGCACGTCGACGAGGGCGTCAACCCGGTCCGCGTCCAGTCCCCCGCCCGAGGTGGTGAGAGAGGACGACCCCACCTTGACCACGATCCGGCGTGCCTCGACGACCTCGCGCCGGGCCTCCTGCGTCGTCCCTTCCCCAGTCAACGTACGTACACCTCTGTCATCGCTGCCGTGGCCGCCGCCGGCCCTGTCGGAACGGCAAATCTACCCCGTACCCATTTGCCGCCGTTCGCCTCCGAAATCCGGCCGGTGCTGGTGTGGAAGATTGAGCGCCGACCGCCGGCGTCCTACGGTCGGTAGTCGAGTCGTCACAGGTCGCCCGCGGCCGGCGGCTCCCCTTCACTTTCGAAGTTCCTGCCAGGAGTTCCCCAGTGCCTTCCGCCGGAACAGCCACCCGCCGGGCCGTGCAGCTCGCGGCGCTGCTCACGATGCTGGCCCTCTCCGCCGCGCAGCTCGCCGCCGCCCTCGCCCCGCACAGCGCGCTCCTGATCTGCGCCACGGCCGCGAGCCTGGCGCTCGACGTGTACCTGCAGCACCGCGACCCGGGCCTGATCGCCGTGCTCGGCAAGATCCGCTTCGACGTCATGGTGCGCCAGCTGCTGCGCGACATACTGCTCCTGATCGGTCTGCTGCGGCTGCACGGCAACGGCTCCCTGCGCGACTACGCGCCGGTCTTCCTCGCCCTCGCCCTGTGCTACGCCACCCACCTGGCCTGCCAGACCCTGGCGATCCTGGTGCGCCGCAGCCGCACCCTGCCGTTCCTCACCCGCAACGTCGACGCCTCCGGGCTGGGGCTCTCGCCGGCCCCGCCGCGCCTGCTGGCCCGTCAGCACGGCCGCCGCCTGCTGCGGTTCGCCGTGCCGGCCACCGCGGGCCTGCTGGCGACGGCCGGCACGGGCGAGGGGCTGTGGGCCCTGGCCGGCGTCGGCCTCGCGCTCGCGCTCGGCGCGGCCGGCACCGCGTACCTGGCCACCTGGCTGCTGCCCGGCAAGCGCGTCGCCGGCGAACGGCAGGCGCTGGAGTGGCTGGACGGGTGGCTGGCGGAGTACCGGCCCACCGTCGGCATGTACTTCTCCGGCGGCACCACCTCCGCCTACCAGGCCAACATGTGGCTCTCCACCCTCGGCGCGCTCGGCGGCAACCCGATCGTCGTGCTGCGCGAGCGCTTCATGATGCAGAAGATCGAGGCCACCGACCTGCCCGTCGTGTGCATCCCCAAGGTCGTGCACCTGATGGCCCTGGAGAAGTCCTCGCTGAAGGCGATGCTGCACCCGGCCAACTCGGGCAAGACCTCGCAGGTGCTGCGCATGCCCTCCATCAAGCACGCCTTCATCAACCACGGCGAGAGCGACAAGCTCTCCAGCTGCAATCCCTACGCCAAGGCGTACGACGAGGTCTGGGTCGCCGGCCCCGCCGCCCGCGAGCGCTACCGGCTCGCGGACATCGGCGTCGAGGACAAGGACGTCGTCGAGGTGGGCCGCCCCCAGCTCGCGCCCATCCGCACCGCCGCACCGGGCGCGGCGGCCGGCAAGCCGTACGTCACCGTGCTCTACGCGCCCACCTGGGAGGGCTGGGACGGCAACCCTGGCAACACCTCGGTCGTCCTCGCCGGCGAGAACATCGTCCGGGAGCTGCTCGCCGACCCGGGCGTACGGCTGCTGTACAAGCCGCACCCGATGACCGGGTCGGTGGACGGGCGGGCCGCGCGGGCCGACGCGCGCATCCAGGCCATGATCCGTGCGGCGAACGCGGAGCGCTCCGGGCCCCGGCCCGGGCCGGCGGCCGCCGCCGAGCTGGCCCGGCGCACGGCCGAGCTCGACCGGCTGACCACCGCCGCCTTCCGCGAGAGTGCGGACGAGGTGGAGCGCATGCTGCTGCAGAGCACCCCGCCGCCGGGCCGGGCGGAGGCGGTCGAGGCCGCCACGGCCGCCTGGGAGGAGGCGTTCTGGGCCTCGCTGCCGGAGTGGGAGCACCAGGTCGTCACCGACGTGCGGCCGGCGCTGTTCAGCTGCTTCAACCGGTCCGACCTGCTGATCAGCGACGTGTCGAGCGTCGTGTCGGACTTCCTCGTCAGCGAGAAGCCGTACGCGGTGGCGAACACCAGCGGCATGGGCGAGGAGGAGTTCCGGGCGAACTACCCGACGGTGAGCGCGGCGACGATCCTCACCCCGGACGCGCGCGGCGTGGCCGACCTGCTCGCCGCGGTCCGCGACCCCGCGCTGGATGCGCTGGCCGGGGCGCGGCAGGAGCTGAAGGTGCAGCTGCTGGGTCCGGCGGACCCGCCGTCACTGGTCCGGTTCGAGGCGGCGGTGACGGCGCTGGCGGCGAAGGCGGACGAGCGGCGGGTACGGATGGAGGCCCGGGCCTCCGAGATCCCCGCCCCCCGTCTGGCGTCGGCCGCGGGTGCTTCCCGGCCGGGCGGCTGAGAACACCCGGAGAATGCCGTTGGCCGGGCTGCGCACGCGCAGTCCGGCCAACGGCATGTCACAGGAGAGTGCCCCTTACCCGAACGGGTTGAAGCCCTCGTACTCGTTCTGGGCCTCGTCGCGCTCCGCCTCGCGCTCGCGGCGGCGCTGGGCGGCGGGACGGGGCGCCTCGAAGCGGTGGTCCTCACCGCGGCGGCCCAGCATCTCCGCACCGGCGGACATCGACGGCTCCCAGTCGAAGACGACCGCGTCGTCCTCGGAACCGATCGCCACGCCGTCGCCCGCCCGGGCACCGGCCTTCATCAGCTCCTCCTCGACACCGAGGCGGTTGAGGCGGTCGGCGAGGTAGCCCACGGCCTCGTCGTTGTTGAAGTCGGTCTGGCGCACCCAGCGCTCCGGCTTCTCGCCGCGCACGCGGTAGATGCCGTCGTCCTCCAGGGTGACGGTGAAGCCGGCGTCGTCGACGGCCTTCGGCCGGATGACGATGCGCGTCGCCTCCTCCTTGGGCTTGGCGGCGCGGGCCTCGGCCACGATCTCGGCCAGGGCGAAGGACAGCTCCTTCAGGCCGACCCGGGAGACGGCGGAGACCTCGAAGATGCGGTAGCCACGGGCCTGCAGCTCGGGGCGGATGATGTCGGCGAGGTCCTTGCCGTCGGGGATGTCGACCTTGTTCAGGACGACGATGCGGGGCCGGTCCTCCAGGCCGCCGTACTCCTTGAGCTCGGCCTCGATGACGTCGAGGTCGGTCAGCGGGTCGCGCTCCGACTCCAGCGTCGCGGTGTCGAGGACGTGCACCAGCACCGAGCAGCGCTCGACGTGCCGCAGGAACTCCAGGCCCAGGCCCTTGCCCTGGCTGGCGCCGGGGATCAGGCCGGGGACGTCGGCGATGGTGTAGACGGTCGAGCCGGCCGTGACCACGCCGAGGTTGGGCACCAGGGTGGTGAAGGGGTAGTCGGCGATCTTCGGCTTGGCGGCGGAGAGCACCGAGATCAGCGAGGACTTGCCCGCGCTCGGGTAGCCGACCAGCGCCACGTCGGCGACGGTCTTGAGCTCCAGGACGATGTCCTGGGCGTCGCCCGGCTCGCCGAGCAGCGCGAAGCCGGGGGCCTTGCGGCGGGCGGAGGCCAGCGCCGCGTTGCCGAGGCCGCCGCGGCCGCCCTGGGCGGCGATGTAGGTGGTGCCCTGGCCGACGAGGTCGGCGAGGACGTTGCCGCGCTTGTCCAGGACGACGGTGCCGTCCGGGACGGGCAGCACCAGGTCGGTGCCGTCCTTGCCGGAGCGGTTGCCGCCCTCGCCGGGCTTGCCGTTGGTGGCCTTGCGGTGCGGGCTGTGGTGGTAGTCCAGGAGGGTGGTGACCGACTGGTCGACGACCAGGGTCACATCACCGCCACGACCGCCGTTGCCCCCGTCGGGGCCGCCGAGCGGCTTGAACTTCTCGCGATGCACGGAGGCGCAGCCGTGGCCTCCGTTACCCGCGGCGACATGCAGCTCGACGCGGTCCACGAAGGTGGTCATAGCGGTGTGCCTCCTGGGGGTGCCCCCGGCCGGAGGCTGGGGGAGTACGGGATTGTCTTTGGTGTAACGCAGCGAGGGCGGACCCGCTTCCCGAGCCGGGAAGGGAGGTCCGCCCTCGAACTGTCGTTCTGCTGTCGCTCTACGGAGCCTTGATCAGATGATCAGGCGACCGGAACGACGTTGACGACCTTGCGGCCACGGTGGGTGCCGAACTGCACCGCACCGGCCTGCAGCGCGAACAGCGTGTCGTCGCCACCGCGACCGACGCCGGCGCCCGGGTGGAAGTGGGTGCCGCGCTGGCGGACCAGGATCTCACCGGCGAGGACGACCTGACCGCCGAAGCGCTTCACGCCGAGCCGCTGAGCGTTGGAGTCGCGACCGTTCCGAGTGGACGATGCGCCCTTCTTGTGTGCCATGTGTTCTCAGTCCCTTACTTCGCCGGGGCGTCGATGCCGGTGATCTTCAGCGCGGTGTGCAGCTGACGGTGGCCGATCCGCTTCCGGTAGCCCGTCTTGTTCTTGTACTTCTGGATCCGGATCTTGTCGCCCTTGTGGTGGTCGACAACCTCGGCCTGGACCTTCACGCCGGCCAGGACCCAGGGGTCGCTGGTGACGGAGTCACCGTCGACGACCAGCAGCGTGGAGAGCTCGACGGTGTCGCCGACCTTGCTGGTGGAAATACGGTCAACCTCGATGACGTCGCCGACAGCAACCTTCTGCTGGCGGCCGCCGGTGCGCACGATCGCGTACACGCGGAACTCTCTCTCGCTAGGAACGGACCTCTGACGCCAGCCGCTCGCACGGGCCGAAGCACCGTGACAGTCCGGAAGGACGAGCGGCCTCCCCCGACGAGCGCCGGGAGGTGTTTGCTCAGGGGTTCGGTGCCGCACGGGACGCACGGACACCGACGGTCAAGGTTACGGGGCCTTGACCAGGGGGTCAAACCGGGCCCCCGTACCGCAGGTCCTCCGAATCGAAGGACCGGCGGTACGGGAGCCCGCGGCCGTCAGCCCTCCGTGGAGGACTCGGCGGCCACGGCTTCGGCGGCGGCCTTCTTGGTCGCCGTCTTCTTGGCAGGGGCCTTCTTGGCGGTCTTGGTGGCCGCCTTCTTGGCCGTCGCCTTCTTGGCGGTGGTCGTCTTCTTGGCCGCCGCCTTCTTGGCCGTGGTGGTCTTCTTCGCCGCGGTCTTCTTGGCCGGCGCCTTCTTGGCGGCCGTCTTACGGGCCGTCTTCTTGGCGGGAGCCTCCTCCGCGGCCTCGGGGGCCTCCACGGCCTCCGCAGCAGCCTCGGGGGCCTCCACGGCCTCCGGAGCCTCGGCGGCCTCGGCGGTCATCACCTCGACGTCCGCCTCGGCCATCACCACGGGCTCCGCAGCGGCCTCGGCGGCCGGTGCGGCCACCACGACCACGACCTCCTCGGCCGCCTTCGGCGCACCCGCCGGAGCGGACGCCCGACGGGTCGCCCGGCGCCGCGGCCGCGCGGGAGCGGCGGCCTCGGCGGCCGGCGCCTCCTCGGCCTCGACGGGCCGAACGGCCTCGGCGGGCTCGGCCACCGGCTCGGGAGCCGCCTGCGGCTCCGCCGCCGGGACGACAGCCGACGGAACGACGACCTCGGCCGGCTCGGCGGCCTTCGGCGCACCGGCCGGGGCCGACACCTTGCGGGTCGCCCGACGCCGCGTACGGCCGCCGCGGCGCGCGGCCGCCTCGGCCTCGGCGGGGCTGCCGAACCACTCCTCGTCCGCCGCGACCTCCGGCTGGAGGTCGGCCTCGGTCACCGCGACCGGCTCCAGCTCCACGGCCTCGGGGGCCTCGGCCTCGACCGGCGCCTCGGCCGGAACCTCGGCGACCGGCGCGGGAGCGGCCTCGACGGCCGCCGCCTTGCCCTTCTTGCGGCCACGCTTGCCACCGCCGCCACCGCCACCGCCGACGGTCATGGCGTGGTCCATGTGGACGATCACACCGCGGCCGTTGCAGTGCACGCACTGCTCGGAGAAGGACTCCAGCAGGCCCTGGCCCACCCGCTTGCGGGTCATCTGGACCAGCCCCAGCGAGGTGACCTCGGCGACCTGGTGCTTCGTACGGTCCCGGCCCAGGCACTCCAGCAGGCGCCGCAGCACCAGGTCCCGGTTGGACTCCAGCACCATGTCGATGAAGTCGATCACGATGATGCCGCCGAGGTCGCGCAGCCGCAGCTGGCGCACGATCTCCTCGGCCGCCTCCAGGTTGTTCCTGGTGACCGTCTCCTCCAGGTTGCCGCCCTGGCCGGTGAACTTGCCGGTGTTGACGTCGATGACGACCATCGCCTCGGTCCGGTCGATCACCAGCGAACCGCCGCTGGGCAGCCAGACCTTGCGGTCCAGCGCCTTGGCCAGCTGCTCGTCGATCCGGTACGTGGCGAAGACGTCGACCTCCGACGTCCACTTCTGCAGCCGGTCCGCCAGGTCGGGCGCGACGTGCGAGACGTAGCCGTGGATGGTCTGCCACGCCTCGTCACCGCTGACGATGACCTTGGAGAAGTCCTCGTTGAAGATGTCGCGCACGACGCGGACGGTCATGTCCGGCTCGCCGTACAGCAGGCTCGGCACGCTGGTCGAGATCTGCTTGGCCTTCTTCTGGATGTCCTCCCACTGCGCCTGCAGCCGCTCGACGTCACGGCGCAGCTCGTCCTCGCTCGCACCCTCCGCGGCGGTGCGCACGATGACGCCCGCGTCCTCGGGGACGATCTTCTTGAGGATCTGCTTCAGCCGCGCCCGCTCGGTGTCGGGCAGCTTGCGGCTGATGCCGGTCATCGAGCCCTCGGGCACGTAGACCAGGTAGCGGCCGGGCAGCGAGACCTGGCTGGTCAGGCGGGCGCCCTTGTGGCCGATCGGGTCCTTGGTGACCTGGACGAGCACGGACTGGCCGGACTTCAGCGCGGTCTCGATGCGGCGCGGGCCGTTGGCCATGCCGAGCGCCTCGAAGTTGACCTCGCCCGCGTACAGGACGGCGTTGCGGCCCTTGCCGATGTCGACGAAGGCGGCCTCCATCGACGGCAGCACGTTCTGGACCTTGCCCAGGTAGACGTTGCCGACGTAGCTGGTGGCCTGCTCCTTGTTCACGAAGTGCTCGACGAGGACGTTGTCCTCCAGCACGCCGATCTGGGTGCGGTCGCCCTGCTGACGCACGACCATCACCCGCTCGACGGCCTCGCGGCGCGCCAGGAACTCCGCCTCGGTGATGATCGGCACCCGGCGGCGGCCCTGCTCACGGCCCTCGCGGCGGCGCTGCTTCTTCGCCTCCATGCGGGTCGAGCCCTTGATGGACTGCACCTCGTCGAAACCGGTGCCACCCTCCAGGCGCGAGGCGCGCGGCTCACGGACCTTGACGACCGTGCGCTCCGGCTCGTCCGCACCCGGCTCGGCCTCGATCGCCTCACCGCTGCGGCGGCGACGGCGACGGCGGCGACGGCTGCCGGCGGACGACGAGACGCCCTCCTCGGCCTCCTCGCCCTCTTCCTCGCCGGCCTCGGGCTCCTCCTCCGCGGCGGCCTCCTCGGCCGTCACGTCCTCCTCGGCACCCTCGGCGTCGGCGGCCTCGCCACGGCGCCGGCGACGACCGCCCCGGCGGCGACGGCGCGACGGGCGCTCGCCCTCCTCGCGCTCCTCGTCCTCCTCCGCGGCCTCGGCCTCGGCAGCCTCCTCCTCGGCGGCCTCCTCGGCCTCGGTCACGACCGGCTCGGCGACCTCGGCGGGCTCGCCACGGCGCCGGCGACGACGGCGCGACGGGCGCTCGGCCGGCTCCTCCTCGGCCTCCACCTCGACCTGCCGCTCCTCGGCGGCGGCCGCGGCAGCGGCGGCGGCAGCGGTCTCCGGCGTCTGGAACATCGGCTCGGTGAACACCGGGGCCTGGAAGACCGCCGTCGGCGGCTTCGCGGCACGGCGGCGTCCGGGCGCCTCCTGGGCACCGCGCTCGACGACCTCGGCGGCCTCGGCGATCGCCGCGCTCTCCTCGGCCAGCACCGGTGCGGCCAGCGGCTCGCCGACCGGCGCCGCGGCGCGGCGGGTGGCCCGGCGGCGGGCACGCCCGGCGGGCGCGGCCTCGGTGGCCTCCTCGCGCTCCTCGGCGACGGCCTCGGGGGCGGCAACCTCACGGGTCGCACGACGACGACGGCGGGCAGGGGCAGCGGCAGGCGCCTCGGCGGCCTCCTCAGCGGCCTCCTCGACCGTCTCGGCAACAGCCTCCGGCGCAGCAACCTCACGCATCGCACGACGACGGCGACGGGCAGGGGCAGCAGGGGCCTCGACAGCCTCCTCGACCGTCTCGGCAACAGCCTCCGGCGCAGCAACCTCACGCGTCGCACGACGACGGCGACGGGCAGGGGCGGCAGCAGCCGGAGCCTCGGCGGTCTCCTCGGCCGGCGCGGCGGCGGCCTCGGCGGCAGCCACGACGGTCCCGGTCTCCTGCGCGGCACCCACCGGCGCGGACACCTCACGCGTCGCACGACGACGACGGCGGGCGGGGGCAGCGGCAGCCGGGGCCTCGACGACGGCCTCCTCGGCCGGCGCGGCGGCGGTCTCGGCGGCAGCCACGACCGTCTCGGTCTCCTGCGCGGCACCCACCGGCGCGGACACCTCACGCGTCGCACGACGACGGCGACGGGCGGGGGCAGCGGCAGCCGGGGCCTCGGCGGCCTCGACGACAGCCTCCTCGGCGGCCTCCTCGGCCTCTTCGGTCTCCTCCGGCTCCTCGATGACGGCGGCCTCGGTGGGCGCGGTCGCCTCGGGGGCTGCCGGGGTGGTCACCTCGCGGGTGACCCGGCGACGGCGGCGTGCCGGAGCGGCGGCCTCCGCGGTCTCCTCGGGGGCGCCCTCCAAGGCGGCCTCGGCGAGCTCCGGAGTGGTCTCGGGGGCCTCGGCGGCGCGCGTGGCGCGGCGGCGCGTCCGGGCGGCGGGCTGCTCGGGGGCGGCCTCGGCGGTCACGGCCGGCTCGGCGGCCTTGCGGGTGGCCCGGCGGCGCGGCGTACGGGCGGCCTCGGCGGGCGCCTCCTCGGCGGCGGCCTCGGGGGCCTCGGCGGCCTGCGGCTCGGCGGCCGGTGCGGCCGTCTTGCGGGTGGCGCGACGGCGCGGCGTACGGGCGGCGGGCGCCGCCTCTTCCGCGGCGGCCTCGGTCGGCTCGGCCTGGGCCGGCGCCTCGGCGGCGGCGGCGGTCTTGCGGGTCACGCGGCGGCGGGGCCGCGCAGGGGTTTCCGCGGCGGCCGGCTCGGCGGCGGCCTCGGGGGCCGAACCGGTGACCGGCTCGGCGGCGGCCCCGGTCGGCGGGCCGGCCGGGCGGGACGCCGCACGGCGGCGGCGCCTCGGCGGCAGCGTGTCGCTGGGGCTGTTGTCGTTGTTGCCGGCGGCGCTGTGTGCGCCCTCCGGCCCCATGGGCTCAGTGGAATCGAGCATGCGGGCGGTTCTCCCGTCACGCTCCCGGGCGCCGCGCCGTTCTCCGGCCGCCGCGCCGCGTGATGAGCGCGGTACCGCAGTCCGGGGCGCGGTCGCCGCACGGGAGCTGTCGTCTCACTCGCCGGGTCCGTTTCTCGACGGCACCGGCGAAAGTCTCCAGGTCAGTGCGCCTGCCGGACCGGGTGGCTCCCTGGTGGCGCGGCGGCGCGTCGGCGGCCGTCCTCAAGGGAACCTTCCGGCACCTGCTACGCGGCTCCCGGCCCGGCGGCCGTGGGTGCAGCGGCCGGGGCGGCGTCGCGGTCGGGCGCGAGCGGATCGGTCACCGTGCCGGACTCCTCATCGAGCAGCCCCTGCGCCAGCCTGGTCACCGCAGCGGGGACCGGCGGCGCCAGGTCGGCCACAGCGCGGAGACCGGACAGGACGTCGTCGGGTCGTACGGCAGGTGTCGCATGCCGAACTACCAGCCGCAGTATCGCACAGGCACCGTTGCCCGGCCTATCGGCCGGAGCGTCGAGGGCCTCGAGTCGGCACACGGCGCCCCGTGCGTCGAAGGTGCGCATGCCGTTCTTGGTGCGGCGCTGCACCTCCACCGCGTCCGCGGCGAGGAACGCCGCCACGGCGCGCTCGGCGTCCGCGACGTCCACGCCGTCGAGCCGCAGCTCCCACACGGAGGCCTGCAGCCGGTCGGCGAAGGAGGAGGTGTGCGCCTCCACGGCGTCGACGACGTCGAGCCCGTCGGGCAGCGAGTCGTCGAGCAGCGTGCGCAGCAGCGCCGGCTCGCGGGGCGCGGCGAGCTGGATCTCCAGGTACTCGGCCTCGCTGGCCGTACCGGTCGGCGCGGCGTTCGCGTACGACACCTTGGGGTGCGGGGTGAAGCCGGCCGAGTAGGCCATGGGCACCTCGGCACGGCGCAATGCCCGCTCGAAGGCGCGCTGGAAATCGCGGTGGCTGGTGAACCTCAGGCGGCCGCGCTTGGTGTAGCGCAGGCGGATGCGCTGCACCACGGGTGCCGGCGGCGGGCCTTCGGGCTGTCGCTTGCCCAGTGTTCTTCGTCCTTCGTGAGTGCGGTCGTACTGCTACCTAGAGTACGTGCAGCGAGGGCCCCGCCGACCCGGCAGGACCCTCGCCCGAACCATTTGCTACTTGACGACCGAGAGCGGCAGGAGCTTCTTGCCGGTCGGGCCGATCTGGATCTCGGTCTGCATCGCCGGGCACACGCCGCAGTCGAAGCAGGGCGTCCAGCGGCAGTCCTCGACCTCGGTCTCGTCGAGGGCGTCCTGCCAGTCCTCCCAGAGCCAGTCCTTGTCCAGACCGGAGTCCAGGTGGTCCCAGGGCAGGACCTCCTCGTAGGTGCGCTCGCGCGTGGTGTACCAGTCGACGTCGACGCCCATGGTGGGCAGCGTCGCCTCGGCGCACTTCATCCAGCGGTCGTAGCTGAAGTGCTCGCGCCAGCCGTCGAAGCGGCCGCCGTCCTCGTACACGGCGCGGATCACGGCGCCCACGCGGCGGTCGCCGCGCGAGAGCAGGCCCTCGATGATGCCGGGCTTGCCGTCGTGGTAGCGGAAGCCGATCGAGCGGCCGTACTTCTTGTCGCCGCGGATCTTGTCGCGCAGCTTCTCCAGGCGCGCGTCGGTCTCCTCGGCGGACAGCTGCGGCGCCCACTGGAACGGCGTGTGCGGCTTGGGCACGAAGCCGCCGATGGAGACGGTGCAGCGGATGTCGTTGGACTTCGAGACCTCGCGGCCCTTGGCGATGACGTTCATCGCCATGTCCGCGATCTGCAGCACGTCCTCGTCGGTCTCGGTGGGCAGGCCGCACATGAAGTACAGCTTCACCTGACGCCAGCCGTTGCCGTACGCGGTGGCGACGGTGCGGATCAGGTCCTCCTCCGAGACCATCTTGTTGATGACCTTGCGCATGCGCTCGGAGCCGCCCTCGGGGGCGAAGGTCAGACCGGAACGGCGGCCGTTGCGCGTGAGCTCGTTGGCGAGGTCGACGTTGAAGGCGTCCACGCGGGTCGACGGCAGGGAGAGACCGATCTTGTCCTCCTCGTACCGGTCGGCCAGGCCCTTGGCGACCTCACCGATCTCGGTGTGGTCGGCCGAGGACAGCGACAGCAGGCCGACCTCCTCGAAGCCGGTCGCCTTCAGGCCCTTCTCCACCATCTCGCCGATGCCGGTGATGCTGCGCTCGCGCACCGGGCGAGTGATCATGCCGGCCTGGCAGAAGCGGCAGCCGCGGGTGCAGCCGCGGAAGATCTCCACGGACATCCGCTCGTGCACGGTCTCGGCCAGCGGCACCAGCGGCTGCTTCGGGTACGGCCACTCGTCGAGGTCCATCACGGTGTGCTTGGACACGCGCCACGGCACGCCGGAGCGGTTGGGCACGACGCGCGCGATGCGGCCGTCGGGCAGGTACTCCACGTCGTAGAAGCGCGGCACGTACACGCCGCCGGTCTTCGCCAGGCGCAGCAGCAGCTCGTCGCGGCCGCCGGGACGGCCCTCGGCCTTCCACTCCCGGATGATCTTCGTGATCTCCAGGACGGCCTGCTCGCCGTCGCCGATGACGGCGCAGTCGATGAAGTCCGCGATCGGCTCGGGGTTGAACGCGGCGTGGCCGCCCGCCACGACGACCGGGTGGTCGATCGTGCGGTCCTTGGCCTCCAGCGGGATGCCGCCGAGCTCCAGCGCCGTGAGCATGTTGGTGTAGCCCAGCTCGGTGGAGAAGCTCAGGCCGAACACGTCGAACGCGCCGACCGGGCGGTGCGAGTCCACCGTGAACTGCGGCACGTCGTGCTCGCGCATCAGCGCTTCGAGGTCCGGCCACACGCTGTAGGTGCGCTCGGCGAGCACGCCCTCCTGCTCGTTGAGGACCTCGTAGAGGATCATGACGCCCTGGTTGGGCAGACCGACCTCGTACGCGTCCGGGTACATCAGGGCCCAGCGGACGTCGCACTCGTGCCACGGCTTGACGGTGGAGTTGAGCTCGCCGCCTACGTACTGGATCGGCTTCTGCACATGCGGGAGCAGGGCTTCGAGCTGCGGGAAAACCGACTCGACAGACATCGCTGGACCTTCGTGAGCTGACAGGGGTGACCCTCAAGAGTAACGTGCCGCGTCGCGGTGCCGGCGGGGTGATCTTCCCCCCGGCCCCGCCCTCGACCGCTTCCCGGGGGTCACCCCAGGGGCCGCACCCGGGCCCACACCTGCGCCAGCTCCCGTTCGTCGTCCGCCGCCCGGCGTTCCTCCCTGCCGTACAGCAGCCCGTACGTGAACGTCGCCTCCCCCGCCACCGCCGCCTGGGAGGCGATCGTCTGCAGCGCCGTGCGGGTCAGGACGCTGTCCTGGTGGTCGCCCAGCACCGTCTGCACCGCCTTGACGTCCCGCGCGAAGCGCTTGGCCTGCTTGCCCAGGGCCGGCGTCGCCGCCTCCGCCGCGTAGCGGGCGCGTTTGGCGGCCTTGCGGGCCTCGTGCAGGGCGAGGTCCCGGGCCCGGCCCGGTTCCGTGGCCAGGGCGCGGTCGACGCGTGCCGCGAGGCGCGCGTGGTCGCGCCGCAGGGCCTTGGTGAGCACCGGCTGCGCGGGCCGCCCCGCGGCGGGCCGCAGGGGCGGGTCGGCGAGGAGGGCGTCGAGGGCCCGGAGCAGGGCGAGGTAGCGCTTGCCGTCGAGGACGGCGGCCACCTGCCGCCGCGTTTCGGCCCGGTTGCGGGTGGCCCAGATGCGCAGCCGGGCCCGTACCGGTCCGCGCACCAGCGGCCGCGGCACGTCGTCCAGCGCATCGCGCAGGCGTTCCACGAGGACCTCACGGTCGCGGTCGACGCCGAGCCGGGCGGCGAGCCATCCGAGTTCCTCGCCGAGCGGATCGGTCGCGCGCCGGTCGAGGATCCTGCCGTAGCTGCGGAAGGCGCTGCGCAGCCGCCGGGTGGCCACCCGCATCTGGTGGACGGCGTCCTGGGTGCCCAGTCGTGCGCCCGGGTCGAGGGCGAGAAGGGTTTCGGCGTGTTCGCGCAGGTAGGCGAGGAGGTGTTCGCCGGCCGTGGCCGGTTCGGCGGCGGGCTGCGGGGCGGGGTGGGCGAGGCCCAGGCCGTCCAGGGCGCGGGCGAGCTTGCTGGGGGCCGGGGAGGGCCGCAGTCCGGCGGTGCGCAGGTGGGGTTCGAGGGTGTCGAGGAGGGCTGCGTCGCCGCCCGGGGCGAGTTCGACCTCGACCTCGGTCCAGTGCACGGGTTGCCGGTCGCCGTCCGACCGCTCGGCGGTGACCGCATCCCTACTGGCCTCGGCCAGCAGCGTGCCGTCCGCGGCGAGCAGGTGCTGCACCTCGCGGCGCGTGACGAGGCGTACCAGGGGCAGCAGCGCTTCCTCGCGCGTACGGGAGCGGACGAGCCCCGCCAGCCGGGCGGGGACCCGCTCGCCGAGCGGGGCGCGGATCTCGTCCCGCACGCCGGGGGCCACCGGCAGCTTGAGGTGCCAGCCCGCGTCGGTGCCGCCGGTGCGGCGGCGCAGGGTGATGCCGGCCGCGGCCAGGCGCAGGTCGCCGGTGTCGTAGTAGACGGCGTCGAGTTCGACCGCGTCCTGCCGGGCCACCGAGGCGATGGGCCCGGCGCCGCTCAGGTCGGGCCATCGCACCTCGCCGGCGCCGTCCTCGGCTTCGTACTTCCGCTCGATCTCTCGCACGGTGTCCGCCATGACGCCGAATCTAGTGCGCGAACGCCGCCGTGGGCAGACTCAGGCGGACACCGGCCGCTGCGCCTTGATGGACTGCAGGAGACCGACCGCTATCCACGCGGCGAACATGGAGGAGCCGCCGTAGGAGACGAAGGGCAGGGGCAGGCCGGTGACGGGCATGATGCCGAGGGTCATGCCGATGTTCTCGAAGCTCTGGAAGGCGAACCAGGCGATGATTCCGGCGGCCACGATGGTGCCGTAGAGCTCGGTGGTCTCGCGGGCGATCCGGCAGGCGCGCCAGAGGACGACGCCGAGCAGGAAGATGATGGTGCCGGCGCCGAGGAACCCGAGTTCCTCGCCGGCGACGGTGAAGATGAAGTCGGTCTGCTGTTCGGGGACGAACTGGCCGGTGGTCTGGGAGCCGTGGAAGAGGCCGGAGCCCGTGAGGCCGCCGGAGCCGATGGCGATGCGGGCCTGGTTGGTGTTGTAGCCGACGCCGGAGGGGTCGAGGGCGGGGTTGGCGAAGGCGGCGAAGCGGTTGATCTGGTACTCGTCGAGGACGCCGAGCTGCCAGACGAGGACGCAGCCGATGACGCCGGCGCCGAGCAGGCCGGCGATCCAGCGGTTGGAGGCGCCGGAGGCGAGCAGGACGGCCAGGACGATGACCACGAGCACCATCACGGAGCCGAGGTCGGGCATGAGCAGGATGACGGCGATGGGCAGGCCGGCCAGGCCCAGGGCCTGGACGACGGTGCGGTGGTCGGGGTGGCGGCGTTCGCCGCCGTCGACCTTGCCGGCGAGCAGCATGGCCATGCCCAGCGTGATGGTGATCTTGGTGAACTCGGAGGGCTGGATGGAGAAGCCGCCGCCGAGCTGGATCCAGGAGCGGGCGCCGTTGATGGTGGCGCCGAGCGGGGTCAGCACGGCCAGGGTGAACAGCACGGAGACGCCGTAGAGGATCGGCACGGCGCCGCGCAGCGAGCGATGGCCGAGCCAGACCGCGCCGACGGCGAGGGCGAGCCCTATGCCGGTGTTGAGGACGTTGCGCAGCAGGAAGTAGTACGGGTCGCCCTGGTTGAGCTCGGTGCGGTTGCGGGTGGCGGAGTACACGAGCAGGGTGCCGATGCCGGACAGCGCCAGGGCGGCGAGCAGCATCACCCAGTCCAGGCGGCGTACGACGGAGTCGCGCGCGGTCAGCCGCGACCAGGTGCCGCGCTCGGGGCTGAAGCGGCGGACGCGGTAGCCCTCGGTGGTGCTCATCGGAGGGTGTCCTCCCTGCGGCCGGGGGCCTCGGGCGAGGGCTCCGCCGGGTCGGACGGCGCACCGCCGGAAGGGGAGGCCGAGGGCGAGGCGGAGTCGGAGGCGGACGGGCTGGGCGAGGGCATGGGCTGGGCCTCGATGGTGCCGTCTTTGTCGATCTTCGGCAGCTTGGTCTCCGGGTGCGGCAGCAGGGCCTTCTTCTCGTCGATCTTCCCCTGCTCGTCGACGCCGTACAGCGCGTTGTAGATCTTGCGCACGGCCGGGCCGGAGGCGCCGGAGCCGGTGCCGCCCTGGGAGATCGTCATCACGACCGTGTAGTCGTCGGTGTAGGTGGCGAACCACGAGGTGGTCTGCTTGCCGTAGACCTCGGCGGTGCCGGTCTTGGCGTGCATGGCGATCTGCTTCTGCGGCCAGCCCTCGAACCGCCAGGCCGCGGTGCCGCGGGTGGCGACGCCGGCGAGGGCTGCGTCGAGCTGGTCGCGCAGCCTGCCGTCGAAGGGCAGCTTCCCGTGGGCGGTGGGCGGGATCTCCTTCACGCTCCTGCCGTCGGGGCTGATGACCGCCTTGCCGATGGTGGGGTTGTACAGGGTGCCGCCGTTGGCGATGGCCGCATAGATGGTGGCCATCTGGATGGGGGTGACGAGGGTGTCGCCCTGGCCGATGGAGTAGTTGACCGAGTCACCGGCGCGCATGCGCATGCCGGAGACGCAGTTCTCCTGGGCGATCTTCCCGGCGTAGCTCTCGTCGTTGCCCTGCTTGCACCAGGCGTCCTTGTTGGCCTCCCAGTAGCGCTTCTTCCACTCCCGGTCGGGAACGCGGCCGCGCACCTCGTTGGGCAGGTCGATGCCGGTCTCCTTGCCGAGGCCGAACTGGTGGGCGGTCTTGTAGAACCAGTCGGCCGGATGCTTGGGGTTGTTGCCGCCGTCCTTCTGCCACTGGCGGTAGGCCAGGTCGTAGAAGACGGTGTCGCAGGAGACCTCCAGCGCCTGGCCGAGGTCGATGGGGCCGTAGCCCTTGGACTCGAAGTTCTTGAAGACCTGGCTGCCGATGCTGTACGCGCTGGAGCAGTTGTAGTGGTCGGTGAAGGAGTAGCCGGCGTTGACGGCGGCCGTGGTGCTGATGACCTTGAAGATGGAGCCGGGGGCGGCCTGGCCCTGGATGGCGCGGTTGAGCAGCGGGAAGCCGGAGTCCTCGCCGGTGAGGGCCTTGTAGTCCTTGGCGGAGATCCCGCCGACCCAGGCGTTGGGGTCGTAGGTGGGGTTGGAGGCCATGGCGACGACGCGCCCGGTCTTCGACTCCATCACCACCACGGCACCGGCATCGGCCTTGTAGGTGGTGCCGGTGTTGCGGTCGACCTCCTTGCGGGCGTCCTTCATCGCCTGGTCGAGCTCGCGTTCCGCTATGGCCTGCACCCGGGCGTCGATGCTGGTGACGATGTTGGAGCCGGGCTGCGCCTTGTCGCTCCTGGCCTTGCCGATGACGCGGCCGAGATTGTCGACCTCGTAGCGGGTCACGCCGGCCTTGCCGCGCAGCGCCGTGTCGTACTGCCGCTCCAGGCCGCTGCGGCCGACCTGGTCGGAGCGCAGCAACGGGGAGCGGCTCTTCTTGGCCTTGGTGATCTCCTCGTCCGTGACGGGCGAGAGGTAGCCGAGGACCTGCGCGGTGTTGGAGCCGCCGGGCCCGGGGTAGCGGCGTACGGCGGTGGGCTCGGCGGTGATGCCGGGGAAGTCCTCCTGGCGCTCGCGGATCTGCAGCGCCTGCTGGGTGGTGGCCTCGTCGGTGATGGGGATCGGCTGGTAGGGCGAGCCCGCCCAGCAGGGCTTGGGGGTCTTCGCGTCGCACAGCCGCACCTTGGCGGCGACGTCCTCGGGCTTGAGGCCCAGGACGCCGGCGAGGCGGGTGAGCACGCCCTTGCCCTTGTCCTTCATCCGCATCAGGTCGGTGCGGTTGGCCGAGACCACCAGCCGGGTCTCGTTGTCGGCGAGCGGCACGCCGCGGGCGTCGAGGATCGAGCCGCGGGTGGCGGGGGCGACGACCTGCTGGATGTGGTTGCTGGCCGCCTCGGCGGTGTACTGGTCGCCGTTGCGGATCTGCAGGTACCACAGCCGGCCGGCGAGGGTGAGCAGCAGCGAGAAGACCAGGACCTGGATGACGACCAGCCGGATGGTCACCCTCCGGCCCGCTTCGCGAAGGTTCCTCAAAGCCGCCGCACCCCCTTGATCTTCTGCTTCCTCCCCTGTCCCGCGAGCAGCCCGCTGCGCTGCGTGCCCATCAGGCCGCGGCGGCCGCCGAGCCGGGAGCGGCGGGTGCGGCCGATGCGGAAGGTGCCCGCCGAGCGGCGCCGGTAGGTGTTCTCGCTCGCGGCCGCCACGGGCGTGCCGTCGCCGGTGAGCGGGTCGCCGGCGGTCTGCCGGGCCAGCGCCATGACCAGCGGGACGGTGAACGGCGCCAGCAGCAGGTCGTACGCGGCGGCAGTGAGCACCAGCCCGCTCAGCCCCACGTGCCGGGCCGCGGTGTCGCCGACGAGCGAGCCCACGCCCGCGTACAGCAGGGTGGAGAGCACGGCCGCGCCCACCACGGCGACCATGGGCACGGTGGCCGAGCGCACCCGGCCGGTCTCGGGCTTCGCAAGGCCCACGAGGTAGCCGATGACGCACAGGACGAGCGCGTAGCGGCCGGTGGCGTGGTCGGCGGGCGGGGCGAGGTCGGCGAGCAGGCCGGCACCGAAGCCGATGAGGCAGCCCGCGGTGTGGCCGTAGACCAGGCCGAGTCCGACGACCACCAGGAGCATCAGGTCCGGGACGGCGCCGGGCAGGTGGAGCCGGGCGAAGACGCTCACCTGGAGGACCAGGGCCACCACGACGAGCACGGTCGAGAGCAGGATCCGGTTCAGGCGCATGTCGTCAGTCCTGGGGCTTGGCGCTCGGGCTGGGGGTGACGGTGACGGTCACGGTGGGGGCCGGCTTGGGCGCCTCGGGCTTGGGCGGCAGGACCGTGTCGCGCGGATCGTCGCGGGGCGCCTCGACGACGACGCCGACGATGTCGAGCTTGCTGAAGCCGACGAAGGGACGCACCTGCAGGGTGCGGGTCAGGCCGCCGGCGGACGGCTCGACACGCACCACCTCGCCGACGGGGACGCCGGGCACGAAGGGCTTGTCCTTGCTGGAGCCGAAGGTGACCAGGCGGTCGCCCTTGTGGACGGCGGCCTTGCCGTTGAGCAGTTCCACGCGCAGGGCGCTGTCGCCCTGACCACCGGCGAAGCCGAGCTCGCCGGTCTTCTCCATGCGGGTGCCGACGGTGAACTTGGGGTCGCTGGCCAGCAGGACGGTGGAGGTGCCCGGGGCGACGGTGGTGACACGGCCGACGAGGCCGTCGCCATTGATGACGGTCATGTCGCGCCGGACGCCGTCGTCGCTGCCGATGTCGATGGTGACGGTCCAGGAGAAGCCCTGCGCGGCTCCTATGGCGATGACCTGGGCGCCCTTGATCCCGTACTGGCCGCGGCCGGCGGTCTTGAGCAGGGCGTCGAGCTCGCGCGTCCGGCCGCGGTTGCGGTCGTCGCTGCCGAGCCGCTGCTTGAGGGCGGTGTTCTCCCGTTCGAGTTCGGCGATGCGGCTGCTGCGGTCGCCGGAGTCGCGGACGGCGGCGATGGCGTTGCCGACCGGGTCCACCACCGCCGCCACGCCCTTTTCCACGGGGCCGAAGGCGGAGGCGGCGGCGTGCCGGACACCGTCGAGCGGGGACTGTTCACCACCGCGGATGTCGACCGTGATCAGCGCGAAGGCGATCGCGATCAGCAACACCAGCAGCAGCCGGCTCTCTCGTGTGTCCCTCACGTGCGGCGGCGTGCCCTTCTCGTCGGACCGCCCGGCTGCGGGTCCGGACGGTCATTAGGGAGCGTTCTGCCTGTATATCAGTTTGTTTCGACAGCAAGGGGATTGCCGCCGTCGGTGGCCGCCCGACCGCTAGCGGCGCGGCTGGGCGTCGAGCACCTGCTGCAGGGCCTCGAACTCCTCCACGCACTTGCCCGAGCCGAGGGCGACCGAGTCCAGCGGGTCCTCGGCGATGTGGATGGGCATGCCGGTCTCCCGGCGCAGCCGCTCGTCCAGGCCGCGCAGCAGGGCACCGCCTCCGGTGAGAACGATGCCGCGGTCCATCACGTCACCCGACAGCTCGGGCGGGCACTTGTCGAGGGTGGTCTTGACCGCGTCGACGATGGAGTTGACCGGCTCCTCGATGGCCTTGCGGACCTCCGCGGCGGAGATGACCACGGTCTTGGGCAGCCCGCTGACGAGGTCGCGGCCGCGGATCTCGGTGTGCTCGTCCTGCTCCAGGTCGTAGGCCGAACCGATGGTGATCTTGATCTGTTCGGCCGTGCGCTCGCCCAGCAGGAGGCTGTACTCCTTCTTGATGTGCTGGATGATCGCGTTGTCCAGCTCGTCGCCGGCGACCCGGATGGACTGCGCGGTGACGATGCCGCCCAGGGAGATCACGGCCACCTCGGTGGTGCCGCCGCCGATGTCGACGACCATGTTGCCGGTGGCCTCGTGGACGGGCAGCCCGGAGCCGATGGCCGCCGCCATGGGCTCCTCGATGATGTGCACCTGACGGGCCCCGGCCTGGGTGGACGCCTCGATCACGGCGCGGCGCTCGACGCCGGTGATGCCGGAGGGCACGCACACCACGACACGCGGACGGGCCATCCAGCGGCGCTTGTGGATTTTCAGGATGAAGTAGCGCAGCATGCGCTCGGTGATCTCGAAGTCGGCGATCACGCCGTCCTTGAGCGGACGCACGGCGACGATGTTGCCCGGGGTCCGGCCGATCATCTTCTTGGCCTCGGCACCGACCGCCAGGATGCCACCGGTGTTGGTATTGATCGCAACGACTGACGGTTCGTTGAGAACGATCCCCCGGCCTCTGACGTACACCAGCGTGTTGGCGGTCCCGAGGTCGACAGCCATGTCACGGCCGATGAACGACATGTTGTTCCCCATGAGGATGCGTCTGGCCTTCCCAGTTTGAGCGATCGCTTACTCGAGGTCGGCAGGTGTGGTGCGCTGCGGGCGCGGAAGCTTCATCGTAGTCTCGACCGGTCGGACGCGGCGCGAGGGTTCCTCCGCCATTGTCGGCGGAACACGAGCCGGCCCCCGTAATGGTGACGTCGTGTCGGAGTGAGAGGTTCCCTCGTTCGGCGCGCATATGCCGGGGGGCGACCGAAAGGAAATCGGTCGCCCCTGATCAGAATGGGCGTTCGTATCCGGCGGATTCAGGAGAGACCGGGAAAGAAAATCTTGATTTCCCGCTCCGCCGAGCCCTCGGAGTCCGAGGCATGGATGAGGTTCTCGCGCGTGATGGTGCCGAAGTCGCCCCTGATGGAGCCGGGAGCGGCCGAGATCGGGTCGGTCGGGCCGGCCAGCGCCCGCACGCCCTCGATGACCCGCTCGCCCTCGACGACCAGGGCGACGACGGGGCCGGAGGACATGAAGCCCATCAGCGGCTCGTAGAAGTCGCGGCCCACGTGCTCGGCGTAGTGCTGCTCGAGGGTGCCGCGATCCAGCGTGCGCAGCTCCAGCGCGGTGATCGTCCAGCCGGCCTTGCGCTCGATGCGGCTGATGATCTCGCCGACGAGCCCGCGGCGAACCGCGTCAGGCTTCAGGAGGACGAGGGTGCGCTGGCTCATGCTGCGGCTCCTTGGAGGGGACTCGTAAAGGTGATCGTGTCCGGTTGGGCGGAAGGGTACAGGCAGGGTGCGACCCACCGACAATCCGGCTACTGCGCCTCCGCCTGGGCGGCCGCGAAGCGGGCCTTGGCCTCGTCGACCTTGCGGCCGAAGTGGACCGAGGCCCACCACAGGCCGGCGAAGACCGCGCCGAGGATGAACATCATCGGCACGACCAGACCGCTCGCGATCAGCCCCAGCTGCAGTGCCCAGCCCAGGGCCACGCCGCCGGGCCGGGTGAGCATGCCGCACAGCAGCACGCTCAGCACCATGGCCGTGCCGCTGACGGCCCAGACCGTGCCCGTGGACAGGTCGGAGGTCTGCATGGCCACCAGGCCCGCGAAGCCGATGACGAAGAATTCACCGATCAGGGTGCTCGCGCACAGCGTCCGCATCGTCAGCCCCTGCCCTTCAGCAGCAGCCGGGCCTCGCCGACCGTGACGACCGAGCCGGTGACCAGGACGCCGGCGCCGGCGTACTCGTCCTCCTCCTCGGCCAGGGTGATCGCCGCCTCCAGCGCGTCGTCCAGGCGCGGCTCGACCTGCACGCGCTCGGCGCCGAAGACCTCGACCGCCAGGGCGGCCAGCTCGTCGACGTCCATGGCGCGCGGGGTGGAGTTGCGGGTGACGACGACCTCGGCGAAGACCGGTTCGAAGGCTTCCAGCAGGCCCTTGACGTCCTTGTCGGCGCTGGTGGCGACGACGCCGATCAGGCGGCTGAAGCCGAATGCCTCGGTGATGCCCTCGGCCGTGGCCTGCGCGCCGGCCGGGTTGTGCGCGGCGTCCAGGACGACGGTGGGGCTGCGGCGCACGACCTCCAGGCGGCCCGGGGAGGTGACGGAGGCGAAGGCGCGGCGCACGGTGTCGATGTCCAGCGGCCGGGCGTGCTGCGAGCCGATGCCGAAGAACGCCTCGACGGCGGCCAGCGCGACGGCGGCGTTGTGCGCCTGGTGCGCGCCGTACAGCGGCAGGAAGACGTCCTCGTACTCGCCGCCCAGGCCGCGCAGGGTCAGCAGCTGGCCGCCGACGGCGACCTCGCGGGAGACGACGCCGAACTCCATGCCCTCGCGGGCGACCGTGGCGTCCACCTCGACGGCGTGCTTGAGCAGCACCTGGGCGGCGTCCACGGGCTGCTGGGCGAGCACCGCGGTGGCGCCGGCCTTGATGATGCCGGCCTTCTCGGTGGCGATCTCGGCGGGCGTGGTGCCCAGCCGGTCGGTGTGGTCGAGCGCTATGGGCGTGACCACGGCCACGGTGCCGTCGACGACGTTGGTGGCGTCCCAGGTGCCGCCCATGCCCACCTCGACGACGGCCACGTCGACCGGGGCGTCGGCGAAGGCGGCGTACGCCATGCCCGTGAGGACCTCGAAGAAGGAGAGCCGGAACTCCTCGCGCTCGTCGACCATGCGCACGTACGGCTCGATGTCGCGGTAGGTCTCGATGAAGCGCTCGGCGGGGATCGGCGCGCCGTCCAGGCTGATGCGCTCGGTGACCGACTGCACGTGCGGGCTGGTGTAGCGGCCGGTGCGCAGCTCGAAGGCGCCCAGCATCGCCTCGATCATGCGGGCGGTGCTGGTCTTGCCGTTGGTGCCGGTGATGTGGATGGCGGGGTAGGCGCGCTGCGGCTGGCCCAGGATGTCCATGAGGGCCTCCATGCGGCCCAGCGAGGGGTCGAGCTTGGTCTCGCCCCAGCGCCCGGCGAGCTCGGCCTCCACCTCGCGCAGCGCCCGGTCGACCTCGGGGTCCTCCGGACGGGCGGGTACGCCATCGCCCTGCGGCGGCCCGGCCTGGGTGCGCAGGGTGCGGCTGCCGGCCTCGATCACGGCCAGGTCGGGGTCTCGGCCGGTCTCGGTCTCGACGATCTCCTCGAACGTCTCGTTCGCGTCGTTTCCGCCGGTTTCACCGGCCTCGTCACGTCCGGTATCGCCGTTGTCGTCGTTCATGGGGCGCTCGCTCACGGCGACCAGTCTACGGACCCCGGGCGGCCGCGGGGCCGGGGCGCCCCCGGCACCCAGAGGAGCGGATTGATCCGCTTTGCCCTACGTTGGGAGACGATGGCATCGGCGTCCGGGGGCCCGAAGGACCCGGACCGGCTGCAGGCCGTCCTGCAGGCGGTCCTGGAGGCGCTGCCCGGTGGCGCCCTCCTGCAGGGCCCCACCGACGAGGTCCTGGCCGTCAACCGCCGCTTCACCGAGCTGTTCGGCGTGCCGGGCCCCGGCAGCGGCGCGGCCCCGACCCCCGGCGTGCACGTCCACCGGGTCGCCGAGCTGCCGCTCGCCGACGGCCGCGTCATCCGCCGCGAGGTCGAGCCCCTGCGCGACGGGGACGCGTACCTGGGCGCCCTGTGGGTCTTCACCGACATCACCGCCGCCAAACGCCGCGAGCGCGACCTGGAGCGCGACAACCGGGCCCTGACCGAGCTGGCCCGCCAGCGCAACGCCTTCACCGCCGCCGCCTCCCACGAGCTGCGCACCCCCCTGTCGTCCATCAGCAGCTTCGGCGAGCTGCTCGCCGACCCGTCCTTCGGCACCCTCACCGACGAACAGCGCTCCTTCCTGCAGGCCATCCGGCGCAACGCCGAACGCATGCAGCGGGTGATCTCCGACCTGCTGCTGACCACCCGCATGCGGGCCCCGGGCGCCGAGCCCGGGCTGGAGCTCGGCGACGTCGACGTGCCGCAGCTGCTCCTGGACGCCCTCCTGGAACACATGCCCGCCATCGAGCGCGCCGGCCTCTTCGCCGCCCTGGACTGCGAGCCCGGACCCCCACTGCGCGGCGACGCGCACCGGCTGCGGCACGTCCTGGGGAACCTGCTGGAGAACGCCGCCAAGTTCACCCCGCCCGGCGGCCGCATCGGCATCACCGCAGCCCTGCGCGGCGTGCACTGGGACATCGAGGTCACCGACACCGGCATCGGCATCCCCGAGGAGTCCCGCCACGAGATCTTCACCGGCTTCGTCCGCGCCCCCAACGCCCGCTCCGGCGGCTACCCCGGCACCGGCCTGGGCCTGGCCATCGCCCGCACCGTCGTCGGGCTCCACGCCGGGACCATCACCGCCGGCGGCCGGGCCGGCGAGGGCGCCACCTTCCGCATCCGGCTGCCGGTCGCCGGACCCGGCACCGCCGATCCGGCCGGAGGAGCGCCATGACCCGCGTCCTGGTCGTCGAGGACGACCCCGACCTCGCCCTCGCCGTGCGCGTCCTGCTCGCCCGCAACGGCTACGAGGCCGTGCACGCCGAGGACGGCCGCGAGGCCCTGCGGCTGCTGTTCGCCGAACGCCCCGCGCTGATGATCCTCGACATCGGCCTGCCCGGCCTCGACGGCTGGGACGTGCTCGAACGCACCCGCGACATGTCCGACCTGCCCGTCCTGCTGCTCACCGCGCGCGGCGCCGAGAGCGACCGCGTACGCGGACTGCGCGCCGGCGCCGACGACTACCTGCCCAAGCCCTTCGGCAACGACGAGCTCCTCGCCCGCGTCGAGGCGCTGCTGCGCCGCAGCGCCCCCGCCCGCTGGGCGGGCGAGAACCACGGCGAGGACGGGCTGCGCCTGGTGCCCGAACGCCGCTCGGCCATCTGGCACGGCCACGAGACCCGGCTCAGCGACATCGAGTACCGGCTGCTGCAGCTGCTCGTCCGCAACCGCGGCCGGGTGATCACCACCGAGCAGCTGCTGGACCGGGTCTGGGACGACCCCGAGGGCACCGGCCGGGAACGGGTGAAGTTCGCGGTGCTGCGGCTGCGCCGCAAACTGCGCCAGGCCGCGGGCGACGAGGCCGCCGACCCGCTGGAGGCCGTGCGCGGCCTCGGCTACCGCTACCGGCCGCCGGGGGACGAAGGTCCCTGACCGCACCGGGACCAAGGTCCCCGATCGTCCGTTCGCAACCGTCCGGCAACCGAACACCCGCCCGACCCGCAACCGACGCACCACAGGCTCGTGAGCGTTCGCCGTCGTCGTCCGCTCCAGGAGTCCCTCCCGTGCTGTCCCTGCCCCCGCGCAGCGTCGCCATCGTTCTCGGCACCCGCCCCGAGCTCGTCAAGCTGACCGACCTCGTGCGCCTCCTCGGCCCCGCCGCGCACCTCGTGCACACCGGGCAGCACTACGACGAGAACCTCTCCGGCCGCTTCCTGACCGAGCTGGGCCTGCCCGAGCCGACCTTCCTCACCGGCGTCGGCGGACAGCCCCGCGCCGTCCAGATCTCCGCCGCCCTGGCCCAGCTCGACGACCTCTTCACCGCCGAGCCGCCGCTGGCCGTCGTCGTCCAGGGCGACACCAACGCCGCCCTCGCCGGCGCGCTCGCCGCCAACGCCCGCGGCATCCCGCTGCTGCACGTCGAGGCCGGCCTGCGCAGCCACGACCGCAACATGCCCGAGGAGCACAACCGCGTCCTGATCGACCGCATCGCCGACGTGCTGTGCGCCGCCACCGAGGACAACCGGGCCAACCTGCTGGCCGAAGGCATCGACGACGCGCGCATCGCCGTCACCGGCAACACCGTCGTCGAGGCCGTCCACGGGCAGCTGCCCGGCGCCGCGGAGCGCGCCGCGCTCCTGCAGCGGTACGGGCTCGCGGCCGACGGCTACGTCCTGGCCACCGTGCACCGGCCCGAGAACACCGACTCCCCGGCCGCCCTGCGGGCCGTCCTCACCGAGCTCGGCGCCCTGGCCTCGGCCGACCGGCCCGTCCTGCTGCCGCTGCACCCGCGCACCCGCGGCCGCATCGAGGCCGCCGGCCTGGGCGGCCTCCTCGCCCCGCTGACCGTCACCGCGCCGCTCGGCTACGCCGAGTTCCTCGGCCTCGCCCGGCACGCGGCCCTGCTCGTCTCCGACTCCGGCGGCATCCAGGAGGAGTGCACCGTCCTCGGCCGTCCGCTGGTCGTGGTGCGGCGCTCCACGGAGCGGCCGGAGGCCATGGCGGACTTCGCGGAGCTCGTGGAGCCGGGGCCCGCCATCGGCGCGGCGGCCCGGCGCCGCCTGGCCGAGGGGCCGCAGGGGCTGGCGCGGCTCGCCGCACTGCCGAGCCCCTTCGGGGACGGGCTCGCGTCGGAGCGCATCGTCACGCTCCTGACGGCGATCGCGGCTCCGCAGGAGCTGGCCGCGGCGGCGTAGGAGTCACTTCCCGACCCCGCCCGCAGGGCCACCCACAGCAACCCGCATCCCACCCGCACCGGAGCACACCGCAGCCGCATGTTCTCTAACCCCTTCCTCCTCGTCTTCCCCTTCTTCCTCCTCCTCTGCTTCCTCCTCTACTGGGCCGGCGCCCGCCACGCCTACCTGCGCCGCCCCGCCGTGGAGAACGGCAACCCCGACGCGTTCGGCTGGCACTTCTTCGTCCCGTGCCGGGACGAGGAGGCCGTCGTCGGCACCACCGTCGCGCGACTGCGCGCCGACCACCCGGCCGCCCACGTGTGGGTCATCGACGACGACAGCGACGACCGCACGGGCGCCATCGTGGCCGGGCTCTCCGAGGAGGACCGCCGGGTGCACCTCGTGCGCCGGCACCGTCCGCACGCCCGCCAGGGCAAGGGCGCGGCACTCAACGCCGCGTACGACGAGCTGAACGAGTTCCTGTCGAAGGACACCGACCGCGAGCGCGTCGTGGTGTGCGTCGTCGACGCCGACGGCCAGCTCGCCCCGGACGCCCTGGCCAAGGTCAGCGGCCCGCAGGGCTTCGGCGACCCCGAGGTCGGCGGCGTCCAGGTCAGTGTCCGGATGCGCAACGCCGGCGAGAAGCACCCGCTCGGCGAGGACCGCGGCCGGGTCGCGAACGCCTTCGCCCGTCTGCTGGTGCGCATGCAGGACATGGAGTTCTCCGTCTCCAACGCCGGCATGCAGCTGCTGCGCGGCCGTACCGGTTCCGTCGGGCTCGG
Organism: Streptomyces sp. PKA51; assembly: GCF_057552455.1. NCBI lineage: Bacteria > Bacillati > Actinomycetota > Actinomycetes > Kitasatosporales > Streptomycetaceae > Streptomyces > Streptomyces sp. PKA51. The sequence goes on from NZ_BAAJPZ010000005.1 coordinate 365,495, forward strand.
CGGCAACGGCCAGTTCACCCGGCTCGCCTCGCTGGACCGGATAGCCGCCGCCGAGCGCCGCCCGTGGCAGCGCGGTGCGCTGCTGGAGGACTACGAGCTGGGCCTGCACATGATCCTCAACGGTGACCGCATAGCACACATAGCCGACACCTGGGTCTCCCAGGAGGGCCTGCCGCACGGCCGCCGCTTCCTGACGCAGCGCACCCGCTGGGCCCAGGGCAACCTGCAGTGCGTGCGCTACGCGCCGCGCATCGTCTCCTCCCGCCACTACGGCGGCAGGGGCGTGCTGGAGACCCTGTACACGTTCCTGCAGCCGGTCGCGCACCTGGTGACGCTGGCGCTGTGCGCGGTGATGTTCGTCCTGCTGGGCCTTACGGCCGCCGCGGACGGCGCGGGTGCGGCCTTCGGCGGCATGCTGGCACTGTGGCCGCTGGTGCTGGGACTGGCCGTACTCTCGATCGGGCCGTTCGTGCTGTGGGGCCCGGTCTACCGCCGGGACTTCGCCTCCGACCGTTCGCTGCTGACGGCGGTGCTGTGGGGGCTGGCCCTGTGGCTGTACGCCTACCATCTCTTCCCGGCGTCGGCGCGTGGTTTCGTGCGGATGCTGCGCGGCCGCAACGGCTGGGCGAAGACCCGCCGCAATGCCGAGAGCACGGCGTCGGGCCCGGTGGCCATCGAGGCGTGAGCCCCGCCACAGCCCTTGCCGCACGAGCAACCTTCCTTCCGTTTCCGCCATCTGACCGACGGTGACATTCATGCCCGGAGCGGTTCCGGGTGGCGGAACGGGAGCGTCGTGCGCACACCCCACATCGGCAACCGGACGCACTTGGTCCTGCTCACCGCGTGGGCCGTGCTCTGGTTCGCCATCGTCGAGCCCAGCGGGGGCTTCTCCTGGCACTACCTCCGCACCGGCGGCGAGTTGATCTACGGGTCGTCCGGGGACGGCGGGCTGAACCTCTACGCCCGCCACCCCGAACTGCAGATGGGTCCGGTCAGCTTCCTGGTGGCCGGCCTGTTCAACCCCTTCCCGGCCGAGGTCGGGCAGGTGCTCGCCGAGGCGTTGATGTCGACGCTCGGCCTGGTGATCCTGGTGCTCGCCGGGCGCAGCGCGGCCCGGCACTTCCTGGGCACCGGCACCAACCACCAGCGGCTGCGGCGGCGCGTGCTGATCGCCGGGCTGGCGTTCACCCCCATGTGGATCGAGGTCTCGGTCCGCTTCGCGCATCTCGACGACGTGCTCGCGCTGTTCTTCACCGCGCTGGCCGTGTACTACCTGACGCGCTGCAACGCCGCCGCGACCGGCATCTGCATGGCGCTGGCCCTGGACTCCAAGCCCACGGCGCTGGCGTTCGTCCCGCTGCTGCTGGCGTTGCCGAAGGAGCGCTGGCTGCGGGCGGGGCTGTGGTGCGCGGCGCTGGTGGCGCTGGCCTGGCTGCCGTTCTTCGTGGTCGCCCCGGACTCCTTCGCCGCCGCGAAGTTCACCATCCCCAACAACCCGGCCTCGGCGCTGCGCTGGCTGGGTGCCAACGACCCGCAGACGCCGAGCTGGGCGCGGCCCGCGCAGGCGGCGCTGGGCCTGGCGCTGGGCACGATCGCCGTGTGGCGGGGCCGGTGGGCGGCGGTGGTGCTGCTGGGTGCCAACGCGCGCATCATGCTGGACCCGAGCGTCTACACCTACTACACGGCCTCGGTGCTGCTGGGCACGCTGCTGTGGGACGTGTGCGGGCAGCGGCGCCTGGTGCCGTGGTGGAGCTGGATCGCGCTGCTGGTGCTGTACGGCAGCGTCTTCCTCGTCCCGGACGAGTCGGCGCGCGGTCTGATCAGGCTGGGCTTCGTGGTGGTCTCCACGGCGTACGTGCTCTTCGCCCCGGTCCGCGACCGGCGCGAGCGCAATCAGCACCGGCCCCGGGGGCGGGTGGAGGAGGAACCGGTGGAGGGCCCGTGGGGCCCGATGTGGGACCCCGGCCGCACCAGGCCCTGGGAGGCCCGCCACCACGGCGCCCCGTAAGGGGCGCCCCGAAGGGGCGCGGGGAACTGCGCGACAAGCCACCGACGGCCTGCAGCCGAGGTTCACGGCACTCCGTCTGCGGGCGCGTCGTGGCTTGTCGCGCAGTTCCCCGCGCCCCTTCGGGGCACCGTGCAAAAGGGCCCCCGTCGCATGCGCGACGGGGGCCCTTTGTATCGGCCTGTGCTCAGGCGCCCGGCAGGGCCCGGAGCTGGCCGGTGATGCGCTCGATGTCGGCCTCGGCCGCGGCGAGCCGCGTGCGGATCTTCTCCACCACGTTGTCGGGCGCCTTGGCCAGGAACGCCTCGTTGCCGAGCTTGGCGTTGGCCTGGGCCTTCTCCTTCTCCGCCGCGCCGAGGTCCTTCGTCAGGCGCTTGCGCTCGGCCTCGAAGTCGATCGCGCCCGACAGGTCGAGCTCGACGGTGGCGCCGGCCACCGGCAGGCTGGCCGTGGCCTGGAAGCCCTCCTCGGCCGGCTGCAGGCGCAGCAGCTGGCGGATGGCCGCCTCGTGGGCGGCCAGCGCGGTGCCGGACAGCTCCAGGCGGGCCGGGACCTTCTGGCCGGGCTGCAGGCCCTGGTCGGAGCGGAAGCGGCGGACCTCGGTGATGACCTGCTGGAGGTTCTCGATCTCCCGCTCGGCCTCGGCGTCGCGGAAGCCGCTGTCGACCGGCCAGTCGGCGACGACGACGGACTCCTTGCCCGTCAGCGCGGTCCACAGGGCCTCGGTGACGAAGGGCACGACGGGGTGCAGCAGCTTGAGGGTGACGTCGAGGACCTCGCCCAGGACGCGGGCGGAGACCTCGGCCTGCTCGCCGCCGCCCATGAACGTGGTCTTGGACAGCTCGACGTACCAGTCGAAGACCTCGTCCCACGCGAAGTGGAAGAGGGTGTCGGTGAGCTTGGCGAACTGGTAGTCGTCGTAGTACGCGTCGACCTCGGCGACCACCGTGTTCAGGCGGGAGAGGATCCAGCGGTCCGTCGCCGACATCTTCTCGGCGGGCGGCAGCTCGCCCTCGACCGTCGCGCCGTTCATCAGGGCGAAGCGGGTCGCGTTCCACACCTTGTTGGCGAAGTTGCGCGAGCCCTGGACCCAGTCCTCGCCGATGGGCACGTCCACGCCGGGGTTGGCGCCGCGGGCCAGGGTGAAGCGGACGGCGTCGGAGCCGTAGGTGTCCATCCAGTCCAGCGGGTTGACCGCGTTGCCGAAGGACTTCGACATCTTCTTGCCGAACTGGTCGCGGACCATGCCGTGCAGGGCGATGGTGTGGAACGGCGGGGTGCCGTCCATCGCGTACAGGCCGAACATCATCATCCGGACGACCCAGAAGAAGAGGATGTCGTAGCCGGTGACCAGGACGGAGTTCGGGTAGAACTTCTCCAGGCTCTCGGTCCGCTCGGGCCAGCCGAGGGTGGAGAAGGGCCACAGGCCCGAGGAGAACCAGGTGTCCAGGACGTCGGTCTCCTGGTGCCAGCCCTCGCCGGTGGGCGGCTGCTCGTCGGGGCCGACGCAGACGGTCTCGCCGTTCGGGCCGTACCAGACGGGGATGCGGTGGCCCCACCACAGCTGGCGCGAGATGCACCAGTCGTGGAGGTTGTCGACCCAGTCGAAGTACCGCTTCTCCATCTCCTGCGGGTGGATCTTGACCTTGCCGTCGCGGACGGCACCGCTGGCGGCCTCGGCCAGCGGGCCCACCTTGACCCACCACTGCATGGACTGGCGCGGCTCCAGCGTCGTCTTGCAGCGCGAGCAGTGGCCGACGGAGTGCACGTAGGGGCGCTTCTCGGCGACGATGCGGCCCTCGGCGCGCAGGGCGCCGACGATGGCGGAGCGGGCCTCGAAGCGGTCCAGGCCCTGGAAGGGACCGTGGACGGTGATGATGCCGTGCTCGTCGAGGACGGTCAGCGACGGCAGGCCGTGGCGGCGGCCGATCTCGAAGTCGTTCGGGTCGTGGGCCGGGGTGACCTTGACGGCGCCGGTGCCGAAGCCGGGGTCGACGTGCGCGTCGGCGACGACGGGGATGCGGCGGCCGGTCAGCGGCAGCTCGATCTCGGTGCCGATGAGGTGCTTGTAGCGCTCGTCCTCGGGGTGGACGGCCACGGCGGTGTCGCCGAGCATCGTCTCGGCGCGGGTGGTGGCCACCACGATGGAGGCGTCGCCCTCGCCGTACTTGATGGAGACGAGCTCGCCGTCGTCGTCCTGGTACTCCACCTCGATGTCCGAGATGGCGGTCAGGCAGCGCGGGCACCAGTTGATGATGCGCTCGGCGCGGTAGATCAGCTCGTCGTCGTAGAGCTTCTTGAAGATCGTCTGGACGGCCTTGGAGAGGCCCTCGTCCATGGTGAAGCGCTCGCGCGACCAGGCGACGCCGTCGCCGAGGCGCTTCATCTGGCCCGAGATCTGGCCGCCGGACTCGGCCTTCCACTTCCAGACGCGCTCGACGAAGGCCTCGCGGCCCAGGTCGTGCCGGGACTTGCCCTCCTTGGCCAGCTCCCGCTCGACGACGTTCTGCGTGGCGATGCCGGCGTGGTCCATGCCGGGCTGCCACAGCGTCTCGAAGCCCTGCATCCGCTTGCGGCGGGTGAGCGCGTCGATCAGGGTGTGCTCGAACGCGTGTCCGAGGTGGAGCGAGCCGGTGACGTTCGGCGGGGGGATGACGATGGTGTACGGAGGCTTCTCGCTCTTCTCGTCCGCCTCGAAGTAACCCCGCTCTACCCAGCGCTCGTACAGCGGCCCCTCTACCTCGGCCGGCGCGTACTGGGTCGGCAGTTCGGGGGTGCTGTCCTTGGGCCCTCGTCCGGGGCTCTGCTGAGTGTTATCGGTCACGGACGGAATTCTACGGGTCACCGGTGACAGGTCACGAACTGCTTTCCACCCCGTCTCCGCCCCGCCGTTCGCCATGGACAGGCCATCCGGGAGGATGACGCGCACACGTTCGGCCACCCCCTGCCCCACCTCACGGCGACAAGAGAGAGACGATGAGCCAGCACCAGCCCGGCCCGTACGGCGCGCCGCAGCAGCCACCCCAGCCGGGCCCCTACGGCCAGGGCGGAGCCCAGCCGGGCCACGGCTACCCGCAGCAGCCCCCGGCGCCCTACGGCGCACCCCCGCAGCCCGGCCCGTACGGCGCCCCCGCACCGGGCCCGTACGGCGCGCCGGGGCAGCCGGGTCCGTACGGGGTGCCGCAGCAGCCCGGGCCGTACGGTGCCGCGTACGGGCAGCCGGGGATGCCCGGGCCGTACCCGCCGCCGGTGCCGCCGAAGCAGAGCAACACCGGCAAGGCCATCGGCATCGCGCTCGGCGCGGTGATCCTGGTCGGCGCGATCGTCGCGGGCGGCTTCGTGCTCCTGGCCGGCGGCAAGGACGGCGGTGGCGCCACCACGGCGGCCGACGGCAAGCGCTACAAGCTCACCGCGCCGGATGCGATCCTCGCCGGCGAGTACAAGAAGGACCCGGACGCGCACGTGCCCGCGTTCGGCGCGGCGGAGAAGACGGAGCTGCGGCAGATCGGCGTCGCCGACCCCGAGTCGATCTCGGGCGCCTACCAGACCGACGCCCCCGTCATGACGCAGAAGCGCATTCGTTTCATGGGCGCGTGGGGAACCATCAAGCGCCCCGAAGGCGTGGTGGACGGCATGTTCCTGTCCCTGCGGACGGCGATCAAAAAGGGCACCAACGACAACATGGAGCTCCTCGGCTCGTCCGAGAGGGTCTCCCCCGCCGGGCTCGACGACGGCGCCGTCATGAAGTGCCAGCAGACCCGCCTGGTGGGCACGACCGCGCCGGGCGGCAAGCCGATCACGATGCAGATGTGCGTGTGGGCCGACCACAGCACCACGGCGATGGTCCTCTCCCTCGACCAGGCCGCGGTGCTGGCCGGCAGGCAGGTCCCGCTGGAGCAGGCCGCCGAACTGACCGCGAAGACCCGCCGCGACGTGCGGGTCGAGATACCGAAGCAGTAGCCGGAGAGGACACCGCACCGCCATGAGCCAGCCCCCGCAGCCGGGCCCGTACGGCGTGCCGCCGCAGCAGCCGCCCCAGCAGCCCAACCCCTACGCCCAGCAGCCCCCGATACCCCAGCAGCCCCCGCAGGCACCGCAGCCCGCGCAGGCGCCGTACGCCCAGCAGCCCAACCCGTACCAGAACGCCGGTGGTTACCCGCCGGCGTACCCCTCGCCCTTCCCGCCGCCGGTGCCCGAGCAGCGCTCCGGCAAGGGCAAGGCCATCGGCATCGCCATCGGCGCGGTGGTCCTGGTCGGTGCGATCGCCGGCGGCGCGTACGCCCTGATGGGTGGCAAGGAGGACGGCGGCAAGCACGACGCCAAGGCCGCCGGGAGCGCCGGACCTTCGGCCTCCCCCTCCCCGTCCTCCTCCGCCTCCTCGCTCGCCCCGGGCGACGACGGCAAGCGCTACAAGCTCGTGACCCCCGACACCGTGCTCGACGGCGCGTACAAGAAGGACCCCAGCGGCAGCGGCGGCGGCTTCGCCTCCGTCGACCAGAAGAGCCTTCTGCTGCTGGGCGTCAAGGACGCGCAGAACGTCACCGCCGGCTATGTGACCGAGGGCACGGCGGCCGACCGCAAGGGGATGAAGTTCACCGGCCTCTACGGCCAGGTCAAGGACCCCGAGGCCACCGTGGACAGCATGTTCCTGAGCGTGTCGATGGCGTCGTCGAAGGAGAAGTCCGACGGCACGAAGACCACGCTCGACGGCGACCCGCAGAAGATGACGCCGGCCGGCCTCGAACCGGGCGCGGTGATGAAGTGCCAGAAGACCGTCTATTCGGGCGGGGAGCTGGGCTCGCGGACGTTCCGGATGCCGCTGTGCATCTGGGCCGACCACAGCACCGTCGGCACCGTCTTCGTCGCCGACGCCTCGGCGCTGGTGCCCGGCGGGTCGGAGGTGACCCTCCAGGACGCCGCCGAGCGCACCGCGAAACTGCGCAAGGAGACGCGCGTCGAAGTTACGAAGCAGTAGCCGTCGTTCCGAAACCGTTGCGGGCTCGACCTCAAGCCGGTACCAGCCGTCGCAAGGATGACGCAGACCCCCCACGGAATGATCCTGCGTCGAAAAGGACACGATGAGCTATCACCAGCCGGGCCCGTACGGTGCTCCCCCACAGCCGTACGCCCAGCCGCACTCCCCCACGCCGTACGGGGAGCCCGCCCCGCCCTACCAGCAGGAGCCGCCACGGCGCGGCAAGGGCAAGGCGATCGGAGTGACCGTCGGCGCCCTCGTGCTGGTGGGCGCCGCCGTGGGCGGGTACCTGTACTCCACCGGCGCCATCGGCGGCAGCGGCGGTGAGAAGAAGACGTACATGCTGGTGATGCCCGACGCGCTGCTGAGCGGCAAGTACACCAAGGCGACGACCTCGGCCCCGGACAAGCACCCGGAGTCCATCGCCGACAACGAGGACGCCAAGGCGCTCGGCATCGAGAACGGCACCGCCGTCTCCCAGTCGTACACCAACCTCGACAAGCAGCGGCTGTCGGTCAGCGGCGCCTACGGGAAGATTGCGAATCCCCGCAAGACGGTGGAGATGCTCATCGCCCGGATGGAGGAGTCCCAGAAGAAGCTGCTGGGCGCCGCCAAGACCAACGTGCAGAACGTCACGCCGTGGACGGACATCGCGCCCGGCGGCTTCAACGGGGCGGTGATGAAGTGCAAGGCGGACAAGAGCAGTTACGCGTACGGCACGATTTCGTCCTCGACCGAGAGCTCGGTGTGCGTCTGGGGCGACTCCGACACCATCGGCGTCGTGCAGCACACGGTCTCCCGGACCACGGGTGGGCTGGCGGCCGGTGCGGAGGTCTCCGCGACCGGCAATGCCATGAGCGCGCAGGAGCTGGCGGCGGCCACCGCCACCGTGCGCACGGAGACGCGCAAGGAGCAGGAGGACCAGTAGGGACTCCTGCGGCAGGAAAACGGGGGCTCCCGCCATGCGGCGGAAGCCCCCGTTTCGTGCGCGGGTCGTCGTCAGGCGCTCTTCTCGTGGCGCTCGCCCTGCTCGGCGCGGGTGCGCGGCACGAGGGTCGGGTTGACGTTGGACTGCACGACGTCGGCGGTGATGACGACGCGGGCGACGTCCTTGCGGGAGGGCACCTCGTACATCACCGACATCAGGACCTCTTCCATGATGGCGCGCAGGCCACGGGCGCCGGTGCCGCGCAGGATGGCCTGGTCGGCGATGGCTTCGAGGGCCGGGCGGTCGAAGTCCAGCTCCACGCCGTCGAGTTCGAACAGCCGCTGGTACTGCTTGACCAGGGCGTTGCGCGGCTCGACGAGGATCTGCAGCAGGGCCTCGCGGTCGAGGTTGTGCACGGAGGTGATGACGGGCAGCCGGCCGATGAACTCGGGGATCATGCCGAATTTCACCAGGTCCTCCGGCATGACCTCCTGGAACTGGTCGCTGGCCTCGATCTCGCGCTTGGAGCGGATCGTGGCGCCGAAGCCGATGCCCTTGGCCCCGGCCCGGGACTCGATGATCTTCTCCAGGCCGGAGAAGGCGCCGCCCACGATGAACAGGACGTTCGTCGTGTCGATCTGGATGAACTCCTGGTGCGGGTGCTTGCGGCCGCCCTGCGGGGGCACCGAGGCGGTGGTGCCCTCCAGGATCTTCAGCAGCGCCTGCTGGACGCCCTCGCCGGAGACGTCCCGGGTGATCGACGGATTTTCGCTCTTACGGGCGACCTTGTCGATCTCGTCGATGTAGATGATGCCGGTCTCGGCCTTCTTGACGTCGTAGTCGGCGGCCTGGATCAGCTTCAGCAGGATGTTCTCGACGTCCTCGCCGACGTAGCCGGCCTCCGTCAGGGCCGTGGCGTCGGCGATGGCGAAGGGCACGTTGAGCATGCGGGCGAGGGTCTGGGCGAGCAGCGTCTTGCCCGAGCCGGTGGGGCCCAGCAGCAGGATGTTGGACTTCGCCAGCTCGATGCCGTCGTCGCGGTGGCTGCCGTTCTCCCCGGCCTGCACCCGCTTGTAGTGGTTGTAGACCGCGACCGACAGCGCCTTCTTGGCGGCCTCCTGGCCGACGACGTAGCCCTCGAGGAACTCGTAGATCTCGCGGGGCTTGGGCAGCTCCTCCCAGCGGACCTCGGAGGTCTCCGCGAGCTCCTCCTCGATGATCTCGTTGCAGAGGTCGATGCACTCGTCGCAGATGTACACACCCGGACCCGCGATGAGCTTCTTCACCTGCTTCTGGCTCTTGCCGCAGAACGAGCACTTGAGCAGATCGCCGCCGTCACCGATGCGTGCCACGAGGTGCTTCCCCTTCGCCTGGGATCCGCCTTGTTCTGCGAACCCGAGTGCTTGCCTATCGACGGTACCTTGCCGGGCCCCCCGTGCGGGCCCCCCTTGGCCCTGTTCGGCCAAGGGAGGTCCGTCGCGGACGGCGCGGAGGCAACCGGGACGGCTGACCGATGGAGGACGGTCAGACGGCCACGGACGACTTGCGCGTCGAGACGATCTGGTCGACCAGACCGTAAGCGAGCGCGTCCTCAGCGGTGAGGATCTTGTCCCGCTCGATGTCGTCGCGGATCCTCTCGATCGGCTGGGTGGAGTGCTTGGCCAGCATCTCCTCCAGCTGCGTGCGCATCCGCAGGATCTCCTGCGCGGCGATCTCCAGGTCCGACAGCTGCTCGCGGCCCGTCTGGGTGGAGGGCTGGTGGATCAGCACCCGGGCGTTCGGCAGCGCCATGCGCTTGCCCGGGGTGCCCGCGGCCAGCAGGACCGCGGCGGCGGAGGCGGCCTGGCCCATGCAGACCGTCTGGATGTCCGGCTTCACGAACTGCATCGTGTCGTAGATCGCGGTCAGCGCGGTGAACGAGCCGCCCGGCGAGTTGATGTAGATCGAGATGTCACGGTCGGGGTCCATCGACTCCAGGCACAGCAGCTGCGCCATGACGTCGTTGGCGGAGGCGTCGTCGATCTGGACGCCCAGGAAGATCACGCGCTCCTCGAAGAGCTTCGCGTACGGGTCGTACTCGCGCACGCCCTGCGAGGTGCGCTCGACGAAGCGCGGGACCACGTAGCGGGATTCGACCTGCGGGCCCGTGTAGAGGCCGCTGGGGGACGAGATGTTCATGCGGGTGTTCACCATCCTGATGGCGGTCGGTGGGCTGGATTGCGGCTTGCTGGCGTACGGCCGGGGATCAGGCCCCGGTGCCGCCGCCGCCCGGAACGCCGGAGGCGTGGGTGATGATCTCGTCGATGATCCCGTACTCCTTGGCCTCCTCGGCCGTGAACCAGCGGTCGCGGTCACCGTCGCGGATGATCGTCTCGACGCTCTGGCCGGTGTGCGCGGCCGTGATCTCGGCCATGCGCTTCTTGGTGCGCAGCAGCTGCTCGGCCTGGATCTTGATGTCGGAGGCGGTGCCGCCCAGGCCCGCGGAGCCCTGGTGCATGAGGATGTCGGTGTTCGGCAGCGCGAAGCGCTTGCCGGGGGTGCCACCGGTGAGCAGGAACTGGCCCATGGAGGCGGCCAGGCCCATGCCGATGGTGACGACGTCGTTCGGGATGTACTGCATGGTGTCGTAGACCGCCATGCCGGCCGTCACCGAACCACCGGGGCTGTTGATGTAGAGGTAGATGTCCTTGGTCGGGTCGGCGGCCAGGAGGAGCATCTGCGCGGTGATCTTGTTGGCGATGTCGTCGTCGACCTGCTGGCCGAGGAAGATGATCCGCTCCCCGAGCAGCCGGTTGTAGACCTGGTCGCCGAGGCCACCACCGATGGCGATGTCACCGGCGGCAGAAGGCATCAGATTCGTCACGTGTCCACCTGCTCGTCTCTGACGGCAACGGGCCGTCTCCGCGTCTTCTCTCGGGAACCGGGGGGCCGCGGTGCCGGTGGGCGCCGGCGCGCTGCCTTTTCTCCCCTGCCCTCGTATCTACGGACCCTAACGCGCTGGTCGGCGGGCGCCATCCCGCATCAGGAACTGTTCGCTCTGAGCGCATGAGCCACGGCCGCGGGAACCTGCGTCAGGCCCCGGGCACGCACGACGGGCCCGGACGCGCAACGCGTCCGGGCCCGTGCGCTCACTCACAGGAGCGATCGAGGGGCGACCCCGGGGGCTCAGGCCTCCGTGGTCTCCGCGGCGGCCTCGGCGGCCTCGTCCTCGTCCGCCTCGTCGAGGTCGACGACCTCGCCGTTGGTGTCCTTGACCGTGGCGGCCTCGACGACGGTCGCGAGGGCCTTGCCGCGGGCGACCTCACCGACGAGCATCGGGACCTGGCCCTGCTCGACGACGGCCTGCGCGAACTGGTCGGGGGCCATGCCGGAGGACTGGGCGCGGCGCATCAGGTGCTCGGTCAGCTCGTCCTGGCCGACGGAGACCTTCTCCTTGTTGACGATCTCGTCGAGGACGAACTGGGTCTTGATGCCCTTCTCGGCCTGCTCCTTGAGCTCGGCGTCGAACTCCTCGGCCGTCTTGCCCTGCATCTCGAGGTACTTCTCGAGGGTCATGCCGATCTGGCCGAGCTGGTGGTGCTCGAGGTTGTGCTTGCGGGTGCGGATCTCGTCCTCGAGCAGCTTCTCGGGCATCGGGACCTCGACCAGCTTCAGGAGCTCCTCGAGGACCTTCTCCTGGGCCTGGGTGGCCTGGTCGAACTTCTTCATGCGCTCGAGGCGCTTGCGGCTGTCGGCCTTGAGCTCGTCCAGCGTGTCGAACTCGCTCGCCATCTGGGCGAACTCGTCGTCCAGCTCGGGCAGTTCGCGGGCCTTGACGGCCTTGACGTCGACCTTGATCTCGGCGTCCTTGCCCTCGGCGCTGCCACCCTTGAGCTGCGAGGTGAAGGTGGCGGAGCCGCCGGCCTCCAGGCCCTTGACGGCGTCGTCGATGCCGTCGAGGAGCTGGCCGGAGCCGATGGTGTAGTCGACGTCCTGGGCGACGCCGTCCTCGAGGACCTCGCCGTCGACCTTGGCCTCCAGGTCGACGGTGACGATGTCGCCCTCGGCGGCGGCGCGCTCGACCGGGGAGGTGGTGGCGAAGCGCTCACGCAGCTGCTCGACGGACTTCTCGACGTCCTCGTCGGTGACCTCGGTCGCGTCGACGGTGACCTCGATGCCGGAGTAGTCCGGGATCTCCAGCGCGGGGCGGACGTCCACCTCGGCGGTGAAGGTCAGCAGCTCGCCGTCCTTCAGCTCGGTGATGTCGACGTCGGGCTGACCCAGCGGGTTCAGCTCGCCCTCGTTGACGGCCTCGGTGTAGAACTTCGGGAGGGCGTCGTTGACGGCCTCCTCCAGCACCGCACCGCGCCCGAAGCGCTGGTCGATCACGCGGGCCGGGATCTTGCCCTTGCGGAAGCCCGCCACCGTGACCTGCTGGTTGATCTTCTTGTACGCCGCGTCGAGGCTGGGCTTGAGCTCCTCGAAGGGCACCTCGACAGTGAGCCGAACCCGAGTCGGGTTCAGGGTCTCCACGGCGCTCTTCACGGTTCGGTCTCCTTGGGGCTGACTTCTGGGATTCTGCTGATGTCCAGCGGATCGCGCCCGGTCGACAGACACACGGACACGTAGCTTGCATAGTAACCGCAAGCCCCAGGGGGCCCCAATGTGATCTTGCTGGTCGGGGTGGCCGGATTCGAACCGACGACCTTCCGCTCCCAAAGCGGACGCGCTACCAAGCTGCGCCACACCCCGTAAGTGCGAGACGTAGGGTACATGCCCAGGGGGTGTCCGGACGCCGCTTTTCCGCAGGGCAACCGGTGCACGGGGGTGGCGTGCGGGGGACCGCCCCGACCCGCTACGATGCACACCGTGCCGCGCGCCCCCTTTGGGCGCACACGCAGCGCACGCGGGCGTAGCTCAATGGTAGAGCCCCAGTCTTCCAAACTGGCTACGCGGGTTCGATTCCCGTCGCCCGCTCCACGGGACGCCTCCGACCACCGGTCGGAGGCGTTCGTGCATCCGGCACACCCCGTCCGAGGGCGCGCCTCAGAACTTGATGCCGTTGATCGTCTGGGCGAGCGAGCTGAGGAAACGGTTGATCGAAGGCGCCATGCCGGTCGACGCGAGGAAGAAGCCGAAGAGGATCGCGACGATCGCGGGCCCCGCCTTGATGTTGTTGCTTCGGATCATCACCACCAGGATGATCGCCAGGAGCAGCACCACGGACAGTGAGATGGCCACAACTGATCACACCTTCGATAGGGAACACCCGGCCCGGACCACGACCATCGTGCCACCAACTCGCCCCGTATTGGGATGCCGTGACGATTCATCGGGGTACGAGTAAGGGTTCGTCCCCGCACCCCGGCGCCACAGCCGTCCCGGCAGCCTCAGGACTGCGGCTCGGACGAGCGCAGGTGTCGCATCAGCATCTCCAGTGCCTCCCATCCCTGTGCCGTCTCTCCGTCACCCAGGACGTAGTAGTAGCCGGGCCGCCCGGCGGGCCCCAGCCGGACGGGCGCGGTGGGCAGCGGCGTACGGGCGGCGTGGGCGCGGCCGACGCCCTGCACCTCCTGCGCCCCGAGGACGAAGGCGTACGGCACCGGCGGCCGCTCCAGGCGCGGCGGCGTGGTGAGGTCGGCCCGGCCGTGGCGCACCTGGCAGAGCATCGTGCGCAGCCCGTGCCGGGCGGTCAGCTCCTGCGCCAGCTCCTGCAGGGCCGCGAGCGGCAGCTCCTCGCCGGCGCCGAAGCCGACGGCCACGGTGAGGTCCTCCTCGACCCCGTCGGCCGTGCGTACGACGCGCAGGGTGCCCTGGGCCCGGCCGCCGACCAGGACGGTCCAGGTGGGCCTGGGAGCGCGTTCGTGGGCCAGGTCGGTGAGCTGCCGGCGCGACCAGGGCAGGTTCGCGGGCTCGGCGGTGCCCCAGCCGGCCGGCAGGCAGCCGGCGAGGTGCTGCCAGACGGCCTCCGCGGCGCCGCCGAGGACGAGGTGGTCGTCCGGCTGGTGGCGGGTGCGCAGTGTGATCAGCAGCTGGCGTTCACCGGTGGGCGCGGTCTCGCCGAAGGCGGCGGCCACCGGCGTGTCGCCGGCGGCGTCGCGCGCCGGGGCGAAGGCCCCGTCCTGCCAGCGCAGCACGGCGCCGGACAGCCCGTCGTAGTAGCCGTCGCGCTCGTCCTGCACGACCCAGCGCGACGGCTGGGCGGTGAGCAGGGTGCGGGTGGCCAGGGAGAGACGGCTGTGGCCGGGGGTGACGATCTGCAGGCCGCGGTCGCTCTCCAGGGCGGCGCGCCATGCCTCGGACAGCCAGCTGGTGGTGGCGATCACGGGCCGGTCCTGCAGGACGACGGCGACCTGCTCGGTGAGCACGTCCACGGCGGGCTGCGCGGCGGCCGGCGCGGGCACGGCGGTGACGCCGGAGACGTCGACCGGGGTGCCCGGGTCGTCGGTGCCGGGGGCGCCGGGCGGCCACACGCGGCCGCCGAGCAGCCTGGCCAGGCGGGCGGCGAAGACGCCGGCGAGCCGCTCGGCGGCCGGCACGGCCGTGGAGGCGCGGGCCTCGACCCACCACAGCGGCCCGTCGCCGGCGGGCGCCGGCTCGCCGAGCAGCCGGGCGGCCTCCCCGGGCACCTGCAGCAGCAGCGGTGCCTCGATGGAGACCAGCGGTCGTCCCTGCTCGTCGCACAGCTGCACCACGGCGCCGTCGGCGGTGGTCTGCACGCGCAGGTCGGGACCGCCCGAGAGCAGGCCGGCCAGGACGCTCCAGGCGTCCGGCATGCGCTCGGTCAGCGCGATGACGTCCTTGGTCATGCCCGCTCCCCTTCGTCGGTCTCGTCGGCCAGGGCCGTCTGGATCAGCCGGGTCGGCTCGCCGCGGCGCACCAGCGTGCCGCGGCCCGGCGGCTGGGTGCTCGCGTAGACGCCCGGGAAGAGCTGGCCCTCCTGCCGGTCGCCGGTCATGACGACGGCGGTGGTGCCGGATTCGCGCAGCGTCATCAGGAACGGCTCGTACAGCGCCCGCGAGGCGCCCGCCACGCGGCGGGTGACGACGAAGTGCAGGCCGATGTCCTGGGCGGAGGGGATGAACGGCAGGAACGGCGCCAGCGGCTGCTGGCCGGCGGTGGTGAGGATGTCGTAGTCGTCGATGAGGATGACGATGCGCGGCCCGGAGTACCAGGTGCCGGACGCCATGGCGTCCTGGGCGGCGAGGTCGTCCGGCATGCGCTTCTCGAGCTCGGTGGCGATGCCGGTGGCCAGCGCCCCGCACAGCCGGGAGTTGTGCGCGTAGCCGCCGCGGTACTCCTCGGGCACGAGCTTGCGCAGGCCGCGCCGAGGGTCCATGACGGCGAAGACGAGCTCGTCGTCGCCGTAGCGCTCCATCAGGCCCTCGGCGACGAGCCTCAGCAGGTTGGTCTTGCCGCACTCGCTGTCGCCGAGGATCAGCAGGTGCTGGTCGCGCCGGAAGAGGTCCAGCAGGACGGGCGCGAGCGCGGTCTGGTCCAGGCCGAGGGGCACCCGGTTGGGCTCGGCGGTCGGGGAGGGCAGCGAGGCCGCGGGGATGCGGGCGGGCAGGACGCGCACGCGCTGGGCGCCGTCGCCGGACCAGGCGGCCCGGATGACCATGGCCGCCTGCTCGACGGCCGGGCCGAGTTCGGAGGTCGAGGCGAGGGAGTCGATGCGCGGCAGCGCCGTCTGGGCGAAGAGCTTGCCGTCGGTGAGCACCCGGCCGGGCTCGTCGGGGGCGAGGGTCTCGGCGAGCTTGCGGTCGATGCTGGAGTCGCCGGGGTCGTTCAGGCGCAGCTCGACGCGGGTGCCGAAGGTGGCCTGGGTGGCGATGCGCACGTCGTTCCAGCGCAGCATGGAGGCCACGACGTGGATGCCGTAGCCGCCGCCGCGCTTGAGCAGGTCGGTGACGGCGTCCTCGATCTCGGCGAAGTCGTCGCGCAGGGCGCCGAAGCCGTCGATGACCAGGACGATCTCGGTGGAGGCGAGCTCGGGCACCTTGCCCTCGGCGCGCAGTTCGCGCAGCCGCTCGACGGAGTCGATGCCGTGCTCGCGGAAGAGCTCCTCGCGCGCGGCGAGCATGCCGCGCACCTCCTCGACCGTACGGGCGGCGCGCTCGCGGTCGGCGCGGCCGGCGATGCCGCCGACGTGGGGCAGGCCGGAGAGGGCGGCCAGGCCGCCGCCGACGAGGTCCAGGCCGTAGATGCCGACCTCGCGCGGGGTGTGGGTCATGGCCAGCGACAGGGCGAGGGTGCGCAGCAGCGTGGTCTTGCCGGCCTGGGGGCCGCCGATGACGGCGGCGTGGCCGCCGGCGAGGGAGAGGTCGAGGACCCACTGGCCCTGCCACTGGCGGGCGGGGTCGTCGAGGATGCCGAGCGGCACCTTCATGAAGCCGGGGCGTACGGCCAGTTGCATGCCGCGGGCGCCGGAGTGCACGGGTCCGGCCGAGACGTCGAGGGAGACGGCCCGGGGCAGCGGGGGCAGCCAGATGGCCCGGGTGGGGGCGGCGGCCTCGCGCAGCTGGTCGACGATGACGGACATCGTGGTGGGGCCGGGGTTGCGGTGGCGCATGGCCGGCTCGCCCTCGCCGGGGGCGGCCTCGGGCTCGGCGAGCTCGTTGTAGTCGGGGTAGGGCAGGACGGCCGGGCCGGTGTCGTCGCTCTCGCGCAGGGCGGGGCCGCGGTAGGGGCCGGAGACGAAGCTGGCCTTGAACCGCTCGTAGGCGCTGACGTCGACCTTGAGGTAGCCGAAGCCGGGGATGGGCGGCAGGTTGAAGGCGTCGGTGGTGTCGAGGACGGTGCGGGACTCGTCGGCGGAGAAGGTGCGCAGACCGAGCCGGTACGACAGGTAGGTGTCCAGACCCTTGAGCTTGCCGCCCTCGATGCGCTGGCTGGAGAGCAGCAGGTGCACGCCGATGGAGCGGCCGATGCGGCCGATGGACAGGAACAGGTCGATGAAGTCGGGCTTGGCGGTGAGCAGTTCGCCGAACTCGTCGATGACGACGAACAGGTGCGGCAGCGGGTCGAGGTCGGGCCTGCTCTCGCGCAGGGCGGCGTAGTGGCCGATGTCGGCGACGTTGCCGGCGTCCTTGAGGACCTGCTGGCGGCGCTGGACCTCGCCGGCGAGGGAGGAGTGGACGCGCTCGACGAGGCCGGCCTGGTTCTCCAGGTTGGTGATGACGCCGGCGACGTGCGGCAGGTCGGCGAAGGGCGCGAAGGTGGCGCCGCCCTTGTAGTCGACGAGGACCATGGCGAGGTCCTCCGGCGGGTGGGTGGCCACCAGGGCGAGGACGAGGGTGCGCAGGAGCTCGCTCTTGCCGGAGCCGGTGGCGCCGACGCACAGGCCGTGCGGGCCCATGCCGAGTTCGGAGGACTCCTTGAGGTCGAGCAGGACGGGCTCGCGGCTGTCGCTGACGCCGATGGGCACGCGCAGGAAGGCGCGTTCGCCGCGCGGCTGCCACAGGGCGGCGACGTCGAGGGCGGCGGGGTCGTCGATGCCGAGGAGCTCGGCGAAGTCGACGGGGCCGGACAGCGGCGCGTCGACGAGGGATTCGGCGGACAGGCGCAGCGGGGAGAGCTGGCGGGCCAGGCCCTCGGCGCCGGCGGCGGTGGCCGCGTCGACGGTGCCGCCGGAGGTCAGTGGTTCGGGGTGGCGCAGGTCCTCGATGCGCACCTCGTCGCCGTCGACGGTCAGGCGCAGCGAGACGTGGCCGGGTTCCTGGATGCGCTCGGCGACCAGGTGCAGGACGGTCACGCCCATGTCGGGCAGGGGCACGGCCTCGTCGGGGCGGGGCAGTTCGGCGGCGTCCTCGCCGTAGCCGTCGCTGACGACCAGCAGGCGTCCGGCCATCTCCAGGGCGTCCTTGCCGGACAGGCCGCGGCGCACCTCGGCGGCGTAGGAGGCGCGCTGGCGCAGGTCACGGCCCATGAGGCGGCCGAGGGCGGCCAGGGAGGGGGCGATGCGGCGGGCGGCGACGGGGCCGTCGTGCTCCTCGGGGTCGAGGGTGTGGGGCAGCCACTTCAGCCAGTTCCAGTCGGCCATGCGGTCGCCGGGGCAGGCGAGGGCGAGGGCGACGTCGTCGGGGGCGTGGGTGACGGCGGTCTGGGCGAGCAGGGCGCGGGCGACGCGCAGGACGCCCTCGCGGTCGCCGACGACGCTGACGTTGCCGGCGCGGTCGAGGGGGACGGTCAGGGGCAGGTCTGCCGCGGTGGAGAAGCGGTTCTTCAGGGCCCCGGCCTCGTTGAGCATGAAGCGGTCGGGCGGGGTGAGGACGCTGCCGCCGGGGCGGCCGACCGTGATCTCGCGCACGGGCATGCGGCCGGTGCCCACGCGCACGCGCAGGAAGTCGCCGTCCAGGCGGCGGCGTTCCCACAGCCGGGCGGGGTCGCGCACGATGTCGTACAGCGCCTCCGGCGGCGGGTCCAGGACGCGGGCGACCTCGCGGCGCTCGCGCTCCTCGGCGCCGAGCTCCTCGCGCAGCTCCTCCAGGTACTCCAGGTAGCGCTCGCGCTGCTGGCGCCGGGTGCGCTGGGCCTTGCCGCGCTGGGAGAGCAGCATGCCCACCGAGCCGATGACGGTGACGACGAGCACGATCGCGCCGAGCGAGGCGAACTGGCTGTTGCGCACGACCGTCATCATGATCACGGAGCTCATGACGCCGGCGATGGGCATGAGGGAGTGCAGGGCGCCGCCGGTCTTGCCCTCGGGCAGGTTGGGCGGCGGCTCGATGGTGCGCGCCTCCGGCGCCGGCAGTGGGCGCGTGGTGCGGGCGGGGCGGTGGACTATTCGGGTGGTCATCGAAACGCCTGCTTATCGGTCGCTGCTCGACGGGCGCCGGCTCATGGCGCGGGTGAGGACTTCGGCCGCGAGCTCGGTGACGGCCTCGCGGGTGCCCTGGCCGAGGAGATCGGTGCGGATGGGCCCGCCGCCGGCCAGGTGCCGGTCGTACGGCAGGGTGACGACCTTGACCCCCTCCAGCTGCAGGTGCTCGCTCGCCGCGGCCACGTCGAGCGTCATGTGGGGGGACGTCGCGGTGAGGACGACCACGGTGCCCGGCAGCATGCGCGGCCGCGGCACGGAGGCCATCCACTCCAGGACGGCGCGGGTGCTGGTGATGCCCTCGGTGGTGGCCGGGGTGACCAGGACGCGGGCCTGGGCGGCCGACAGGGCGGTGCGCGAGAGCTCGCTGGGCAGGCTGTCGCAGTCGACGACGGTGATGCCGAAGTAGCGCCGCAGCGCCACCATCGCCGAGCGGTACTCCGCCAGTTCCAGCCGGTTGCCGACGCGGCCCTGGCTGCCGGGCAGCAGCCAGCCGCGCTCGGGCAGCTGGACGAGGTAGCCGACGACGTCGGTCAGCTGCATCGAGGGGTCCAGGATCCGGGCCAGGTCGCTGGTGGTCCAGCGCACCTTGGTCACGCCCAGCCGGGAGGGCAGGGTGCCGAGGTTGGCGTCCGCCTCCAGCATCAGCACCGGGTCCTGGCGGTAGTGCGCGTACGTGCGTCCCAGCAGCGCGGTGACGGTGGTCTTGCCCGCGCCGCCGCGGATGCTGGTGACCACGATCTGCCGGCCGGTGGTCAGCGGCTGCTGCAGCGCCTGCGCGGTGCGGGTGGCCTCCTCCACCTCGCGGGTGGCGGAGGAGCCGACGAGCCGGCGCAGCGAGCGGGAGGTGCGGCGGGCCGCCGAGTCGCCGGCCAGCTGCTTGCCCTTGACCAGCTCGGGCGGCAGGGGCAGTTCCATGGTCACCGGGGTGGGCAGCGGCCGCCGCGCCGGGGCCGGCGCGGGGGCCGGCTGCGGCGCGGCGGCCGGCGCTGCTGGCTCCTGCGGTGCGTCGTTCCCCGGGGCGTCCGCGGGGACCGGGTTCTCCTTGAGCTTGCCGAGGTCGTTGGTCAGGTCGCGCAGGTTGCGCAGGACGTCGCCCTGCCAATCGTCCTGGGACATGGGGTTTCTCCTGGGTCTGCCGTACGCACTAGAACTGGTGGAGCAGGCGCACGTACACGCCGAACACGCCGACCGCCAGCGGGAACAGGGCGATCACGCCGATGGTCTCGACGAGGTCCACCGCGCGGCGCAGCCGCACGCCGACGTGTTCCGGCAGCCGCACGGCCAGGACGGCCAGCGGTGCGACGGCCACCGCGCACAGCGCGGCCAGCGGCCCGTACGGGGTGCCGTGCACGTGGTCGGTCCACAGCACCGCCAGGCGCACCAGCAGCACCAGCGCCGCGGCCAGCAGCGCCACGACCTCGGCGACCAGCGGGAAGGCACGCGAGCGGGAGAGCAGGACGACGGCGAGAACGGCGCCGACGCCGACCGTCCAGCCCGTGGGCGCGGTGACGGCGAGCAGTCCGCCGGCGGTGGCGGAGGCGGCGACGACGACCGTGGCCAGGGCCAGGCCCCGGTGGGTGGCGGCGAGCGCGGTCTCCACCTCGTGGCGGCTGACGGAGGCGCCGCCGGAGCGGCGGTCGTCCAGGCCGGTCAGGCCGGCCGCCATCAGCGCCAGGCGGGGCAGCAGGCCGAGGACCACCACGGAGACGACGGCCATGACGGAGCCCAGGCGGGCCGCGTCGTCCTGCACGAGCGCGACGGCCTCCCACACGCCACCGGTCGCCACGACCGCGCCGGCGCCGATCAGCCCGCCCTTGCCCAGCGGCGAGAACAGGCCGAGCAGGGCCAGGGTGACGGCGAGCGCGGCGGCCGTGCCGGCGAGCCGGGCCGGGCCGCTCCAGGCGTGCGCGTCCGCGCCGGTCCACGCGGCGAGCACGCAGAGGGCGCCGCCGGCCAGCACCAGGGTGGTGCCCAGGTCGCGGGCGGCCTGCCCGCCGCGCCCGCCCATGCGGGCGGCGACCGCGCCGACGACGGCGAGGAGCACGGCCACGACGGTCAGCGGGCCCGCCACGGCGGCGGTTCCCAGGCTGCTGCGGGCGAGCACGCCGGCGGCCACCGCGAGGGCGATCGTGGCCAGGCTCGCGGTCCAGCGCCGCGCCTCGGGTCGCCAGCGCCAGGACCGTACGTCCAGGTCCTCGGCGACCTCGTCGGTGACGTCGTGCACGACGGGCGCGGACGGCGCGTCCTCGACGCGCACGAGCCGCAGCAGCGCGCCGTCGGGCACCTGGGCCTCGGCGAGCGTGCCGTCCTGCGGCAGAACCGTTCCGTCAGCGGTGATCAGATGCCGGGCGGCCGGGCGCTTGCCGACCCTGTCGTCCAGCAGCCGCAGCACGTCGGGCAGCAGTCGCCCGATCGGTTCGTCCGCGGGCAGCACGAGATCCACCCGGCGGCGGTCGCCGACGAGGGTCACCCTGCTCAATTCCGTACGCTGTTTGGCCCCCACGTTCACCACGCGGCAGAACCTATCACTGGCCTCATGACGAGGGCTCCGTCACTTTCTGCGTTCCTTTCGGCTTTTTCGCCGCTTTCGTGTGCGAGGCGGCCGGCTCGGGTACGGCCGACGGCGAAACGGACGGGGTGGCATCGGCGCTCGCCGACGGCCCCGGTGTCGCCGGCGCGTACCGCTGTTGCTGCTGTTTTTGCTGTTCCTTCTGCTTGGCCAGGGTGACCTTGATGAAGGACCAGCCCACACAACCGGCGCACAGCACCGCGGCAATGGCTATTCCGGCGAACACCTTGCCGAGCTTCTCGTCCGCCGTGCGCCGCGCCCGCTGGGCCCCGAAGAGCAGGGCGTCGCGCATCCGCCGGCGCCGTACCGAGACGGACTCCAGCAGTTGACTGTCGTAATCCTTCGCCATCATTCCCCGCTAGTTCCGCGTACTGCTCATTGAAGCCCACCGATGATTGACGATGTGCGCATCAGTAATGCGGATAACGCTCGTACGGAAAGACCGGTTCGCCGTCCGCGACCGGCCCCGCGCCGTGGAACGCGTACGCCAGGTCGTCGGCGACCTCGGCGATGACGGCACGCCCCTCGGTACGCGAGACCCACGCCGCCGGCAGCGCGGCGTCACCGTACAGGGCGCCGATCAGGTTGCCGCACACGGCCCCCGTCGAATCGCTGTCGCCGGAGTGGTTGACCGACAGCAGCAGCGCCTCCCTCACCGAGCCGGGACGGGCGAGAGCCGCGTACACGGCGATGGCCAGGGCCTCCTCGGCGACCCAGCCGCCCCCGAGGCGCTCGGCCTTCTCCGGCGCCGGCTCCCCCTCGGCGGCCAGGTCCAGGGCCCGGCGCAGCGCCGCGCTCGTCTCCTCGTGCCCCCGGTGCCGGGCGAGCAGTTCGAGGGTGCGCAGCACCGCGCCCTCCAGCGACTCCCCGTCCAGCAGGTGCCGCACGATCGCGGCGAGGGCACCCGCGGCGTACGCGCCTGTCGGATGGCCGTGGGTGAGGTGCGCACACTGCGCGGCCAGCCGGAAGGAATCGGGGGCCGGCAGGCCGATCAGCCCGAAGGGCGCCGAGCGCATGACCGTCCCGCAGCCCTTGGAGTCGGGGTTGACCGGCCCGTGCGAACCGTCGAGCGGACCGTACGGATCGGGCACGTACTCCTGCCGCAGCCCCGACAGACAGGCGTTGCCGGGCGCCCGCCGCGCGTACAGCCACGGCTGCAGCCGAAGCCACCCCGAGCGCACCGGGTCGTCGCCGCCCGCCGGCGGGGGCGGGGCCGGGTGGTTCTGCGTCTCCAGCCAGCGCAGATAGGCGTTGCGCACGAGCGCGGTCTCCGCGCCGCCGATGCCGCTGCTGCCGCTGCTGCCCTTCGACTGTGCCCGCGCCCGGGCCCGGATCAGGCCCTCGGCGGTGAACAGCGTCATCTGCGTGTCGTCGGTGACATGCGCGACGACGCCGTTGCCCGCGGGCACGGGGCCGGTGATGCCCCGTGGGCCGAAGGAGGAACGGATGCGGTCGAGGGAGAGGAACTCGACCGGGTTCCCCAGGGCGTCACCGACCGCACCCCCCAGCAGGCAGCCGCGGATGCGGGCACGGAGGGCGGCGTGCGAAGGGAAAGGGATCACTGGCCCTCGCGGGGACGGTAGTGCGTGCGGTACAGCTCGATCGCCTGCTCGAACGGGAAGCTCGGCACAAAGCTGACCCGGCCGTCGTCCTTCGCGATGACCACGTGCGAGCCACCGAGGTTCTGCGGCGGGCGCGTGGGATCCGGCTCCGGCGCGCCCGTCGCGTAGACCAGGTAGCCCTCGTCGAACTCATGGACCGCCAGCCCCATGGGGCTGCCGTCCGGCCACGTCGCGGGGCAGTAACCGCGCGCGACGGCCACGGCCTCCTCGGGGGTCGACGGCACGCGGGGCGCGTATTCGGGGGTGTGGGAGGACATCGTCGTTGCCGTTCCTACGTTCCTACTGGGCGGCGGTCGGGTTGTGGGGGTGGGGGTAGGGCTGGGGGTGAGGTTGGGGCTGGGGGGTGGCGTACGGGTTGTGCTGCGGGTGGACGGGCTGGGTGTACGGGTTCACCTGCGGGGTGGCGTAGGGGTTGTACGGCGGGTGCACCGGCTGCTGGACGGGCTGGTTGTTGTACGGGTTCACCGTCGGCTGGTGCGGGGTCTGCGGGTGAACCGGCTGGTGAACCGGCTGGTGCACCGGTTGCTGGACGGGCTGGTGAACCGGCTGCTGGACCGGCTGATTGTTGTACGGGTTCACCGTCGGCTGCTGCGGGGTCTGCGGATGGACCGGCTGCTGGACGGGCTGGTGCACCGGTTGCTGGACCGGCTGGTGGTGCGGGGTGACGGTCGGCACCGCAGGGGCGTGCTGCGGAATCGGCGGCACCGGCTTGCGGTTGGCGTCCATGACGATCGACCAGACCCCGGCCGCGTTCGTGTGGATGGGAACATCACTGACGAGCTTGGCCTGGGTGTCCACCCACAGGATCCTGCCGTGGTGGTTCACCGCGGTGAAGGCGTGCCCCGTGGCCGCGACGCCGTCCGGCGACGGCCAGGCCACGGCGATGGCAGCCGCCGACCCGTGCCCGGACGCGTGCAGCCGCTGCGCCAGCTGCTCGTAGGCCGGCCCCTTGCCCTCGTAGTGGTACGAGGAACCGGCCCAGCGCTCGATGTTCGCGGTGGAGTTCCGCTCGGCCGACATGCGGTCCAGTGTGCCGTCCGGCAGCATGTCCCACGTACGCGGCGCGGAAACCTGCGGGTTGCCGTACCAGGTCTCCAGGAACGAGCGGGTGCAGTCCGCGCAGTTGTTGCTCCGGCCGGGCACGGACATGCCGCCGTCGTTCTGCAGCTCCGACCAGTGCTCGGTCGGGTCCGGGAACCGCTGGAAGTTGCCGGCGGCGTCGCGCGGGACGGCGTTCTCCAGCAGCACCTGGTCGATCGCGTGCGGCTCCCGCAGCCCGGCGGGACCGCCCTTGAGCTCGTTGCGGATGTCGAGATGGCTCGCGGACGCGGTGGAGGGCTGGGGGACGGGGTCGCGCGGGGTGTGGAGGGGGTCGTGCTTCCCACCGCTGAGCTCGCTGGGCCGCTCGGGGGCGGAGGAGTCGTGGTGGGGGTTGCCGTCGTGGTGCCCGTGGTCACCGGCGGGGTGATCGCCGTCGTGCCCGGAGGGCTCGTGCCCGGAGGGGGACTCGTGCCCGGAGGGCGACTCGTGGCCGGAGGGCGACTCGTGGCCGGAGGGCGACTCGTGGCTGTGCGGGGCGTCGTGCCCGGAGGGCGACTCGTGCCCGGAGGGCGCGTCGTGGGATGCCGGCGCGTCATGCCCGTGCTCGTGACCGGGCTCGTGCCCGGAAGGCGCGTCATGGCCGCCGCCGCGCCCGGAGGGCGCGTCGTGGGGCGCGGGCGCATCGTGCCCGTGGGGCGCGGGCGCGTCGTGCCCGTGGGGCGCCGCCGCAGGCGCATCGTGGTGGCCGGAGCCGGAGCCGGAGCCGGGCCCGGCCTCCGGGGTGCCGGTGCCGTGGCCGGGGCCGTGCCCCGGTACCTCGCGCGGACCGCCGTCCACGGCCGGACCGTGCGCACCCGGCGCACCATCCGCACCGTGCACACCCGCATGCACCCCGACCGGCTGCTCCGCGTGCACCGACGGCGCGTGGACCGGCGTGGCCGTGGACGAGGGGATCTGCTGGTGCGCGGCACGGTCGGCAGCGGAAGCCTCGACCGGGATGGGCTCCGTGTGGGGTGCGCCCGCCGGGGAGACCATCGTGCCGTTGTCGTGCAGGATCGTTCCGTCCGGCAGCTTCACCGAGTGGTCGGTCACCGACACCGGTACGGAGAGGTCGTGCGGTACGGCGATGCCGCCCTCCGGCACGGCGAAGTTGGCCGGCGTGACCTTCGCGCCGTTGCCGAGGTTCGCCTTGAGGCCGGACATCATGTCGCCGACCTTCGGGATCGAGACCTTGAGGCCCTCGATGCCCTTGCCGAGGCCCTTGGCGACGTACGTCATCGGGTCGATGACCTTGCCGATCTTGCCCGCGACGCTCGCGACCTTCGCGACCGTGCCGGCCTTGGCGACGTTGCCGGCGCCGGTGAGGGTGGTCAGGATGTTGAAGGTGACGGCACCGGCGGCGCGGGCCGGGTTCTTGCTCCACTCGTCCCACGCCAGCATGGCCTTGCCGGCCTCGCGGGCGACCTTCTTCGAGTCCTGCACGAACTTCGGCAGCATGGAGTCGGGAATGGCGCGGCCGATGGGGCTGGAATAGACGGCCACACCCACGGCGAGCATGCCCAGTCCCTTCCAGGCGTTCTTCATGTTGTCCCAGCCGTCGAAGCCGACCAGGGTGCCGAGGCCCTTGATCGTGCCCCAGACGCCGTCGACGATCAGGCCGTCCCACACGAACGACTTGATCCAGTGCCCGACTTCGTACCAGTGGTGGCGCTCGTCCTCCGGCTGACCCCAGGGGGCCTTGGCGTGCTTGAGGTCCTCGGCCTTGAAGCCGTACATGTTCTTCTTGTGCGAACCGTCGTCCGCGATGAAGTGCGTGCCGCCGACAAGGTCCGTGATCTTGTTGGCGGCACGCCGCTCGGCCTCGTAGAAGGCGGCGACCGTGGTGTCGATGTCACCGCGGATGCGCTTTTGGTGGTTGACCTTGTCCTCGTCGTAGGCCCAGTCGTCGTCGCCCTTCACCGAGGCGACGAACTTCTCGGCCTCCGACTTCAGCGACTTGAGCTTCTCGGCCAGCGGCCGCACTTCGGCCGCGTACTCGGTCAGCGCGGAGGAGACCTTCTCCAGCTTGCCGCCGAAATCCTTCGCGCGGTCCCGCACCGGAAGCGTCGTCGCGAAGAGCTTCTCCGCCTCCGGTGCGTGATAGAACGCCGACAGTCCGTGGAACTTGGTGTGGACGTCACCGCCCGTGTCCCGGATGTCGCCCGCATTCTTCGTCAGAGCGGACGCATCCTTCTCCAACTCGGCGAGGTTTCCGGTGAACTGCGGTATCTCCCCCGGTACGAGCACGACCCGCTACGCCTTTCCTGTGCCCTTGCCCTGCTGACCCTTGCCGCCACCCTGGTTGCCCTGGTTGCCCTTGAGTTCTTCGGGCGTGGGCGCCTTGATGGCGTTGTTCTGGGCGTCCTGCGCCATCTGCTCGTCACCGTGGACGTACGCCTTGGTCGCCTCGACGGCGCCCTTCATGGACTTGCCGGTCCGCGCGGCGATGAACTGCAGGTCGCTCTTCGTCTTCTGCGCGAACTCCGCGAGGGCGACGGCCACCAGGCCGCCCCCGCCCTCGGGCGCCTTGCCGCCGGCGGCGATGGTGCCCGCGTGCGTGCCGGCGTGCTCCATGTTGGTGGAGTACGAGGTGAACTGCCCTTCCAGCTTTCCGGCCACCTCACCGGTAGCGGAGAGGACGGAGTTCACACCGCCCACGTCGATGTCCCACTTGCCCATGCCGGGCCCTCCCCGTTCGTCCTACGCGCTGCTGGCTGCCGGCTGCTAGCCGATGGCGTCGACGGCGGCCTTCGCCTTGGCCAGCGTCGACTGCGCCGTACCGTCGTTCTTCTCCATCGTCGACCGCAGGAGGTGAATGATCTGCCGCACCTCCGTCGCCGCCTTGTTCCAGCGCACTTCCTTGTCGTGATACGCGTCCGACACGCCATCCGCCTGGAAGTCGGCCATCGCCGCCTTCACCGCACCATCACGCTCCGTCAACACCGTCTCCAGACGCGAGATGATGCCCTGCAGCGACCCCTGCACCTCAGTGGACGCACCCACGTCGTAACTACGACGGTCCGCACCTGCACCAGCCATGTCAGTGATCCCCCGTTTCCTTAACGACCCGAGAACCGAGCCGCATCGAAGTTCGCCGCCGCCATCTGCTGACGCGCGTTGTCCGCCGACTCCTGGTCACCCTGACCGAACGACGAATCCATCCCCGACTGACCACCCAGAATCGCACTCAGCGAACTGTTCAGAGCCGCCGTCACCTCATCCGAATGCGCCTTGAACTGATCGAACGCCGCCTTGCCCGAACCGTTGAACTTCCCCTCCAACGGCTGCGCGGCGACAATCAGCTGGCGGATCAAACCGCCCAGATCGTCACTCGAACCCCGCGTCTTCGAAACCAGGCCGGACAGCGTCGTACTACCCATATCGAACTTCATGAGCACAGACCCCCGAGTTCTCTCTCACGCCACTCGATGACTCGAACATGTCTACCAACATCACCAAGGTGATCACAAAGCCCTGACCCCGCTGACGGGTGCTCTGTTACGAGACCGTGGCGTGTGGTTGGTGTTGCTATGACCCGCGAACGGCCTGGAAGACGATGAACGCCACCCAGGCGACCGGCAGCAGCAGACCGAGCATGTACGGCCGCCGGCGCAGCGGCACACCCGGGTCGAGCTGCTGCCGCGGCTGCCCCGGCACGGGCGGCGGCAGCTTGGTGATCCGGGCCCGCACGACGAGGTTCCACAGCAGCGTGAACGGCGTGAAGAGCACGAGGGAAACCGGGCTCCACCAGCCCTGCACCATCGTCTTGCCGGTCATGTCGCGCCATACGGACATTCCGCAAGTACGGCAGAACGGGCCCTCCAGGCGCAGGAACCGCATCATGACCAAAATGCCCTGATGGCCGCGCACGGTCGCATCGACGGCGGGGAAGCCACCGCAAATACGGCAGTAGGTGTGGGAAGCATGCGCAGCCGGCGCAAATCCCGGCTGCGGGTGCCCCGGCTGCGGCGGCGCGTAACCGACCGGCTGCTGCGGGTGCTGGTACTGCGGAAAAGGCTGCTGTTGCGGCGGAGTCGCCACGAATGTCCCCCGTACGTATCCATCAAAGAATCCCGGACCGCGCACGACTCGCGGCGGGCACAGGCGTTCATGTCTATCAACGTTGCAATACACATGCAAAGCGCCCGGACAATCCGGACGGGCCCGATGGAATCCTTGACCCCCATGACGACGACGGATTACCTCGCCCTCACCCCGCAGCCCTCCACGACGGCCCACCTCCTGGCGACCGAAGCCCGCCGGCGCGGCATGCGGGTGGAGGTCCTCACCGCGCCCGGCCCCGACGGCGCCCGCCCGGGCGCCCACTACTTCGGCGGCCCGAAGCTCGCGGCACGCATACGCGACGCCCTGGGCATCGCCCTGCTGGAACCGGCGGACGACTGGCTGACGACGCTGCCGCACACCTACGTCCGGCGGCGCATCACCGCATCCACCCTGGCCGAAGCCGGCCGGCTACCGGGACGGGTTTTCGTCAAACCGCCGAGCGACAAGAGCTTCCCCGCAGCCGTCTACGCGAACGGCACCCACCTCATGCACGCCTGCGCAGACCAGCCGCCGACGACTGCGGTCCAGGTGTCCGACGTCGTGACGTGGGCACGAGAATTCCGCCTGTACGTCCTCGACGGCGCATGCCGCACGGGCAGCCAGTACGCGACCTTCGGCCGCCTGGACCCGGCGCCCCTGTCCGGGCACCCGGACGAGGCCGCCGTCCTGGACTTCGCCCATACGGTCCTGAGCACGCACGCCCACACGCTACCGAGCGCGGTCGTGCTGGACGTCGGCCTGCTGGAGGAGGGCTGGGCGGTGGTCGAGGCCAACCTCCCCTGGTTCACGAACTGCTACGCCGCGTCCCCGGACCAAGCCCTCGACGTCGTCCTCCGCGCAGCGGGCCCCCGCGAACGCCTGACGCCCCGCGACACCCCGTTCTGCCGCCACCTCACCCCACCAACCCCCTGAGCCGCTCCTCCTCCACGACCGGCATCCGATAGCCGGCTGCCCGGACCCGCGCCACGAACGTCTCGGGGAGCGGAAAGCCATACCGCTCCACGTAGAACCACAGCACCCCGCGCCATGCCCACTCCCCGTCGGTGAGAAGGGCGCCACCCCCAAGGACGTACTCCCCGGATCCGAATACGTCCTCGACACCGCCCATGGAAGCGAAGAGCACATGCCCGGCCCGCAGATAGCCGGCCAGCGCCGCCGAATCGGGTTGGCCCTCCCCCGCCTCCGGGCAGAATTCAGGTCCGGGCGCGTCGAGGAACTTCACGCCGCCTGCCCCTCGGAAGCCACCCCGAGATCGCGTCGCATCGCACTCCGCATGGCCCGGATCAGCTCCCATATCCCATACTGCGCCTGCGCCGCGCCCTCCATCGTCTCGCCCGCCGCCGGCTCGCCCCGCTCAAGGCGCTTGACCTGACCGTAGGTGTCGGTCAGGGCACGATTGACAGCGCGCGCACAGGCGAGCACCTCGTCGGGGGCGATCATCTGCGCCTCCGAATACCGGTCGCGGTGGGCGTTCTTCGCCTCCTCCAGCGCTTCCTTGTCGGCGTCCTGGACATCGCGTTCCCGCATGACGTGCAGGTGCCGGTTGAGTGCGGTCGTGAACTGGCGCGCGTCCCTGTTGAGCTCGACGTAACAAGCACGACGCAGCGCGAGTTCCTCCCGGGACTCCTGGTGCACCCGCACCAACTCGAGCTCGTGCCGCTTGGCCCGCTCCGCCCCACGCTGACTGAGCAGGGCACCCGCCACGGTCCCGGCCACCCCGACAACGGCGATGACCACCGATCCGAGATCCACGACCGTCTCAGTACCGTCCCGCCAGGTCTCGCAATGCGCCCAGGTTCGCCGCGTCGGCGTCCGAGCCGGGAAGCACGCTTCCCGCACCGGCCCCTTCGACGGCCGCGAGCTCCCGGACGGCTTCGGCCGGTGAGAGTCCGCGGCTCTTTGCGGATGCGAGCCGTGCAAGCCAGAACGCACCGGCTTCGAAGGCCGCTTCGCCGGCCGCGCTCCGAGGCTCGTAGCCCGCGGCCGCATCGGCGTCGGCTTCCCACAGGTACCCGAGAATCCGACCCCCATGAGCCACCGCCACGTAGTGGACAGCGCCCTCGGTCTCGTCGACGTAGCCTTCCGGTTCCGAAGACGCAGCCTCAGCCAGCTTCTCAAGCCTGTGGGGGACTTCGAACATTTCCCAGGAGTCGAGGAGTTCGGGGTCCTCGTCCGGAAGTTCCTCGAAGCCGTCAGCGGTGGGCGTGGCGTACCAGGTAGGGTCTCCGGGGTCGGGTTCATCACCAGTGAGTTCCGAAATTCCCTGCAGTGCCGCACTCAGGCGCGGGGCGTTCGACGAGTGGACCTCGACCTGCTTGTAGCCCCGCAAATTGTGGGTGAGCCAGGCGTCGGAATAGGTGTGCAACGTGACCGTTTCAGCAGAATCCGACCATGCCGCCACATCGATTTCGAAGAGCCTGGCGGCGGCGATCTCGGTCCCCGCGTCCGTCCACTTGCCGGGGCAGCTCAGCCAAAAGCTGACAAGCCCTTCCGCATCACCTGCCGCATCCGCCGCCTCCTGGAGCAGTCGAACGAGGTCGGCTCCGCCGTCCGGAGTCCCGGGGGCGACCGCTACGTGACGACGCGAGAAGAGGACTTGCTTCGTCGGGCCCGCGCTCCGGACCTCCGCAGCCCCCTCCGGCGCTCCGAAAGCGCAGCCGAGACCTACCAGCAGGTCGTGGACAGCAAGGGCTGTCCGGACACACCTCTGCAGCGTCCCACTCCCTGCAGGTCCGGATTTGACCTGCCAGGTCCAGCTGCCGACTGGAATCGATGTGATCACTGGACACCCTTCGGGTAAAGACTGCCGTCCGGAGGAATGATGAGGTTTCCGTCATCGAGACGTATGACGAACGAGATGCCCTCGCCCTTCTTCAAGGTCTCCGGATGAATTCCGTCGTGCACTTGCTGGAGGGTTTCCGCGTATCCCCTGCTCCGCCAGTCGGCCAGAGTACCCCGGCTGTCAACGAGAAGCACCCTGTGGTTCACATCGGCCCGCTGCAGTTGGAGCAGATACTTGTCGCGCGTTATTTCGTCGAGGGGATTCAGCGGATCGTTGAGCCGCTTCATCTGGTAACCCACCGCATAGCCCGTCCTGTCGCGAACCAGAACATCGATGTCTGCCTTGTTGGCTTTGTGCTCGAATTCTATGTCCCGGAACCCTCGTTCATACAGGTCATTGGCAAAGCGGATCTGGTCCACCGCGGGCTGCATGAGCTGCTCACGCGCCGCCCCCATGCTGGAGACGACCTGGGCGAAGTTCTCGCTCTTGGCGAAGCGCCCGGAGGCGACGACTTCGGCGATCTCCTGGCCGTTCGGGTGTGTGGACAACCGGTCGAGAATGTTCTCCAGGACCTTCGGCTTGGGCCGCTTGGCGCCCGGCAACTGACGAATGCCGTCGTGGAACCTCTGCTCCAGATCACTTCCCCGCACCAGAGGGGCGTGCTGGGACTGAGGGGCATCAGGAGCAGGAGTGTGATCAGCCGGACCGGGCTCCGGGGTGTGTGCGGCATCGTCTTCATGCGTGTTGGGCGCAGCAGCGTCGTGCTCGCCGCCGTGACCTTCGCCGTCGTGAGGCGGATTCCCGTCGTTCTCGTGCCGAGGCTCGGGCTCATGCCCCTGCGGTGTCGACTCGGAGTTGCCAGGGGCCGAGTGGCCGTCGCCGTTCTGGCCGTGCTGCCCGCCCGGTTCTCCGGATCCACCGGCCGGAGTGTCGTGCGGGGTGTGAGGGGAGGCAGTAGAGCCGTGGTCTGCGACAGGACCGTGAGCACCGCTGCTGGGGACAGCCGGGTCCACGCCGTGACTTCCTGGGCCGCTCGCAGGAAGTCCACCTCGGCCGGCCCCTGAAGCGCCGGCGTTGTCCGTCGCTCCGGGTAATCCGCCACCGTGGGGCGACGAATGAGGAACACCGCCGTCCGGAGCACCGATGTGCATGGAGGCCGGAGCGTGCGGGCCCCCGGCGGATGCAGAGCCAGGGGAAGGAACATGGCCACTGGCGTGGACGGTGTTGCCATCGGCAGCTCCCACGTGGGCCGCCTGCTCCGCACTGCCGCCGCTCGCGTGGACGAGCACCGGCTTCTCGGCGTCGGCCGCCACGTGCGTGGAGGCGGCGATCTCATGGTGGGCGGCGCGGTCGGCGCCCGAGAGCTCGACCGGGATGGGGTTCTTGTGGGGGCCCGTGACCGGGTCCACCATGCGGCCGTCCTCGTGGAGGATCGTTCCGTCGGGGAATTTGACGGACTTGTCCGGGAGAACGGCAGGCGCGGCGTGCGTCGGGGCCGGGGCCGCGTGCGCCGGCGCGGTCGCGCCCGGTGCCGTGGGCGCCGGAGCCGGCGCCGCATGGGTCGCCGCTCCCGGCGTCGCGTCCGTCGCCACGTGGGTCGCGCTCGGCGCCGCATGCGCCGCCGCACCCGCATCCCCCACCGGCACCGCATGCGTCGTCGTCGGCACGGCGACATGCGTCGCCTCCGGCACCTTCACCGCCAGGTCGTGCGGCAGCGGCAACGACCCCGGGGCCACCTTGCCGCCGCCGATCGTGTTCCTCAGGCCCGCCATCAGGTCGCCGACCTTGGGGACGGACACGTTGAGGGCTCCGAGCCCCTTTCCGATGTACGTCATCGGGTCGATGATCTTGCCCGCCTTGCCGGCGATGTTCACGACCTTGCCGGCCACGCCCGCCTTGGCGACGTTTCCCGCGCCCGTGATGGACGTCAGGACGTTGAAGGTGACGGCACCCGCCGCGCGGGCCGGGTTCTTGCCCCATTCGTCCCAGGCCACCATCGCCTTGCCGGCTTCCCGGGCGACCTTCTTCGAGTCCTGGACGAATTTCGGCAGCATCGAGTCCGGGATCGCCCGGCCGATCGGGCTCGCGTAGACCGCGACGCCGACGGCGAGCATGCCCAGGCCCTTCCAGGCGTTCTTCATGTTGTCCCAGCCGTCGAAGCCGACCAGGGTGCCCAGCCCCTTGATCGTCCCCCACACGCCGTCGACGATCAGGCCGTCCCACACGAACGACTTCACCCAGTGGCCGATTTCGTACCAGTGGTGCCGCTGGTCCTCCGGCTCGCCCCACGGGACCTTCGCGTGCTTCAGGTCCTCGGCCTTGAAGCCGTACATGTTGCTTTTGTGCGAACCGTCATCCGCGATGAACTGCGTGCCGCCCACCAGTGCCGTGATCTTGTTGGCGGCGCGCCGTTCGGCCTCGTAGAAGGCCGCCACCGTTTCGTCCACATCGCTGCGAATGCGCTTCTGGTGGTCGGTCTTCTTCTTGTCGTAGGCCCAGTCCTTGTCGCCCTTGACCGAGGCGACGAACGACTCCGCCTCCGCCTTCAGCGACTTCAGCTTCTCCGCCAGCGGGCGCACCTCGGCCGCGTATTCCGTCAGCGCGGACGAGACCTTCTCCAGCTTGTCGCCGAAGCCCTTCGCCTTTTCGCGCACCGGCAGCGTCGTCGCGAAGAGCTGATCCGCCTCGGGAGCGTGGTAAAAGGCCGACAGACCCTGGAACTTGGCATGGATGTCCCCACCCGTGTCCCGGATGTCCCCGCCGGTCTTCGTCAGGCCGGAGGCGTCCTTCTCCAGCTCCCCCAGATTTCCCGTGAACTGCGGTATCTCACCCGGCTCCAGCATGACCCACGCCCCCCTGCGTCACACAGCTGCTCGAACATGTCTACCAACCCCACCAGGCGATCACAAAGCCCCCGGTGGGTTCGGCAGACCGTCTGTTACAAGACCGTTGAGGCCGCGACGTACGTGGCGCTTCAGCCCACTTCGGCGCCGCGCAGGTGCCGTACGAGCC
Organism: Streptomyces sp. PKA51; assembly: GCF_057552455.1. Lineage (NCBI taxonomy): Bacteria > Bacillati > Actinomycetota > Actinomycetes > Kitasatosporales > Streptomycetaceae > Streptomyces > Streptomyces sp. PKA51. Next base: position 399,334 of record NZ_BAAJPZ010000005.1, read on the forward strand.
GTCCGAAGGTCTCCCAGCTCTCCTCCGACTCCCCGTCGCCGAGGGCGTAGTAGAAGCCGGGGGCGGCGTCGGGCCCGAGCTGTACGGGGGCCTGGGGCAGCGGCGTGCGGGCGGCCAGGTCGCGGCCGGCCTCGCGGACCTCGGCGGGGCCGAGCACGAAGGCGTACGGCATCGGGGGCCGTTCGAAGCGGGCCGGGGCGGTCAGGTCGCGGCGGGCCGCGCGCAGCTGGCACACCATCGTCTTCAGCCCGTGCCGGGCCACCAGCTCGGCGGCCAGGTCCGGCAGCGCCTCCAGCGGCGGCTTCTCCCCCGCGCCGTAGCCGAGGGTGAGGGTGACGTCCTCCTCGACGCCCTCCGGCGTGCGGATCACCCGCAGGGTGGCGACGGTTGGCCGGTCCTGGGTGCCGACGACCACCGTCCAGGTGGGTTCGGGGGCCCGGCGGTACGCCAGGTCGGTCAGCTGTCGCCGGGACCACGCCAGGCCCGCCGGTTCCGCCGTACCCCAGCCGGCCGGCGGACTGCCGGTCAGCGCCCGCCAGGCGGCTTCGAGGGCCCCGCCGAGCACGAGATCCGCTTCGGCAGCGTGCAGGGTGCGGAAGGACAGGACGAGCTGCCGCTCCTCGGTGGGTTCGAAGGCGGCGAAGGTCTCCGCCACGGGCGTCTCACCCGTCTCGGCGGACCGGTCGGGTACGAACGCCTCCTCCTGCCACCGCAGCACCGCGCCCGTCAGCCCGTCGTAGTAGCCACACCGCTCGTCCTGGACGACCCAGCGCGCGGGGACCGACTGCAGCAGCAAACGGGTGGGGAGGGAGAGGCGGCAGTGCGAGGGGGTGATGATCTGCAGCGTCCGGTCGCTCTCCACCGTGGCGCGCAGCGCATCGGACAGCCAGCTCGTCATGGGCACGACGGGACGGTCCTGCAGGACGACGGCCGCCTGCTCGGTCAGCATGTCGACGGCGGGCTGCGCGGCGGCCGGTACGGGGACGGCGCTCACGCCCGACATGTCGACCGGCTGGGCCGCACCCTTGGTACCGGGAGCGTCCGGCGGCCACACGCGCCCGCCCAGCAACATGGTCAGCCGGGCCGCGAACGCACCGGCCAGCTGCTCGGCCTCCGGTACGCCCGTCGTCGCCCGCGCCTCCATCCACCACTGCGGCTCCTCGCCGGGCGGCTCCGCACCCGGGCCCAGCAGCCGGTCCGCCTCGTCGGGCACCTGGATCATCACCGGCGCCTCGATCGACACCAGCGGCCGCCCCTCGGCGTCGCACAGCTGAATGACGGCGCCGTCACCGGCGGTGTCCACGTGCACGTCCGGACCACCGGCGAGGAGACCGGCTATGACGCTCATGGCGTCGGGCATGCGCCTGGTGAGCGCGATCACGTCCTTGGTCATGCGGTGGTCGTCCTGTCTGTGTTCTGCGCTGTGTGCTGCCGGATGGTGTGCTGCCGGATGGTGAGCAAGGTGTGCAGGGCGTTGCGCACGTTCTGCAGGTGAGTGGCGAAGAGCTTCCCGTCAGGCCCGTCGGCGCCGGTGGCGATGGCCTCCGCGTGCTTCAGCGCCCGGTCGCTCGGGGCGACGAAGAGCACCTCGGCGGCGAGCCGCATGGCCCGCCGCGGGTCGGCAATCGCAACGGCGCAGGCGAGGTCGACGAGCTGGGTGGCGAGGTCGAAGCCGATGACGCGCGTATCGCCGGAGAGCCGGAGGACGCCACGTCGTACGACGTCCTCCACCTCGTCGAGGACACCGGGTTCCCGGATGCAGCCGCCGACGACGGGCTCCAACTGTTCGTCGAAGTACTCGCTGTCGGCGATGCGAACGAGGGCGCGGACGGCTTCCGTACGGGCAGCCTGCGTGCCCTTCTCGTCCGAGAGGTCGAAGGCCATGGCCCTGGCGAGCTGGGCGAAGGTGTTGTCGACGGAGAACTTCCGGTCGATGGAGCAGTCGTACCAAGCCGTCGTCCTCGGCTCCGCGGCCGCGGCCACGACCGCCTCGTACCCGGCCGCCTCGCCCCACGTCAGCAGCGCGATGCAGGCGGTGAACCGGTCGAGGTCCGGCGCGGCGGCATCGTGCACGAGGGCGACGAGCCCGGGCACGCGCTCGCGGTGCCGGGGGTCGTCGAGACCCTCGTCGATCACGTCGTACGGATCGTCGACGGGCCGGCCGTCGAAGTCGGTGCCCAGCAAGGTGTCTATTGGGGCCACGAGGGCCGGGTCCTTTCCTAGCCTGCTTGCCGACGGGGAGGAATCACCTGGACGTCTCCGCCCCGCGCCCGGATCCAAGCCTCCAGCTCGGCGCCGGCCAGCTCCCGGGACGCGTCACTACTGACGACGGTGATCGGCCCGAACACGGTACCGGTCAGGCCGCCTACGACGGTGGCGTCGTCCACGCGCACCTTGAACGAATTCTCGCTCACGACGGCATCGGTGAGATCGGCACCCCGCAGGTCGACGCCAAGGAACGAGGCACCGCGGATCGGCGTCCCGCGGAAGCTCGCTCGCGAGGCATCGACTGCACAGAGATCCGCGCGGACCATGTCGGCACCGTCGAGCCGCGCCGACCGGAGCACGGCCTCGTCGAGGTTCGCCTTGACGAGGCAGGCGCCGGTCAGATCGGCCCCGGCGAGGTCGGCCGACTGCAGGTCGGCACGGTAGAAGCACGCACCGGCCAGACGTACGCCTGTGAGCCGGGCCCCGATGAACCACCCACCGGCGAAGTTCCCGCCGGCCAGGTCGGCACCGCGGAAGTCCTGCTCGATGCCGTAAAGGCTGTAGCCCGGGTCGTCGAGCCACTCCCGCAGGTGGCGGGCGGCCTCGGGGTCGGAGGGGAGAGCGGCCGGCTGCCAGTTCGCGGCGACGTCACACGGCACGCTCTTCCCCCCTGTAGTCCGGCTCCGGCTGTCAGTCCTCGAGGATGCGGACGCCGAGTGCCTGCAGCAGGGCGGTGCACGAGCGGCAGGGCAGGGTCGGCTGACCGTGCTCCGGGTCGCCCTCGGGGCGGACCTTCTTCGACAGGATCACCGCACCCTCGAAATGAGGAAGCGCCTCTCCGAACGTGGTGACCGCTCCGTCCGCCCGCTCGGCGTCCAGTCCCCAGAACTGGTCGGAGACCAGAGCCGATTCGGCGCACATGCCGATGAAGCGTTCGCGTTGCTCGGCCGGCAGGGCGTCGAAGAACGCCTGGACGGCCGGGTGAAGGTGCGGCGTCCCCTCACCGAACAGGCTGGTGTGGCTGAAGATCTTTCCCTGAATGAGCAGGGAAGCGGCCACCGCCGGGTAGACCTCAGACAAAGTAGTCCTCCGCGTCGGGAAGAAGCCGACCACTCATTGCCGCGGCGAAGGCTTCGTACTCGTTCTCACCGAGGAAGTACCCCCCGGTGTGATGCCAATAAAAGAACCGGCCGACCTCGTCGACGAGCCAGATCCCGCGCTCGTACGTCTCGTACGCGACGGGGAACAGGCGCACACCGAGGCCCTCGCCGAGCTCGGCGAAATCCTCGACGTCACCGTCGTAGCCGCCGGTCGGCTTGATGGTCAGGACGACGTCCGGAGACTTCCGCGGCGAACGGAGCTCCAGATCACCGTACTCATGGACGAAACGAACGGCCGTTTCGAGCACGGGGAGTTGCCAGCCCTGCCGGGTGGCGTCGTCGACCCTCACCTGAATGAGCTCGTCGGCGCGAGGCCCGATGTCCCGGCCGGGGAACCAGCCGTGCTCCGTGAGCCACCCCTCCACCTCGGGGGCGTGAGCGCTCAGCGTCATGGTGTTCCTTTCAGGACTTCGCGCTTCTAGACGGGCTCGATACCGAGCTCGGGAAGGACTCGCTTGCAGGTGTCACAGGGCGGGAAGTATTCGTTGTGCGGGTGCAGGACCTTTCCGGTATCCCGTTCGACGAAGTCCCCGATTCGCGTCGTGTGGACCTTCGCTCCCTCAAGCGCCTTCCGCGCGTCCTCGAGGGTACGGATCTGCACACCGTTGCGTTCCAGCATTTCGAGCCGGTCACTGATGAGGGAAACCTCGGAACACTTGCCGTGACCGCCACCTATGCTGTCGATCCTCCCGGCATCGTAATCAGCCTTGATCTTGTCCAGAATGCTCTTCAGCACGGGATGGGTATGGGGCATCTTCTGGCCCCCCATCTTGGTCGTACTCGTGTGCGAAGTAATCACGCCATCGTGCAGCAGGCTACCCGCACAGCCGTCCTTGAGCTTGTTCTGTCCCGGCGGAATGTTCTGCTTGGCGTACGCCTTGGCTTCCTCTTCCGTCATCGTGGGCTTGCGCGCATCGTCCGCGAGCTCGTGCGTGCGTTCACGGAGGGCGTCGACCTGCTCCTCGGGGCTCAGGCCCTTCACGTCCTCCGCCGGCAGGCGGTAGTGCCGCATCTTGTCGGCACTCGAACCGTGCCAGCTCGGCTGCGGGTCCAGCGGCACGCCACGGGGCGTGTGGCCGGTCCCGCCCGCACCGTGCGGAGACGTCTCGCCGCCGGGCTCCTCGGTGTGAGCGCCGTCGGCCTCGTGCGGGTGAGCCGTGGAAGCGTCGTGCCCGCCGGCGCCGTGGCCGTCGTGCGGCGGGTTGCCGTCGTCGGCGTGGTGGCCCTCGTCGTGGCCGCCGTGACCATGGTCGCCATGGCCGCTGCCGTGGCCAGCGCCGCCACCCTCGCCGTGTTGGGGCGGCAGGGAGCCGCCGCCACCGCCGGACGGGCCGTGGGAGCCGGAACCGCCGGTCGTCGGGTGGTCCGAGACGTGGCCGCCGCCCGTGTGGGGCGTGGTGTTCGGGCCGTGGTCGGCGCCGCCGCCCGACGGGTGGGACCCGTCGGAGGGGTGGTGCATGTTGATCGGGTCGGTCGGCGCGTGGCCGCCCGCGTGCTCCACGTGGCTGGGGCCGCCCGCGCCCTCCAGGACCTTCGCCGACTCCTTGGCCGGGACGGTCTCGTGAGCGGGGACCGTCTCGTGGGCAGGCACGTTCGGCAGGTCCGACTTGTGCGGCTCCTTGCGCGCGTCCGTGTCCTTCACGGGCTGGCCGTGCTCGTCGCGGATGACGCCGTCGCCGCCGAGGACCCGGTGGTTGCCCTCGTGGTCCGTGTACGGCATGGAGTTCGGGTCGGGCTTGCCCGCGGGAGTCGTCTCCCCGGAGTGGGCCGGGGTGGAGGGCTTCTCGCCGGGGTTGCCGGCACCCTCGCCGGAGTGGGCGGGGTGCGACGGCGTCTCGCCGGAGTGCGGCGGGGTCGCCGGGGCCTCGCCCGTGTGCGAGCCCGTGTGCGACGGAGCGGACGGGGTCTCGTGGGCCGGGGTCGGGTGGCCGTCGCCCGCGTGCGGCGTCGACGGCGTACCGGCGGAGTGCGCCGGCGCCGGGTGGCTGTCGCCCGTGTGGGACGGGGCCGGGTGGCTGTCGCCCCCGTGCGGCGGGGTCGACGGTGTTCCCGCCGCGTGGGTCTGGCCCGGGTGGGGGGCGTCCACGTGCGACGGTGCCGGTGTGCCCGGGCCCGCAAGCGTCGGCTCGTGGACCTGCGGGACGGAGAGGTCGCCCGGGTGGACGCCCTTGCCGCCGGGCAGGTTGCGGCCCAGGTCGCTCAGGCCGGCCTGGCTCTCCTTCAGGCCGTTGAAGAAGTCGCCGACCTTGATCTTCGTGACGCCCGCCGCCTTGCCGACGTACGTCATCGGGTCGGCGATCTCGCCCACCTTGCCCACCGCGCTCAGGACCTTCGCGCCGGTGGCGAACTTGCCGACCTGGCCCGCCTTGCCGAGCTTGAGCGCCGAGCCCGAGCCGATGGTGACGGCGTTGAAGAGGACCGTGCCGAAGGCGCGGGAGGGGTCCTTGCCCCATTCGTCCCAGGCGACCATCGACTTGCCGAAGTTGCGCAGGGCCGCCTTCTGGCGGTCCGTGTCGCTGTGGTCGGTCGGGCCGAACGTCTTGTCCATGACCCACTCGTACGGCGTCATGATGTACGCGCTGACACCGCCGAAGACGTCCCCGATGCCCTTCCAGGTCTCCTTGAACTTGTCCCAGCCGCCGAAGCCGACCATGTCGCCGAGGCCCTTGATCGTGCCCCAGACGCCGTCGACGAAGAAGCCCTTCAGGGCGCCGCCGACGTTGTCCTTGGTCCACTCCCAGGCCGCGCGCCAACCGGTGTACTCACGCTTGTCGACCGTGCCCCACGGCGTCTCGGTGGCACCTTTGAGGTCGCTTTCCCGGAAGCCGTACATGCCCGGCTTGTGCGAACCGTCGTCGACGACGAAGTGCGTGCCGTCCTTCACCAACGCCGTGATCTTGTTCGCGGCGTCGCGCTCGGCCTCCTGGAACGCCCGCCACGTGGCGCCCACCTCGTCGACCAGATGCTTGTTCTGATCGACCTTCTTCTGGTCCTTCTGCCAGTCGTCGTCGCCCTTGTTCTCCTTGACGAACGCCTCGGCTTCGCGCCGCAGCCGGTTCATCTTGTCGACCAGTGGCTTCGCGGTGGTCGCGAAGGTCGACAGTGCACCGCTGGCGGCTTCCAGCTTCTTCGCGAAGTCGTCCGACTTGTCCCGCACAGGGGCCGTGGTCGCGAGGAGTTCGTGCGTGTGCGGGGTCTCGAAGGACGGACCCAGGGCCTGGAAGGCGTTGTGGACGTCCTTGCCGGTGCCGCGGATGTTGGACGCGGTGGTCTTGAGCGAGGAGGCGTGCGTCTCCAGGTTCGCCAAGTTGCCCGTGTACGTGGGTATCTTGCCCGGCTCGATCACTTCTTGGCGCCCTTCGGCATGAGCTCCTCGGGAGTCGGCGCCTGCAGGGCCGCGTTCTCCTTGTTCTCGGCCATCTCCTGGTCACCCTGCAGGTACGCCTCGGTGGCCTCCCGCGCGCCCTTGAGGGACTTGCCCGCACGAACGGGGATGAAGCGGAGTTCGTCCTGCGTGCCGTCCGCGAACTCCTTCAGCGCCGCGCCTATGGGGCCGACAAAACCGCCCTCGGGTGCCGATGCCCCACCCAGGACCATCGTGCCCGCCGACGTCGCCGCACCCGACAGGTGCTCGCTGTAGGACGTGAACTCTTCCTCGAATTTGCCGGCGACTTCACCGGTGTGACTCAAGGCGGCGCGCACGCCGTCCAGTTTGATGTCCCACTTGTCACCCACGCCGATCTCTCCCCCGTTCGTGCTGCGTACTACCTGCTGCCGGCTGCTAGCCGATGGCGTCGACGGCGGCCTTCGCCTTGGCCAGCGTCGACTGCGCCGTACCGTCGTTCTTCTCCATCGTCGACCGCAGGAGGTGAATGATCTGCCGCACCTCCGTCGCCGCCTTGTTCCAGCGCACTTCCTTGTCGTGATACGCGTCCGAGACACCATCCGCCTGGAAGTCGGCCATCGCCGCCTTCACCGCACCATCACGCTCCGTCAACACCGTCTCCAGACGCGAGATGATGCCCTGCAGCGACCCCTGCACCTCAGTGGACGCACCCACGTCGTAACTACGACGGTCCGCACCTGCACCAGCCATGTCAGTGATCCCCCGTTTCCTTAACGACCCGAGAACCGAGCCGCATCGAAGTTCGCCGCCGCCATCTGCTGACGCGCGTTGTCCGCCGACTCCTGGTCACCCTGACCGAACGACGAATCCATCCCCGACTGACCACCCAGAATCGCACTCAGCGAACTGTTCAGAGCCGCCGTCACCTCATCCGAATGCGCCTTGAACTGATCGAACGCCGCCTTGCCCGAACCGTTGAACTTCCCCTCCAACGGCTGCGCCGCCACGATCAGCTGGCGAATCAGCCCACCGAGGTCATCGCTGGACCCCCGCGTCTTGGACACCAGGCCGGACAGCGTCGTATTGCCCATATCGAACTTCACGAGCGCACACCCCCGTCTTCACTCACACCACTTGTCGACTCGAACATGTCTATCAACATCGTTGGTTCGACCACAAAGCGCTTGGCTGCCTACGGGCACTCTGTTACGAACGTGTGGCAGTCCGCCCCCACCGCCCCGGCAGGCGGTGCGCCGCCTCACCCCGTCGGCAGGCCCAGGCCGTAGAACGTGACGTGGTACGGGCTCATGTACTCCGCCTCGCCGCCCACGATGAGGTCCTGCGGGTCGCGGACGCCTGCCGCTCTCGCTGCGCTCACCATCGTCTCCGCCAGTTCGTGGCCCCGCGGTTCGCCCGGGCCGCCGGCGTCGATGTGCCATTCGTCGTCGGACGGCGGGAAGCAGGTGATCTCCAGGCGGTCGCTGCAGGCGATCTCGAACAGCAGGGGTGCGCCCTGGCCCGCGCCGCGGCCGTAGATCGGCATGGAGATCGACGCGCCCAGTGCCGTCGTCTCGGCCGGGAGGGTGGAGAGGAAGTCGGCCAGGGCCCGCGTCACCGTCTCCCAGCGCTGGGCGCGCCAGCCGCCGGGGAAGCCGAGGCCCGCGTTGGCGGGGCCGCGGGTGCTGCCGAAGAAGCCGGTGATCGCGTGTTCCTCGCCGTGGCCCTGGCGCCAGAACCAGCTCTCCACCGGGTCGGTCGGCTGCAGCACCAGCTCGGGGCCGGCTGTGCCCGCGCGCAGCTCCAGCGTGTTCGGCCGGCCGCGCCAGCGCAGGTAGGGGGTGCCCCAGAGCGGGCCGGAGTCGTAGAACGGGCCCAGGTCGCCGTACACGCCCATGATCGACGCCTCGCCGAGCTCCGCCGTCAGTTCCTCCCTGGCCTCGGCGAAGGCGGCCGCCTGGGCCGCCGGGCCCGCCTCGGCCGGCTTCTGCAGGGGGACGGCGAGCCCGACGTACGCCTCGCCGTCCACGTACCGCTCCTCGTACTGCCCCACCGGGCGCAGGCGGGCGTCGGGGCCGATGGCGGCGGCGAGGGCCCGGGCGCCGGCCTCCGTCCAGCCCTTCGTGTCGGCCGCAAGGAGGCGCTTCGCCAGCTGTGCAATCGTCTCGTTCACGCCACGATCATGGCAGTCGGCACTGACAAACGGGCATTGCTCCCCACTCCACCCGCCACCTCTTGACTTCCGGCATATATGGAGGAAACTGGCCATTACACCAGACAACCGGTGAGAGCCACACCCTCGGTGAAGACGTTCATCGATCGAGTGACCCGCATCTCGGCTCAACTGGCTAGGCCCCCGGAAGGGCACGTATGGGGAGACGGGGTTCTCGGCGACGACCGAGGGCTCGCGGAACCTGTACGGAGCGCCGGGGGCTGTCGTATGCGCCCCCGGGCCCCTCAAGGCACCGGCCCCCCCTCAGGACACCACCCCGTTCCGGTCCACCGTGAACTTGCCGCTCGCCGAGCCGTTGAAGGTGCCCTTCGTGATCCACTCGATCACCGCCGCCTGCAGCGTCTGGTGCGGCCCCGCCCACGACGTGCCCGCGGCCTGTCCGTAGGCCGCCTGGCCGGAGGGGGGCATGCAGCGGCTGCCCGAGCAGCCCTCGTTCGGCAGGGCGTGGCTCGCGCACTTGATCTGGACCAGCACCTTGTTCGTCACGGACGCCGGCAGCACGTCGTAGATCCTCGTCGCCGTGGGTGGCGTGATCACGGCGTCGTCCGCGCCCTGCATCACCAGGGCCGGTACGGACAGCTGTGCCGCGACCTCGTCGTTCCAGCCGAAGGTGGAGAAGGTCGGCGACCGCATGAGGCCGTCGGGGTGGTTCGGGTCGGTGCCGCCCCATTTGCGGCCCGGGCCGCCGTCCGTCTGCATCAGTTCCTTCCACTGCTCGTCGAGGCTGTCCTTGATGACGTGACCGGAGCAGTCCGCTTCGCTGGTGCCGGCCTTCAGCGCGGCGCCGGCGTCGAGGGCCTGGCGCGTGCCGAGGACCAGGGGGAAGGTGACGAAGCCGCCGGAGGGCGTCGACTCCTCCTTCGTCCCGCCGAAGAACGACGACACGAAGACGGCACGGTCGACCTTGGCGATGTAGGCCGCGCTGTTGGGCAGGAGCGGGTTGGGGTTGGCGGCGTAGAGCGTGCGGCCGACGCGGTTGCCGCCGAGCGAGTAGCCGAGGAGGGTCACCTTGCCGTTGGTCGGTTTGGCCTTGGCGAGGGCGTCGTCGATGGCCTGGCGCACGTCGCGCACCCAGGTGTCGGTGGTCGCGAAGCGCATGCCGCTGGAGTGCGCGTAGCGCTTGCCCGCGAGCGGGTTCGTCGCGAGCCGGGTGCCCTGCTGGTCGAGCGGGAAGATGGGGTTGTGGGTGCGGTCGCATCCTTCCGGGAACGGGCAGGTGCTGCTGCCCGCGGGGTACGCCCTCAGGCTCGCGTTGTGCGGGTCGTCCAGGCCCTTGGCGAACCGGGTGGATTCGCCGTACCCGAGCAGGTCCGGCACGAAGGTGTCGATGCCGGCGCGGGCGAGGCCGCCCTGCAGGCTCAGCTTGTTGCCGTCCTGGTCCTTGCCCTTGAGGTCGAAGACCGGTGACCCGGAGACCGAACGGCCGTGGATGAGGACGGCGGCCCGCGCCGGGGTGCCGGAGCAGCGGCCGTGCTCGTACACCGGCTGGACGCGGTGCATGTGCAGCTTCGCCGCCTGGCCGTTGAACTGCGGGTCCGGCATCGCACCGGACTGCACCGTGAAGTCGAGCGCGTAGTCGCTGGTGGTGATGTCGGTCGGTTCCTTGTCGCAGGGGGCCGCGCTCCACAGGCGGTCGGCGGCCACCAGGCCGCCGAGGCCGGTCACGCCGAGGGCCAGGCAGGCGCCGATCACGAGCCACCGGCGGCCCGCAGCCGTTGCGGGGCGCCACCACCGGGCGGGGCCGGGGCCGGTCCTTCTGCCGTCGCCCTCCGGGCTGCTGCCGTCCACCACGCTTCTCCTCACCGGTTCGCTGCACGGGTCTGCCCGCAGCGTCCTTCAGCGATACGGAGGGCGCACGGCGGGTTCGGCCGAACAGCCCAGCGGGCCGCGTCGTCAGAGCTGCGCGGGCGACGCGGCGACGAGGGTGGTGAGCAGCTCCCGCAGCCGCTCCCGTACGGCCGGGTCGCTGACGGTGCCGTCCGGGCCGACCTCTTCCCGGCCGACCGGCAGCTGGACGCACGCCTCCTCCACGATCGTGGCGCCGGTGTAGCCGAGGACCGTACGCAGCGTGGCCGCGGCTCCCTGGCCGCGTCCGGGCGGGGCCACGTTCAGCCAGGCGGCCGGCTTGTCGCAGATCTCGGTGCCGCCGACGGTCCAGTCGAGCAGGTTCTTGAACGCCCCCGGCAGGGTGCCCGCGTACTCGGGCGTGCAGATCAGTACGGCGGTGGCCGACGCGATGGCCGCGCGCAGCTGCGCGACGGCGGCGGGCAGCGGGTCGTGGTCGTCGTCGGGGTTGAAGTGCGGGAGGGCGGCGAGGCCTTCGTACAGGACGGTGCGTATGCCCTCCGGAGCGACGGCCTGTGCGGTGCGCAGCGCGGTCTCGTTGGAGGAACCGGCGCGCAAGCTGCCGGGGATCAGGAGGACTTCGGGTGTCGGCATGCGCACAACGTAACCGGCCGGCGGTCCGTCAGTCGCGGCAGATCAGCAGCAGCGCCCGGTCGTCGTTGACGTCCTTGGCGACCGCCTCGATCAGGTGCCAGGCGGCCCCGTGGAAACCGGACTTGACGTAGCGGTCGGCTTCCCCGGTGAGGCGGTCCATGCCCTCGGTCAGCTCGCGCTCGTTGGTCTCGACGAGGCCGTCGGTGAAGAGCATGAGGACGTCGCCGGGGCGCAGGGTGCCCTTGACGGGGTCGAACTGGGCGCCGTCGTAGACGCCGAGCAACGGGCCCTCGGCCGACTTCTCCTCCCAGCGGCCGGAGCCGGCGTTGAGCTGGAGGGCGGGGAGGTGGCCGGCGGAGAGCAGTTCGTAGTCGCCGGTGTCGAGGTCGAGGACGAGGTGGATGGACGTGGCGAAGCCCTCGTCCCAGTCCTGGCGCAGGAGGTAGCCGTTGGCGGCGGGCAGGAAGGCGTGCGGTGGCAGGGAGCCGAGGAGGCCGCCGAACGCGCCGGACAGCAGCAGGGCGCGCGAGGCGGCGTCCATGCCCTTGCCGGAGACGTCGGTCAGGACGACTTCCAGGGTGCGGCCGCCGTTCGTACGGGCGGCGACGACGAAGTCGCCGGAGAAGGACTGGCCGCCCGCCGGGCGCAGCGCCATCTCCCGGTGCCAGCCGCGCGGCAGTTTGGGCAGCTTGCTCTGCACGCGGATGCGTTCGCGCAGGTCGAAGAGCATGGTGCCGCCGCGCCGCCACGGCACGCCGACGCGGCTGCGGAACTGCGCGATGAGCAGGCCGAAGAAGCCGATCGCCGCGACGACGAGGATGGTGCCGGGGGTGACCCGGTCCGCGCCGCGGTGGCCGGGGTCGTCCAGCAGCGCCGATTCGACGATCAGGGCCGAGGCGGCGGCCGCGTACAGGCCCAGCAGGCTGGCCGGGCGCAGCAGCAGACCGCCGGCGACGATGGGCAGGACGAGCGCCGCCGGAGCGCACCACTCGGGCTGGCAGACGGTGCCCCAGGCGAGGGCGGGGACGGACAGCAGCAGCGCGGTCAGGGCGACGGAGTCGGAGCCGTCGCCCCGGAAATAGTCGACACCTGCCTTGCGCACACTCGTGCGGACCCGGTGCAGTGCTTTGCGCATCCGGGCCGTCGGGGTCTCCGCACCGCCAGTCATTGCTTCGGGACCTTATCCACCCATTCGGCGGTGCGTCGATTCGCGCCGCGCCGAGCGGGCTGCCGTGGGGAACGCCGTGCGCGCACCCGGAGAGCAACCATATGCGACATTCGTTCGCCTGCACGGGGATGTGGCGTGGGGCATGGCTATGACGACGGAGCAGCGTCTACTGCGCGCGTGCGAGGGGGCCGGGCGCCGCCCCCGCGGCGGTGCGGAAAAGGGATGAGGGGGCCGGCCGGTCCCATCCGGCACCTGTTTCTCGTACGCAACACAGGGTGCGGGGACGGGGCTTGCCGGGGCGCGGGGTCGCGCACGGCAGCCGGGCGCGCTGGAGTACGGGGGGTGTGCGCCCCGCACGCCGTTCCCGGTGGCTTCTCAACGGCCTCCGGGGCCCGTGCGTCACGCCGGCTGGCAGCGCGGGCACCAGAAGAGGTTGCGGGCCGCGTGCTCCGCGACGCGCACCTCGGTGCTGCAGATGTGGCACGGCAGGCCGGTGCGGCGGTAGACGTACACCTCGCCGCCGTGATCGTCCACGCGCGGCGGCCGGCCCATCGCCTCCGGCGTGTGCTCCGGGCGCACGGTGTCGATGCGGTTGTTGCGGACGCCCTCGTGCATCAGGACCACCAGGTCCGCCCAGATCGCGTCCCACTCGGCGCGGGTGAGGTCGCGGCCGGCGCGGTACGGGTCGATGCCGTGCCGGAAGAGGACCTCGGCGCGGTAGACGTTGCCGACGCCCGCGACGACCTTCTGGTCCATCAGCAGGGCCGCGATGCTCGTACGACTGCGGGACAGGCGCCGCCAGGCGCGGTCGGGGTCGTCGCCCTCGCGCAGCGGGTCCGGGCCGAGGCGGTCGTGTATCGCCTGCTTCTCGGCGTCGGTGATCAGCGCGCAGGTGGTGGGGCCGCGGAGGTCGGCGTACGAGGTGGCGTTCGCCAGGCGCAGGCGGACGGTGTCGGTGGGCGGCGGGGCGTAGCCGGTACCCCAGGTGTACTTGCCGAACAGGCCGAGGTGGATGTGGATCCAGCCGAGGTCGTCGAAGCCGAGGAAGAGGTGCTTGCCGTGGGCTTCGGCCTCCTCCAGGACCCGGCGGTCCAGGAGGGCGGCGCTGTCGGAGAACTTGCCCTGGGGGCTGGTGGCCCGCACCTCGCGGCCGGCGAATGCCGTGCGGTGATCCGCTGCCAGGCGGTGGATCGTGTGCCCTTCGGGCATGTCGCGTCGTCCTTCGTCGTCAGCCGCGGGCGGACGGCCGGGCCCCGCAGGGCCCGGCCCGCCTCGCCTCAGTCCTGCCGGGGGTGGTGCGCCGGGATCTCCGGCAGCTCGCCGGTCTCCTCGTAGCGGGACAGCATCGCGATGCGACGCGTGTGACGCTCGTCACCCGAGTACGGGGTGGCCAGGAAGATCTCGACGAACTTCGTCGCCTCGTCCTCGGAGTGCATCCGGGCGCCGATGCTGACGACGTTGGCGTTGTTGTGCTCGCGGCCGAGGGCCGCGGTCTGCTCGCTCCAGGCGAGGGCGCAGCGGACGCCCTTCACCTTGTTCGCGGCGATCTGCTCGCCGTTGCCCGAGCCGCCGATGACGATGCCGAGGCTGTCCTCGTCGGCGGCGGTGCGCTCGGCGGCGCGGAGGCAGAAGGGGGGGTAGTCGTCCTGGGCGTCGTAGATGTGGGGCCCGCAGTCGACGGGCTCGTGGCCCTGGGCCGTGAGCCACTCGACGAGGTGGTTCTTCAGTTCGTAGCCGGCATGGTCGGAGCCGAGGTACACGCGCATGCGTCCGAGTGTGGCACGAGCCGGGGCGCCCGGAGGTCACCGGGGCTGGTGACGCTGAGTGAATACAACGAAATGGATTCGGGTCTTCCGAAAGACGGCTTCGAAAAGTTCTAATGCGTTGGCTCGTAACCCGAGAACCAAAGGAACAACCCGAAGGAACGTGCACATGAGCGCGACACCGCCGACCACGACGAAGGCGACGACGGCCGGTCACCCCGGCCACGCCCCCGCGTCGGGCGAGGACGGCCTCAAGGCCGGCCTCAAGAACCGGCACCTGTCCATGATCGCCATTGGCGGTGTCATCGGCGCCGGCCTCTTCGTGGGTTCCGCGTCCGGTATCGCCGCGGCCGGTCCCGGCATTCTGATCTCGTACGCCCTGGTGGGCGCGATGGTCGTCTTCGTCATGCGGATGCTCGGCGAGATGGCCGCCGCGAACCCGACCTCCGGCTCCTTCTCGGCCTACGCCGACCGTGCGCTCGGCCGCTGGGCCGGCTTCACGATCGGCTGGCTGTACTGGTTCTTCTGGGTCGTGGTGCTGGCGGTCGAGGCGACCGCGGGCGCGAAGATCCTCGAGGGCTGGGTCCCGGCCGTGCCGCAGTGGGCCTGGGCGCTGATCGTGATGATCGTGCTCACCGCCACCAACCTGGCCTCGGTCAGCTCCTACGGCGAATTCGAGTTCTGGTTCGCGGGCATCAAGGTCGTCGCGATCGCGGCGTTCATCGTCGTCGGCGGCCTGGCCGTCTTCGGTGTGCTGCCGGGCTCGGACAACCCGGGCGCGGGCTTCGACTTCCTCACCTCGCACGGCGGGTTCCTGCCGCACGGCCCGGGCGCGATCCTCACCGGTGTGCTGATGGTCGTCTTCTCCTTCATGGGCAGCGAGATCGTCACGCTCGCCGCCGGTGAGTCCGAGGACCCGCAGCGCGCGGTCTCGCAGGCCACCAACAGCGTGATCTGGCGCATCGGCGTCTTCTACCTGGGTTCGATCCTGGTCGTGGTCAGCCTGCTGCCGTGGGACTCCAAGGCGATCGCGGAGAAGGGCAGCTACGTCGCCGCCCTCGACTCGATCGGCATTCCGCACGCCGGCCAGATCATGAACGTCATCGTGCTCACCGCCGTGCTGTCCTGCCTGAACTCCGGTCTGTACACCGCCTCGCGCATGGCCTTCTCGCTCGGCCAGCGCGGCGACGCGCCGAAGGCGTTCGCGACGACCAATTCCCGCAGCGTGCCGCAGGCGGCCATCATCGGCTCGGTGATCTTCGGCTTCGTGTCGGTGTTCTTCAACTACATGTGGCCGGACACGGTCTTCAAGTTCCTGCTGAACGCCTCCGGCGCGGTCGCCCTGTTCGTGTGGCTCGCCATCTGCTTCACGCAGCTGAAGATGCGCGGGATCATCCTGCGCGAGGACCCCTCGAAGCTGCGCGTGAAGATGTGGCTCTTCCCGTACCTGACGTGGGCCACCATCGCCATGATCGTCTTCGTCCTCGGCTACATGGTCGTCGACGGCGGCGACAACCGCGAGCAGGTGCTGCTCTCCACGCTGGTCGGCGCGGTGGTGCTGGGCATCGGCGTGGCGCTGGACAAGCGTCGCAAGGCCCTGAAGAAGTAGTCGGTCCTCACATCGAAGGAGTCGTTCCGCCCGGCGCTCAGCCGGTGCGGAACGACTCCTTCACGCTTTCGTAGACGTCCAGCGCGGTGGACTCGGCCGTATCGGCGTACCAGACGCTGACCTGGTACGTCCGGCCGCCGCTGGTGAAGCCCAGCTGCCGGCCGTGGCGCGGCTGGTCGCCCTGGAGGAAGGCGTACTCCCACACCACCGCCGGGTTCCCGGCGAACGTGCTGCGCTCCAGCCTGATCTTGCGGTAGCCCGGGGTGCCGTGGAAGCCCTCCTCGAAGCGCTGCCAGTGGGTCAGCAGGTCCTCCGTCGTGCGGCCCTGCTTGGCCGAGAGCTCGATCGTGCCGTCCTTGGCGGTGTACGTGACGTCGCTCCGGCTCTGCTGCGTACGGTTCCAGTCCGCGGGCGGCGCCCAGCTGAAGCCGTCCTCCGTGCGCCGCCCGGACGAGGGCGCGGCGGAGGCCGCTCCCTTGCTGCGCGAGGGGCCCGGCGTCGATGCCCCGGAGGCCGCACCGGACGCCGTCTCCGGGGCCGTCGCGGAGGGGGTGGTGCCGTCGGCCCCCCGCGTCCCCGGGCCCCCGGAGCCCTGCACGGCCAGGACGAGCGTGACCACCGCCGCCGCGGCCACCACGGCCCCCGTCGCCACCAGGAGCCTGCGCCGCCCCGGCCGGCCGGCCGCCACGGGCCGGACCGGCAGTACGGGCGGTACGGGCGATCCCGGCGAGGGCGGAGGCGCGGGCGGAGGCGCGGGCGGGGGCGGCGGCGGGGCCGGGGGCTGCCGGGCGACGACGGTGGGCAGCGGCTCGGCCAGGACCGCCAGGGCCTCCTCCACCGCGTCCAGGGCCGGCCGCCGGGCGGGCTCCTTCAGCAGCAGGCCGGCCAGCAGCTCGGTCAGCGGGCCCGCGGCGGCCGGGATCACCGGCTCCTCGTAGAGCACGGCGTGCAGCGTGGCCATGGTCGTGGCCCGGGAGAACGGCGACTGGCCGGCGACCGCCGCGCACAGCGTGGCGCCCAGCGACCACAGATCCGACGGCGGGCCCTGCACCCGGCCCTCGATGCGCTCGGGCGCCATGTAGTCCGGCGAGCCCACGAGCATGCCGGCCATGGTCAGGGCGGCCGCGTCCTGCATGGAGGCGATGCCGAAGTCGGTGAGCACGATCCGCCCGCGGGCGGTGAGCAGCACGTTGCCGGGCTTGATGTCCCGGTGCAGCACGCCGACGGCGTGCACGGCGCGCAGGGCGCGCACCAGGCCCAGGCCGATGCGGGCGGCCTCGCGCGGGTCGCGGGGGCCCTCGCGGCCCAGCACCCGGTCCAGGGAGCGGCCGTCGACCAGCTCCATGACGATCCACAGCCGGCCGTCCTCCTCGGCCACGTCGTAGACCCGGACCACGTTGGGGTGGTCGATGCGGGCGGTGGCCCGGGCCTCGCGCAGGCTGCGCTCGCGCTGCACCGCGCTCTCCTCGCCGACCATCTCGCCGACGCGGATCTCCTTGGCCGCCACGCTGCGGCCCAGGATCTCGTCCGTGGCGCGCCACACCCGCCCCATTCCGCCGCGCCCGATCAATTCCAGGAGCCGGTAGCGACCCACCACCAGTCGCCCCTGCATCTCGCCGCTCGAATTCCCCACCAGGCCCGCCCCCATTGCGGAATTCATTTTCCGCACCTTCGGACATCGGAATCTTGTGGTACCTATTCAAATACTTCTGCGGGGAGTGGAGATAGGGGGGAGCGAAAATGTTCCTGAGTATCAGCAGGGCCCGGCGCCGGTGGTCGCCGGCGCCGGTGGTGGCGGTGGTGGCACTTCTGCTGCCACTGGCCGCACCGGCGGCATGGGCGGCGTCCGGCGCGGAGCCGACGCCCGGCAGCAGCCAGGGCGGCAGCCCCGGACCGAGCGCCCCGGCGGGCTACCGGATCAGCACGGAACTGCCCGGCCGGATATCCGTGGACAAAAAATCGGGGAACACCAGTCTGATGGCCACCGTGCGCAATGCGGGGCCGAAGGACGCACCCGACGTACGGCTGAAGGTGGTGGGTTTCAAGGGAATGCGGATACGTTCCGTCGAGGGCTGTTCCGCCATTGCCGCGGGCGAACTCCCCGAGGGTTCGAACAGCGGATACTCCTGTGCCGTCGGAAAACTCGCGGCCGGCGCCAGCCGCAGCTACCGGGTCTCGGCGTCGTTCGACCTGAAGGACCAGGGGCAGATCTGCCTGCCGGTGACCCTGGGGGACACCAAGACGCTGCTGTGGCAGCAGGGGCCCGTGCACTTCGGCACCACGGACACCAGCTCGGACGCGCCGGACACCCCGCTGCTGCTCGGCCAGAAGAACGTGCCGAACGGGACGGCCGCGTCCTCGCCCGCGTCGTCGCCGGCGGTGTCCCCGAGCCGGACCGCGGCGCCGAGCCCGACGTCGCCCGCGACCCCCACCCCGTCCGCTTCGCCCTCGAAGGGCGGCGGCAGCGCCCCCGCGCCGGGCGGCTCGCAGAGCCCGACCTCCGGCGGGTCCTACGGCGCGGACGACGGCGAGCTCGCGCACACGGGCGGCCCGGCCGCCGGGCTGGGCGTCCTGGCCGCGGCCGCACTCGCGCTGCTCGCCGCCGGGTGCGGGATCTTCTGGCTGACGGCCCGCAGGGCCGGCCGGCACTGACGCCGTACGTCCGGCTTCCGAACGACAGCGGCCGGGCCCGTACCTCGTTGTCGAGGTACGGGCCCGGCCCGTGGTGGCGTGCGGCTCAGCCGCGGCGGCCGAGGAGCTTCCAGGCCGTCGGCAGGGCGCCCATGGCCAGGGCGGCCTTCAGGGCGTCGCCGATGAGGAACGGCGTCAGGCCGGCCGCCACCGCCTGCTGCAGCGACATGTGCGTGGCCAGCGCGAGGTAGGGGACGCCGACCGCGTAGATGATCGCGGAGCCCAGCGCCATCGTGCCCGCGGTGCGCAGCACCGAGCGGTCGGCGCCGCGGCGGGCGAGGGCGCCGACGACGGTGGCGGCGAGCACCATGCCCAGGACGTAGCCGAAGGACGGGAACGCCGCGCCCGAGCGGGCCTCGGCGAACCAGGGCATGCCCGCCATGCCGGCGACGGCGTACAGCGCGAGGGAGAGGAAGCCGCGGCGGGCGCCGAGGGCGGTGCCCACCAGGAGCGCGGCGAAGGTCTGGCCGCTGACCGGGACCGGCGAGCCCGGCACGGGCACGGCGATCTGCGCGGTCAGGCCGGTCAGGGCGGCACCGCCGACGACGAGGGCGGCGTCCCGGACCCGGGCGCGGCCGGCGGAGGTGGCCGGGAGCAGGTCGGCGAGGACCGTACCGGTCCGGGTGACTGGGGCAACGGCGGTGGCCATCGGTACTCCGCAAGATCTTCGGGGACGGTGGGACACGCCGACGTTAGCCCAGCGTCACGCCGCGGGCACCGGGCGGCAGTGACAAAGGCGGGCCGCCCGTGCTGTCGGGTTCCGAGCGCGCGTACGCGCCCAGGTGGCGACAAGCCAGGGGATAACGCCGTAAAACGTGATGCTCGTCACGAGAAAAGGGCTCGGGCTTGGCCCGGGGCGGCCGCCCGGGAGACCCTGTCCCCACGCGTTGCGCGCGTTTGCGCTCTTGCACCTGCGCACAGAGCCCGCCGGCGCACACACCGAAAGATCCAGCTCCATGCACGATGCACCGCCTGTTGCAGAGCCGCTCGCCGGCGAGCGGGAACCGCTGGCCGGGGGCCTCAAGCAGCGCCACCTGACGATGCTGGGGCTCGGCGGCGTCATCGGCGCCGGCCTGTTCGTGGGCTCGGGCGCCGGCATCGCCGTCGCAGGGCCCGGCATCATCATCTCCTACCTGCTCGCGGGCGCCCTGGCCATGCTGGTCATGCGGATGCTCGGCGAGCTGTCGGCGGCCATGCCGGCGTCCGGCTCCTTCTCGGTGCACGCCGAGCGGGCGCTGGGCCGCTGGGCGGGCTTCTCGGTGGGCTGGCTGTACTGGTTCCTGCTCGTGGTGGTGCTCGCCGTCGAGGCGACGGCCGCGGCACAGATCGCGCACGGCTGGGCACCGGCGGTCCCGCAATGGGGCTGGGTGCTGATTTTCATGATTGTCTTTACGGCTGCCAACCTCGCAGCTGTAAAGAACTTCGGTGAATTCGAGTTCTGGTTCGCGGCCTTGAAGGTCGGCGCGATCGTGCTGTTCCTCGGCCTCGGACTGCTCGCCGTCCTCGGCCTGCTGCCCGACACCAAGGCCGTGGGAATGACCAATCTCACGGGACAGGGCGGCTTCCTTCCGCACGGCTGGAGCGGTGTCGTCTCCGGCGTGCTGGCGGTCGTCTTCGCCTTCGGCGGCCTGGAGGTGCTCACCATCGCCGCGGCCGAGTCCGACGACCCGGCGCGCGCGGTGGGCCGGGCGGTGCGCAGCGCGGTGTGGCGGATCCTCTTCTTCTACATCGGCTCGATGCTGGTCATCGTGACCCTGCTGCCCTGGTCGTCGCTGAAGCCGGGCCAGAGCCCGTACGTCGCCGTGCTGGACCACCTCGGGGTGCCGGCGGCCGGGCAGATCATGAACGTGGTCGTCTTCGTGGCCCTGCTGTCGGCGCTCAACGCCAACCTCTACGGCTCCTCGCGGATGGTCTTCTCGCTCGCCGAGCGCGGCGAGGCGCCGCGGGCGCTGCTGAAGGTCTCGCGGGGCGGGGTGCCCTGGCGGGCCGTCCTGGCGTCGGTGGCGTTCGGTTTCGCCTCGGTCGTGCTCAACCTGGAATGGCCGGATTCGATCTTCCGCTATCTGCTCAACGCCGTCGGCTCGGTGCTGCTGTTCGTCTGGGGGCTGATCGCGGCCTCCCAGCTGCGGCTGCGCCCGCGCATCGAGCGCGAGATGCCCGACCGGCTCGCCCTGCGCATGTGGGGCTTCCCCTATCTGACCTGGGCGGCGCTGGTCGCCATGGGTGGGGTGCTGGTGCTGATGCTCACCGACGACGAGGCCCGGCCGCAGCTGATGTGGTCCGCCGCGGCGACGGGCGCGGTGGTGCTCGTGGCGCTCCTGCGCGACGTGCGGCTGCGCCGGAGCGCCCGGCACACCGGCTGACCTGCTGAGGATTTTTCGTTTCTGCCGAAATGTCAGGTGCGGAAGGTCACATGTCTGTCTGAATATCGGACAGATACGTGAGGAGTGTTGTCCTCAGCCAAACTGCCCTCCACACTGAGGCAACTTTTCCGCTCACACCAACGGGGCTTTTACGATCATGACTGGTATACCCTCCCCGCCGGAGTCCGGGGCCCCCGAAACAACGGAGCCGAGAGAGCCGGCCCAGTCGGGCTCCTCGCTGTCGCACGGGCTCAAGCAGCGCCATCTGTCGATGATCGCGCTGGGCGGTGTCATCGGTGCCGGGCTCTTCGTCGGGTCCGGCCAGGGCATCGTCGCCGCCGGTCCCTCGATCGTGCTGGCCTATGCCGCCTCCGGCATCCTCGTGATGCTCGTGATGCGGATGCTCGGCGAGATGTCGGCGGCGAACCCCGCCTCCGGCAGCTTCTCCGTCCACGCCGAGCGGATGATCGGGCCGTGGGCGGGCTTCACCGCGGGCTGGGTGTTCTGGACCCTGCTGTGCGTGGCGGTCGCCGCCGAGGGCATCGGCGCCGCGCACATCATGACCGAATGGTTCCCCTCCACGGACTCGTGGATGTGGGTCGCGCTGTTCATGCTGCTGTTCACCGGCTCGAACCTGGCCGCGGTGGGCAACTTCGGCGAGTTCGAGTTCTGGTTCGCGACGCTGAAGGTCGCCGCCATCGCGGCATTCCTCGTCCTCGGCGTCCTCGCGATCCTCGGCGTCCTGCCCGGCACCGACGCCCCGGGCACCAGCAATCTCACCGGGCACGGCGGTTTCTTCCCCCAGGGCACGGAGGGCCTGGTCACCGGCCTGCTCGCCTCGGTCTTCGCCTACGGCGGCCTGGAGACGGTCACCATCGCCGCGGCCGAGTCCGAGCACCCGCGCAAGGGCGTGGCCCGGGCCGTGCGCACGGCGATGTGGCGCATCGCCCTGTTCTACGTCGGCTCGCTGCTGGTCGTGGTCACCCTGCTGCCCTGGAACGACAAGTCCGTCACCGACAAGGGCCCCTACGTCGCCGTCCTGAACCACCTGGACATCCCCGGCGCCGGCCAGATCATGAACGTCGTGGTGCTGGTCGCCCTGCTGTCGGCGATGAACGCCAACATCTACGGCTCCTCGCGCATCGCCTACTCCCTCGTCGCCCGCAACCAGGGCCCGCGCCTGCTGGGCAAGATCAGCAGCGGCGGTGTCCCGCGCTACGCGGTGATCGCCTCCGCCGCCTTCGGCTTCTTCGCCGTCCTGCTCAGCTACTGGTGGCCCACCACCGTCTTCAAGTGGCTGCTCAACATGGTCGGCGCGGCCACGCTCGTGGTCTGGGGCTTCATCGCCGTCTCCCAGCTGCGCGGGCGCCGGCGCACCCCGCAGGACCAGCTGCTGGTGCGCATGTGGCTCTTCCCGTACCTGACGTGGGCGGCCCTCGCCGGCATCGTCGCCGTCCTGGCGCTGATGCTGCGCGAGGACGACACGCGCATCCAGCTGTACTTCACCGGTGGCCTGACGATCGTCCTCGCCGTCACCGGCTACCTGCGGCAGCGGATGACGGCGGCCCGGCGCGCCGAGGCGGCCGCCGCCGCGAGCTGACGCGCCGTTCGCCGCAGTCGTCCCCGAGGCGGGGTGGGTCCTGATCTTCAGGACCCACCCCGCCTCCTTCTTTGGACCGAAGTCCCCCGGACCGTACTGATCAGTGATCGCACTTGCTGATAGCGTTTAGCTGCACATCAGTTGCAATAAGCAGTCGGAGGGCTCGGCATGGCCATCTACACACTTCCTGAACTTCCGTACGACTACTCGGCGCTCGCCCCTGTCATCAGCCCCGAGATCATCGAGCTGCACCACGACAAGCACCACGCCGCGTACGTCAAGGGCGCCAACGACACCCTCGAGCAGCTCGCCGAGGCTCGCGACAAGGACCAGTGGGGCTCGATCAACGGCCTGGAGAAGAACCTCGCGTTCCACCTCTCCGGCCACATCCTGCACAGCATCTACTGGACGAACATGAGTGGCGACGGCGGCGGCGAGCCGCTGGAGAAGGACGGCGTGGGCGAGCTCGCCGACGCCATCGCCGAGTCCTTCGGCTCCTTCGCCAAGTTCAAGACCCAGCTCTCCAAGGCCGCCGCCACCACCCAGGGCTCCGGCTGGGGCGTCCTCGCCTACGAGCCGGTCAGCGGCCGCCTCGTCGTCGAGCAGGTCTACGACCACCAGGGCAACGTCGGCCAGGGCTCGGTGCCCGTCCTCGTCTTCGACGCCTGGGAGCACGCCTTCTACCTGCAGTACAAGAACCAGAAGGTCGACTTCATCGAGGCCATGTGGAAGGTCGTCAACTGGCAGGACGTCGCCGCGCGCTACGCCGCCGCCAAGGCCAAGGGCAACAGCATCCTGCTCGGCGCCTGACCGGCCGGCCCACCTGACCGCCTGCTCGTGATCGTCTTCTCACCCTTCACGCGGCAGGCACACCGAAGGCCCCCGCGCACCGCCACCCGTTGCGCGGGGGCCCTTCAGGCGTGCCCGAACGCCTCCCCCGTCACCGCGAACTGCCGGGCCAGCCCCGTCTCGTGCAACCGCGCGAACGGCGCGAACGGCACGCCCAGCTCCGAGCCGCCGCGGTCGAAGTTGTACGCCTTGTGCACGGCGAAGCGGTAGTCGACCGCGACGCAGCCGCCGCCGTCGAGGCGTACTGTGCCCGTCAGCCGGAACTCCACGCAGCGCAGGGCCAGCCACCAGTCGCGGCTCGCGCGACGGCCGATGAACACGTCCCGCCAGCCGCTGTCCGCCGGGTACGCGGCGGGCCCGCGCCCGCCCCCGCGCTCCAGCGCCTCGGCGCGCCACCGCTCCAGCTGGGCGTCGACGGCCTCCCGTACGACGGGCAGCGCCAGCAGGGCCTCCGCGTCCACGCGGCGCGGGGTGCCGGTGCCGCCGAGGTAGTGACGCAGCATGCCCGCCGCATTGCGCAGCCCCAGCAGTGACCACGCGGCGGCGATCGCCCTGCCGACGGCGAGCGTGAACAGATCGTACGGGCGTACAGGGAGCTCGGCGTGGGCGGCGTTGCCGCAGGGCGGCTCGGCGTCGGCCCAGCCGCCGTCGCGGCCGATGGGCGGGGAGAGGTCGGTCTGGCCCATAGGGGGACATTAAGCGGTCGGCTCGCACGGTGCCCGTTGGGTGCGGCTTCCGTGGGGCGCCTGCGGCGGACCGATCCCCGGCCCCGCCCTCTCCCCGTCTCCCGGGGCCCCGTCCCGGACCCCGGTCCTCAAACGCCGGACGGGCTGGCCCGTCCGGCGTTTGAGGACACCGGGTGAAGCCCCGGCCCCCGCCGTCACTCGAAGCTCGGCTCCGCCGTTCTCGTGCGCTTGAGCTCGAAGAAGCCCGGCGTCGCCGCCACGAGCAGCGTGCCGTCCCACAGGCGGCCCGCCGCCTCGCCGCGCGGGGCCGGCGTGACGACGGGGCCGAAGAAGGCGACCTCGTCCCCGCCGGGGCCCGGCACGGAGATGATCGGGGTGCCGACGTCCTGGCCGACCTTCTCGATGCCCTCCTTGTGCGACAGCCGCAGTTCCTCGTCGTAGTCGGTGCTGCCGGCCGCGTCGGCGAGGCTCGTGGGCAGGCCCGCTTCCTCCAGTGCGGCCTCGATCGTGGCGCGGTCGCGCGGCAGGCCCTGGTTGTGGAAGCGGGTGCCGAGGGCGGTGTAGAGGGGGCCGAGCACGTCGTCGCCGTGCTCCTTGGCGGCCGCGATGCACACCCGCACCGCCTCCCAGGCGGTGGTGGTGAGGTACTCGCGGTACTCCTCCGGCACCTCGTCGATCTTGGGTTCGTTGAGGACGGCCAGGCTCATGACGTGCCAGCGCACGTCCACCGGCCGCACCTTTTGGACCTCCAGCATCCAGCGGGAGGTGAGCCAGGCCCACGGGCAGGCGGGGTCGAACCAGAACTCGGCGGTCACCCGGGGTGCGGGCTGGGGGGTCATGGGCGGTACCTCCGGTGAGAAGTCGGTCTGTCTTTCAACAAACCCGCGCGTGCCATGATTCCTGAAACTACGAGAGGGGAGTCGCGACGTGCCCGGTGAGAACCTGACCCGCGAGGAAGCGGGCCTGCGCGCCCGCCTGCTGAGCGTGGACGCCTACGAGGTGGCGCTGGACCTGCGGTCCGCGGTGGGCGAGGGGCGCACCTTCCGGTCGGTGACCACGATCCGCTTCCGCTGTGCGGAGCCGGGCGCGGCGACCTTCGCCGACCTGCTGGCCCCGTCGGTCACCTCGGTCACCCTCAACGGCCGCGCGCTGGACCCCGCGGCCGTCTTCGACGGCAGCCGCATCGCGCTGACGGACCTGGCCGCCGAGAACGTGCTGGTCGTGGACGCGCAGTGCGCCTACAGCCGTACCGGTGAGGGCATGCACCGCTTCGTCGACCCCGAGGACGGCGAGGTGTACCTGTACACGCAGTACGAGCCGGCCGACGCGCGCCGGGTCTTCGCGAACTTCGAGCAGCCCGACCTGAAGGCGCCCTTCACCTTCACCGTGACCGCGCCCGCCGGCTGGACGGTGCTGAGCAACGGCGCGCAGGACGGCGAGCCGGAGGCAGCGGAGGCCGGTGCGGCGACCTGGCGGTTCGTGCCGACGCAGCCGATCTCGACGTACATCACGGCCGTCGTCGCCGGCCCGTACCACGTCGTGCGCGACCACTACAGCCGTACGCTGCCGGACGGCTCGGTGCTCGAGATCCCGCTGGGCGCCCTGTGCCGCAAGGGGCTGGCGCCCCACTTCGACGCCGAGGACGTCTTCACGGTCACCAAGCAGGGCCTGGACTTCTTCCACGAGACGTTCGACTACCCCTACCCCTTCGGCAAGTACGACCAGGCGTTCGTGCCGGAGTACAACCTGGGGGCGATGGAGAACCCGGGCTGTGTGACGTTCCGGGAGGAGTTCGTCTTCCGCGGCAAGGTGACGCAGGCGGCGTACGAGCGGCGGGCCAACGTCATCCTGCACGAGATGGCGCACATGTGGTTCGGCGACCTGGTCACTATGCAGTGGTGGGACGACCTGTGGCTCAAGGAGTCCTTCGCCGACTTCATGGGCTCCTTCTCCCAGGTGGAGGCCACCCGCTTCACCGGCGCCTGGATCACCTTCGCCAACCAGCGCAAGGCGTGGGCGTACCGCGCCGACCAGTGGCCCTCCACGCACCCGGTCACCGCGGACATCCGCGACCTGGAGGACGCCAAGCTCAACTTCGACGGCATCACGTACGCCAAGGGTGCCTCCGTGCTCAAGCAGCTGGTGGCCTATGCGGGACGCGACGCCTTCCTCGAAGGCGCCCGGCGCTACTTCAAGCGCCACGCCTACGGCAACACCCGTCTTGCGGACCTGCTGTCGGTGCTGGGCGAGACCTCCGGCCGGGACATGGCCGCCTGGTCCCGCTCCTGGCTGCAGACCGCCGGCGTCAACACGCTCACGCCGCAGGTCACGTACGACGCGGAGGGGCACATCACGGAGCTGGCGGTGCTGCAGGAGGACGACCCGGCCCGGCCCGGGCTGCGCCCGCACCGGCTCGCGGTGGGCCTGTACCGGCGCGAGGCGCCCGGAGGGGCACTCGTACGCTACGCGCGCGCCGAGACCGACGTCACCGGCCCGCGGACGGTCGTCACCGAGCTCACCGGTGCCGAGCGGCCGGAGCTGATCCTGGTCAACGACGACGACCTGACGTACTGCAAGGTCCGCTTCGACGAGGGCTCGCTGGCCACCCTGCACGAGCACCTCGGTGACCTCACGGACCCCCTCGCCCGCGCCCTGTGCTGGTCGGCACTGTGGAACCTCACGCGCGACGGGCTGCTGCCGGCCCGCGACTACCTGCGGATCGTCGGGCGCTTCGCGGGCGCGGAGAGCGAGATCGGCGTCCTGCAGACGGTGCAGATGTGCGCGAGCGCCGCGCTCGTGCACTACACGGCCCCCGAGCGGCGCGAGCGGGCGGCGCTGGAGCTGGCCGGCAGCGCACTGCGCGAGCTGCGGCAGGCCGAGCCCGGCAGCGGCCACCAGCTGGCGTGGGCGCGGTTCTTCGCGGGGCTGGCGAGCGCCGAGGCGGACCTGGAGCTGCTGCGCGGGCTGCTGGAGGGCACCGCCAAGATCGACGGCCTGGACGTCGACCAGGAGCTGCGCTGGGCCTTCCTGGCCACCCTGGCCTCCCGCGGTGCCGCCGGCGAGGCGGCCCTGGACGCGGAGCTGGCCCGGGACAACACCGCCAGCGGCAAGCGGCACCACGTGCGCTGCCTGGCCTCCCGCCCGTCGGCCGAGGTCAAGGAGCAGGCGTGGGCGGCGGTCGTGGAGGGCGACACCCTGTCCAACGCGCTGGCCGAGGCCACCATCGGCGGCTTCGACCAGCCCGGGCAGCGGGAGCTGCTGGCGCCCTTCGCGCCGCGCTACTTCGAGGCGATCGAGCGCGTCTGGCGCGAGCGGTCGATCGAGACGGGCATGGCGGTGGTGCGCGGGCTCTTCCCGCACCTGCAGGACCACCCGGACACGCTCGCGGCCACCGACGCCTGGCTGGAGGCGCACGCGGACGCCCCGCCGGCGCTGCGGCGGCTGGTGCTGGAGGCGCGCGACGACCTGGCCCGGGCGCTGCGCGCCATGGACTGCGACGCGGCTGCGGCGGAAAAGTAACGCCTATTGCAAAGTGGTGGCATTGCGGACACACGGGTGGCGTTCCTGACCGACGGGTGGTCTTGTCCCGGATCGTCCACGGAGCGGTAACAGCGGTCTTGGGGCGCGGGCGGGGCGGGAATGGCCGGGGCATGACCTCCAACACCCCCCTCTCCCCCCGCCCCCTGCACCATCTGTCCGACGTCCGCCACCGCGTGCTGACATCTCGTCAGCTGCGGGAGCACGGCGTCGCCGGGTCCGTCGTCGGCGAGCGGTGCCGGCCCGGAGGCCCCTGGCAGCAGCTGCTGCCAGGGGTCTTCCTGTTGCACACCGGCCCCGCCACCGGCGAGGAGCGGCTGCACGCCGCGCTGCTGTACACCGTGCCGCGGGCCCAGGTGCCCCGCCAGCCCGGCCCGCAGGAGCGCGGGCGCGAGCAGGGCATGGCCGCGTACGGACAGGCGATGATCACGGGGCCGGCGGCGCTGGCGCTGTACCGCTTCACCTCGGTGCCCTCGCTGCTGTCCCTGGAGCACATCGACGTCCTGCTGCCGCGCACCCGCCGGCTGCGCTCGACCGGGTTCGTCCGGCTGGTGCGCACCTCCGCGGTGCCCAGGCCCCGCCCGGTGACGGGCCTGCCGGTGGCCCCGGTGGCCCGGGCGGTGGCCGACACGGTGGCGCGGCTGGAGGACGCCCGGGCCGTCGGGCAGGTGCTGTCGGAGGCGGTGCGCGGCGGGCACTGCGAGGCGACGGCGCTGGTGCGCGAGCTGTCGCGGGCCCGGCTGCTGACCCGGCCGCAGGTGATGGACGCGGTCGAGGCGCTGCTGGCGGAGGGCCGGTCGCTGGCGGAGGACAGGCTGTACGCCATGGTGCGCGAGCATGCGCTGCCGGCGCCGCTGTGGAACGTCGACCTGTGGCTGCCGGGCGGGCCGTGCCTGGGGGCGGCCGACGCCTACTGGCCCGACCACGGGGTGGTGGTGGAGCTCGACGTCCACGGGCCGTACCGGGACGAGGCGGAGGTGTGGTCGGAGACCGCGCTCAAGCGCGAGCGGCTGGAGCGGCTCGGCATCGCCTATCTGCGGCTGACCCCGCGCAGGCTGCGGGACGCGGCGGCGCTGGCGCAGCAGGCCACGGTGGTGCGTACGGCGCTCGCGGCGGCCGACCGGGAGCTCACCGCGTACGTGGTGGTGCTGCCGAGGTGACGCGCCGGCGGCTCCGGCGCGTCCCTGCTCCCGCGGGGGTTTCTCAGCGGCGGCGCAGCAGCAGTTCGGTGTTGCGGTCGGCCGGCTGGCCGGCGAGCGAGGTGTCGGAGCCGGGCGCGTTGAAGGCCAGTTCGCGGTAGAGGGAGGCCAGCCCCGTCTGCGACAGGTCGTGGTAGTCGGTGCGGTACGGGGCGGCCGACTCGATGAGCGTGGTGAACAGGGAGAGGGTGCCGTCCCGGTTGTCGGTGACCTCGATGACGCGGGCGAGCTGGGGGTAGTCCACGTGCGAGGCGGTGGAGATCTCCCAGAAGCTGCCGCGGGCGCGGATGCGGTTGCGGTGGCTGTGGCCGTTGATCCAGGCCAGGACGTTGGTGTGGCGCTGCAGGAGGGCGACGACCTCGTCGCCGCTGTGCCGCTTTTCCTTGGGCCGGGCCGGGTCGGGCGTCATGTTGCTCATGCTCCAGCTCGGGTGGTGGCTGAAGACGAGGGCGTACTGGTCCTTGTGGGCGGTCAGGGTGCGCTCCAGCCACTGCAGCTGGGCGGTGCCGAGGGAGCCCTGGTAGTGGCCGCCGGGGTCGGTGGTGTCGATGCTGATGCCGATGACCTTCTCGGAGACGGGGAAGGTGTAGTAGAGGTTGCCCGTCTCCAGGTTGGCGCGGGTGTAGCCGTGGCCGAGCGGCCCGCGGCCGGTGTGCCGGGGGTCGAGGTGGGCCGCGACGTACTGCTGGGCGGTCAGCGGCGCCCGGCGCGGGTCGGGCGTGATGGTGCGCATTTCCTTGGTGTGCGCCTTGAGCAGGGACTCCATGCGCCTGCCCTTGGGGTCGGCGCCGTCCGCCTCGCCGGCCATGAGCCACTTGGCCTCGGCGGGCGGGATGTACTGCAGCTTGCGGTTGCCGACGCAGACCTCCGCGATGAAGGAGCCGGCCGCGGGGTAGCAGCCGCCGGAGAGCAGGTCGTGGTTGCCGAAGGTGGAGTACCAGGGGATGTTCAGGCCGGGGCTGTTCACCGCGCGGCAGGCGGCGGCGAGGTAGCCGTCGATGCGCGGGTAGCCGAGCTGTTTGTCCTGGTCGCGCAGGGAGCTCTCGGGGTGCCAGAAGGTCTTGAGGTTGCTGTTCTGGACGCCCTCGTAGTGGTGCGGGTCGCCGGTCTGGGGGTCGATGCGGCCGCCACTGAGGGCGGTGAGGAACCACTCGACCTCGATCTTCGCGTTCTCGTCGCCGTTGTCGCCGGTGGTGACGACGAAGGCCAGCGGGCTGCCGGTGGCCGGGCCGCGGCGCAGCTTGTTCACGCGCTCGACGAGGGAGACGACGCCGGGCAGGGTCAGGGCCTCGTGGGGGCGCCAGGCGCCGGGCTCGCCGGAGCGGAAGAACTCGTAGCGCAGCGGGTGCTGGACGTCCGTCAGGTGCAGGTCGGTGAACTGCACGAAGCAGGCCAGCGTGGTGCGCCGGTCCTCGCGCCCGCCGCCGGCCGGGGCCAGTTCGGCGCGCACCTGCCGCGGCCAGCCCGGCCCGTCGCCCAGCCTGCGGTAGCCGCCGCTGCCGCGCGGGGCGGCCACGGAGACCAGGGTGGTGCCGGCGGCGGTGGGCGCGGCCTCGGAGGTGGCGGTGGCCGTTGCGGTGGCCGCCGCCTGGGGGGCGGGCGTCGGGTCGGCGGGGGCGGCGCCGGCCGGGCTGCTGCCGGCGCCCAGGCCGAGGCCCAGGCCCGCGGTCGTGGCGCCCGCGGCGGCCAGGAAGGTGCGGCGGTCCAGCGGCGAGTCTGCGGTCCTGCGGGCTCTGCGGTGCATGGCGGTCTCCCCGAGTGCGAACGCGAAGGCTGGCGGTCCGGCACGCGGCCGGCGGGCCCCGTCGACGGGGATGCTTGACACCCCGGGTGACCTGGGCGTGAACGGGGCCGCAACGATCGCCGCCGGTCATCTCGCATGGATCTTGGCTACTGCGAATGGACATACACCACTCGTCCCCTCGTGCACTGACACTCACTCAGCGTTCACCCGTGGGGGAAGCGTTGGGCCGGTCAGGGGGGCGACTCTTTGGCCCGTTTGCCCTACAGACGCCGGACCACGAGAGCTCCCTGACCGCTTCGTGGTTCGTCGCCCGCTTCATCCCACCCTGACCCCTGGCGGGTTTACGCCATCCTTATCCTCACGCCCCGGCAACTCTCCCCAAAACCGCACCACTTCCATCAAAGTGAGCGGTCACCCGGCTCCGATTTCCGGACGCCGCGTCGTCGTGCCCTTTTCGTTCCCTCAGCTCCGCCTTTTGTCACCCGCTTACCACTGACAAGCCAGGGATGCCCATGCAAGCCACCCCCGAAGGCGCCGCCGGTGCCGTGGACGCACCCCCCGCGCGCGCGAGACGCACGGCCCGAATAGCCGTCGCGGCCTCGCTCGTGGCCGCCCTCACCGCCGCGGGCGCCGCCCCCGCCTTCGCCGCCGACCCCGGGCCCGCCCCGGGCCCGGTCGCACCGGCCAACGACCCCGCGGACAAGCTCGGTTCGCAGGACGCCTCCCTGCTCGCCAAGGCCAAGGCCGAGGGCGACAGGACGGTCACGATGATGATCGCCACCACTCCGGGCCGGACCGGGCAGGTCGCCCGCACACTGGACGCGATCGAGGGCGCCTCGGTGGGCCAGGCGTACGACAAGCTCGGCTACGTACGGGCCACGGTGCCCACCGCCAAGGCCGACGAAGCCATCGACGAGGCGAAGAAGCTGGCCTCCGTGCACGGCATCGACCTCAAGCAGGAGATACCCCTGCCGGACCCGACGCCCCGCGCGGACTCCGCCCAGGGCGCCCCCCGCCTCGCCAAGAGCCGCACCTACCCGGGGCCCGGCAAGGACACCCCGGCGAAGAACCCGTACCAGCCGGCCTTCGAGACCGGCGCCGTCGACTTCGTCGAGGACCACCCGCAGGCCGACGGCCGCGGCGTGACCATCGGCATCCTCGACTCCGGCATCGACCTGGGCCACCCGGCGCTGCAGAGGACCACCACCGGCGAGCGCAAGATCGTCGACTGGGTGACCGCGACCGACCCGCTCACCGACTCCGACGGCACCTGGCTGCCGATGACGCAGGACGTCTCGGGCCCCTCCTTCTCCTTCAACGGCCGCACCTACACCGCCCCGGCCGGCGGCGGCAGCTACCAGGTCGCGCTGTTCCGCGAGAGCGCCACGACCGGCGGCGACATGAAGGGCGACCTCAACCGGGACGGCGACACCACCGACTCCTGGGCCGTGCTGTACGACAAGGCCAAGGGCACCGTCCGCGTCGACCTCGACGACAACGGCGACTTCGGCGACGACGAGGAGATGAAGCCGTACAAGGACGGCTTCCAGGTCGGCTACTTCGGCAAGGACGACCCCTCGACCCCCATCGTCGAGCGCATCCCGTTCGTCGTGCAGATCCGCAAGGACGTGCCGATGGACCCCAAGGGCGGCTCGTGGGTCGGCAAGAAGGCCGACTTCGTCAACATCGGCGTCATCGAGTCCGAGCACGGTACGCACGTCGCCGGCATCACCGCCGCCAACGGCCTGTTCGGCGGGAAGATGAAGGGCGCCGCGCCCGGCGCCCGGCTCGTCTCCTCCCGGGCCTGCACCTGGACGGGCGGCTGCACCAACATCGCCCTGACCGAGGGCATGATCGACCTCGTCGTCAACCACGGCGTCGACATCGTCAACATGTCCATCGGCGGGCTGCCCGCGCTCAACGACGGCAACAACGCCCGCTCCGAGCTGTACACCCGCCTCATCGACACCTATGGCGTCCAGCTGGTGATCTCCGCGGGCAACAGCGGCCCCGGCGCCAACACCATCGGCGACCCCGCCCTGGCCGACAAGGTCCTCAGCGTCGGCGCCTCGGTCTCCAAGGAGACCTGGGCGGCCAACTACGGCTCGGAGGTGAAGACCAAGTACGCCATGATGCCCTTCTCCTCCCGCGGCCCGCGCGAGGACGGCGGCTTCACCCCGACCATCACCGCCCCCGGCGCGTCGATCAACACCACGCCGACCTGGGAGCCGGGCGCGCCCGTCAAGGAGGCCGGCTACGACCTGCCGCCCGGCTACGGCATGCTGCAGGGCACCTCGATGGCCTCCCCGCAGGCCACCGGCGCCGCCGCGCTGCTGATCTCGGCCGCCAAGCAGAAGCACATGAAGCTCACCCCGGCCGACCTGCGCACGGCGCTGACCGGTACCGCGAAGAAGATCAAGGGCGCGCAGGCGTACGAGCAGGGCTCGGGCCTGATCGACATCGACGAGGCGTGGGAGGCCCTGCGCGAGGGCGCCACCGCCCACGACTACACGGTCAAGGCGCCGGTGAACACCGTGCTGGCCGGCAGGCTGAAGACCCCGGGCTTCGGCACCGGCCTGTACGACCGCGAGGGCGGCCTGAAGGCCGGCGAGACGCGCACGTACGACGTGACCGTCACCCGGACCTCCGGCCCGGACCGGCCCGTGTGGCACGAGCTGAAGTGGCGCACCAACGACGGCACCTTCTCGCTCGTCGGTGACGACGAGGTGAAGCTGCCGCTGAACAAGCCGGTCACCGTCAAGGTGAAGGCCAAGGCCAAGGCGGCGGGCATCCACAGCGCGATCCTGACCGTCGACGACGACCGCACCGAGGGCATCGACAAGCAGATCATGACGACCGTCGTGGTCGCGGACCCGGTCGCTGCGCCCTCGTACACCGTGCAGAAGTCGGGAACGGCCACGCGCAACGCCGCCACGTCCTACTTCGTGACCGTGCCCAAGGGCGCGAAGAGCCTGGAGGTGGCCCTCGGCGGCCTGGCCGCCGGCAGCCAGACCCGCTTCATCGCGATCAACCCGTACGGCGTGCCGGTCGACCCGACCTCCACGCCGAACTGCTACCCGAACTACCCGAACCCCCAGAACACCTGCCGTCCGGACCTGCGGTCGTACACGAATCCGGTGCCGGGCGTCTGGGAGATCGAGGTGGAGTCCCGCCGCACGTCGCCGCTGCTGGAGAACCCCTACCAGCTGACGATCACCGCGAAGGACGTCACCGGCTGACGCCGGACACGGCGGGGTGGGCGCGGCTGCCGGGCCCACCCCGCCACAACCGCGAGTGACGGCTTACGACACGGAGCGATGCCCTGTGGTCGGGCCCACGGCCGAAAAATTGGACTTCCACCCCCGGGTCACCCGCATGATGGAACCGTAGACCCAGGTCAGCCGTCGTCGGACGTACGTGCTGAACGGCAAGTAGGGAGTCCTCGTGAGGATCGGAATCGTCGGAGCCACCGGTCAGGTCGGCGGAGTCATGCGCAAGATCCTGGCCGACCGCAAATTCCCGGTGACCGAGCTGCGCCTGTTCGCCTCGGCCCGCTCCGCCGGTACGACCCTGCCCTACGAGGGCAAGGACATCACCGTCGAGGACGCCGCCACCGCCGACTACACCGGCTTGGACATCGTGCTCTTCTCCGCCGGCGGCGCCACCTCCAAGGCGCTGGCCGAGAAGGTCGCCGGCCAGGGCGCCGTGGTGATCGACAACTCCTCGGCCTGGCGCCGCGACCCCGAGGTGCCGCTGGTGGTCTCCGAGGTCAACCCGCACGCGATCAAGCAGCGGCCCAAGGGCATCATCGCCAACCCGAACTGCACCACCATGGCCGCCATGCCGGTGCTCAAGCCGCTGCACGAGGAGGCGGGGCTGACCGCGCTGGTCGCCACCACCTACCAGGCCGTCTCCGGCTCGGGCCTGGCGGGCGTCGCCGAGCTCGACGGGCAGGTGCGCAAGGTCGCCGACCGCGCCGCGGAGCTCACCCACGACGGCGAGGCCGTGGACTTCCCGGAGCCGGGCGTCTACAAGCGCACCATCGCCTTCAACGTGCTGCCGCTGGCCGGTGCGGTCGTCGACGACGGCAGCTTCGAGACGGACGAGGAGCAGAAGCTCCGCAACGAGTCCCGCAAGATCCTGGAGATCCCGGAGCTGAAGGTGTCGGGCACCTGCGTGCGCGTGCCCGTCTTCTCCGGCCACTCGCTGCAGGTCAACGCCCGCTTCGCGCGTCCGCTGAGCGTCGAGCGCGCCTACGAGCTGCTGGCCGACGCCCCCGGCGTGGAGCTGTCGGAGATCCCGACCCCGCTGCAGGCGGCGGGCAAGGACGTCTCCTACGTGGGCCGCATCCGCGTCGACGAGACCGTCGAGCACGGCCTGGCGCTGTTCCTCTCCAGCGACAACCTGCGCAAGGGCGCGGCGCTGAACGCCGTCCAGATCGCCGAGCTGGTCGCGGCCGAGCTGCGCGGCTGATCCGCACGCACGAGCGAGGGGCGGGCCCGGTGCGGGCCCGCCCCTTCGCGCATCCGCCGTCAGCGTACGCACCGCCACGCAGCGCGACGGGCGTGGAAGGATGGCCGGACCATCGCGACGTTGAAGGAGATGCCCACGTGCCCGGTACGAATCTGACCCGCGAGGAAGCGCAGGAGCGGGCGCGGCTGCTCACCCTGGACGCGTACGAGGTCGAGCTCGACCTCTCCGGCGCGCAGGAGGGCGGCACCTTCCGCTCGGAGACCGTCGTGCGCTTCGATGCCGCCGAAGCCGCCGACACCTTCATCGACCTGGTGGCCCCCACCGTGCACGAGGTCGTGCTCAACGGCACGGCGCTGGAGCCGGCCGAGGTCTTCGCCGACAGCCGGATCGCGCTGCCGGGCCTGATCGCCGGCCGCAACGAGCTGCGGGTGGTCGCCGACTGCGCGTACACCAACACCGGTGAGGGCCTGCACCGCTTCGTCGACCCGGTCGACCAGCAGGCGTACCTGTACACGCAGTTCGAGGTGCCCGACGCCCGCCGCGTCTTCGCCTCCTTCGAGCAGCCGGACCTGAAGGCGACGTTCCGATTCACCGTGAAGGCCCCCGAGGGCTGGACCGTGATCTCCAACTCGCCCACCCCCGAGCGCCCGGCCGACCACGTCTGGCGCTTCGAGCCGACGCCGCGCATCTCCACGTACATCACCGCGCTGATCGCCGGCCCGTACCACGCGGTGCACAGCAGCTACGAGAAGGACGGGCAGGTCGTGCCGCTGGGCATCTACTGCCGTCCGTCGCTGGCGGAGTTCCTCGACGCGGACGCCATCTTCGAGGTCACCCGGCAGGGCTTCGACTGGTTCCAGGAGAAGTTCGACTACGCGTACCCCTTCGCCAAGTACGACCAGCTCTTCGTGCCGGAGTTCAACGCGGGCGCGATGGAGAACGCGGGCGCGGTCACCATTCGCGACCAGTACGTCTTCCGCTCGAAGGTCACCGACGCCGCCTACGAGGTGCGCGCCGAGACGATCCTGCACGAGCTGGCCCACATGTGGTTCGGCGACCTGGTCACCATGGAGTGGTGGAACGACCTGTGGCTGAACGAGTCGTTCGCCACCTACACCTCCATCGCCTGCCAGGCCGCCGCCCCCGGCAGCCGCTGGCCGCACTCGTGGACCACCTTCGCCAACTCCATGAAGACGTGGGCCTACCGGCAGGACCAGCTGCCCTCCACCCACCCGATCATGGCCGAGATCCGCGACCTGGACGACGTCCTCGTCAACTTCGACGGCATCACCTACGCCAAGGGCGCCTCCGTCCTCAAGCAGCTGGTGGCCTACGTCGGCGAGGACGCCTTCTTCCGCGGCGTGCAGGCGTACTTCAAGGCGCACGCCTACGGCAACACACGGCTGTCCGACCTGCTGGGCGCACTGGAGAAGACCAGCGGCCGCGACCTCGGCACCTGGTCGAAGAAGTGGCTGGAGACCGCCGGCATCAACATCCTGCGCCCGGAGGTCACCACCGACGAGTCCGGCGCCATCACCTCCTTCGCCGTCCGCCAGGAGGCCCCCGCCCTGCCCGCCGGCGCCAAGGGCGAGCCGACCCTGCGCCCGCACCGCATCGCCGTCGGCCTCTACGAGCTCGAAGGCGGCAAGCTGGTGCGCACCGACCGCATCGAGCTCGACGTCGACGGCGAGCGCACCGAGGTGCCGCAGCTGGTGGGCACCCGGCGCCCGGCCGTGATCCTGCTCAACGACGACGACCTGTCGTACGCCAAGGTGCGCCTGGACGCCGAGTCGCTGGCCACCGTCACCCAGCACCTGGGCGACTTCGAGCAGTCGCTGCCGCGCGCCCTGTGCTGGGCCTCGGCCTGGGACATGACCCGCGACGGCGAGATGGCCACCCGCGACTACCTGGACCTGGTGCTCTCGGGCATCGACAAGGAGTCCGACATCGGCGTGGTGCAGTCGCTGCAGCGCCAGGTCAAGACCGCCCTCGACCTGTACGCCGCCCCCGCCTGGCGCGAGAGCGGCCTGGCCAAGTGGAGCGAGGCCGCCCTCGACCGTCTGCGCGCGGCCGTCGCCGGCAGCGACCACCAGCTGGCCTGGGCGCGGGCCTTCGCCGCCACCGCGCGCACCGACGAGCAGCTCGACCTCGTGGCCGGGCTGCTGGAGGGCACCGAGACGATCGAGGGCCTGGCCGTCGACACCGAGCTGCGCTGGGACCTGCTCGGCCGGCTGGCCGCCACCGGCCGCGCGGACGAGAAGGCCATCGAGGCCGAGCTGGAGCGCGACCGCACCTCCGCCGGCGAGCAGCACGCCGCCTGGGCCCGCGCCGCGCGCCCGACGGCCGCGGCCAAGGCCGAGGCGTGGGCGTCGGTGATCGAGTCGGACACGCTGCCCAACGCCGTCCAGGAGTCGGTCATCGGCGGCTTCCAGCAGGCGGACCAGCGCGAGCTGCTCGCCGGCTACGCCGAGAAGTACTTCGCGTCGGTCAAGGACGTCTGGGACAACCGCAGCCACGAGATGGCCCAGCAGATCGCGATCGGCCTGTACCCCGTGCTGCAGGTCTCCGAGGCCACGCTGGCCGCCACGGACGCCTGGCTGGCCTCGGCCGAGCCGAACGCCGCGCTGCGCCGCCTGGTCACCGAGGCGCGCGCGGGCGTCGAGCGCGCCCTGAAGGCGCAGGCCGCGGACGCCGCGGCGACGGCCTGACCGGCACGTCGCCGGTGAAGCGCCGGACGGGCCGGGCGGCCCGTCCGGCGTTTCGTCATCCCTGACGGGCGGCCCGGCGGGCCAGGATCGCCGCGCGCCGCTCGTCGAACTTCCGCGCCTGCTCATCCAGGTCACCGAGGAAGTGCCCCAGCTCCTCCTGGGCCTGCAGGCCCTGCGGCCCGAGGCCGTCGATCTCCAGGACCTTCAGGAAGCGCAGCACCGGCTGGAGCACGTCGTCGTGGTGGATGCGCAGGTTGTAGATGCCGCCCAGGGCGATCTGCGCGGCGGCGCGCTCGAAGCCGGGGATGCCGTGGCCGGGCATCCGGAAGCCGGTGACCACGTCGCGCACGGCGCACATGGTCTGGTCGGGCGCCAGCTCGAAGGACTTCCCGAGCAGGTTGCGGTAGAAGACCATGTGCAGGTTCTCGTCGGTGGCGATGCGCGCGAGCATGCGGTCGCAGACCGGGTCTCCGGAGTGGTGGCCGGTGTTGCGGTGCGAGATGCGGGTGGCCAGTTCCTGGAAGGCGACGTAGGCGACCGAGTGCAGCATGCTGTGGCGGTTGTCGGACTCGAAGCCCTCGCTCATGTGCGCCATGCGGAAGCGCTCCAGCTCCACCGGGTCGACGGCGCGCGAGGTGAGCAGGTAGTCGCGCATCACGATGCCGTGCCGGCCCTCCTCGGCCGTCCAGCGGTGCACCCAGGTGCCCCAGGCGCCGTCGCGGCCGAAGAGGGTGGCGATCTCGTGGTGGTAGCTGGGCAGGTTGTCCTCGGTCAGCAGGTTGACGACGAGGGCGATGCGGCCGATGTCGGTGACCTTGGACTGCTCGGGCGCCCAGGGCTCACCGCCCAGGGGGCCGTCGAAGTTCCGCCCGTCGCTCCACGGCACGTACTCGTGCGGCATCCATTCCTTGGCCACCTTCAGGTGCCGGTTGAGCTCGGCCTCGACGACCTCTTCGAGGGCGTACAGCAGGCGGGCGTCGCTGAGGACGGCACGGCCGTCGTGGGCGGGGGCGAGGGTCACGTGCGGCTCCTGGGCGATCATCACCTACGGCTCCGTAGGTTACGACACCGTAAGTTAGCGGTCCGACAAACGCCAAAGCCAGTGGCTCCTACACGTAAAAGGGCAGCGAAAAGGCCGGCACCATGCGGTGCCGGCCTTCCGGGAAGCGAGTGAGGGTTGAGGACCCTAGCGCGTGGCGCGCGGGTAGTGCGTCTGCGCGGCGTGGGTACGGGCGTTGTCGGAGTTCCGGGACAGCACCATGGTCAGTCCCGCGATGACCAGGAACAGCACGATCGGGGCCGCCACGTACAGGCCGAGCGTGTTCAGCACGCTCAGGCCCGGGCCCGGGTCGTCGCCGTCGTCGCGGGTGAGCGCGAACGCGGGGGACGACATCAGCAGCATCAGCATCGTGCCGGCAGAGATCGCACCGGCGCGCACGGCGTTCTTGTTGACCTTATTGCTCACGGCCTCAAGCTATCGGACCCCCGCACGGGCCGCGCGCCCGGGGTGGCCTATCGGGGGCCGCGGGCCGCCACCACGTCCTCCATCAGCGCGTGCAGCCGGGGCGAGGCCACCAGTTCCTCCAGGGACAGCGGGCGGCCGTGGGCGTCGGCGAGCGGCAGCCGCCAGTTCGGGTACTGGTCCCAGGTGCCCGGCAGATTCTGCGGCCGGCGGTCGCCGACGGTGTCCGGCAACCAGATCCCGACCAGCCGGGCGGGGGTGCGCAGCAGGAAGCGGTGCACGGCCCGTACCGCCGCCTCCTCGTCCCCCGGGCCCTCCGGCAGCAGCCCCAGGCGCACGAAGGCGGCCAGCCACTCGGCCACGTCCATGGCATCGTCGCGCTGCTCCTCCTGCAGCGGACGGGCCAGCAGACCCAGGCGGTGGCGCAGCTCCACGTGCTCGCCGGTCAGCCGGGCGGCGGTGCTGGGCAGGTCGTGGGTGGTGGCCGTCGCCAGGCAGGCGGAGCGCCACTTCTCGGGGGGCAGCGGCTCCTCGGCCCCCTTGTCCTCCTTGTCCTCCTTACCCCCCGTGCCGTCGGAGCTCTCGTAGGTGCGCTCGAACCACAGCACCGAGGTACCGAGCACGCCGCGCTCCCGGAGCGTCTCGCGCACCCCCGGCTCGACCGTGCCCAGGTCCTCGCCGATGACGGCGGCCTGCGCGCGGTGCGCCTCCAGGGCCAGGACCGCGAGCATCGCCTCGTGGTCGTAGCGCACGTAGGCGCCGCGCCGCGGCTCGTACCCCTGGGGCACCCACCACAGCCGGAACAGACCCATCACGTGGTCGATGCGCAGGGCGCCCGCGTGCCGCAGCAGGTGACGCAGCAGCTCGCGGTACGGGGCGTGACCGGTGGCGGCGAGGGCGTCGGGCCGCCAGGGCGGCAGGCCCCAGTCCTGGCCGTGCGGGCTGAAGGCGTCGGGGGGCGCGCCCACCGACATGCCGGCGGCGAAGATCTCCTGCTGGGCCCAGGTGTCGGAGCCGGTGGGGTGGACGCCGACGGCCAGGTCGTGGACGAGGCCGATGCGCATGCCGGCCTCGCGGGCGGTGCGCTGGGCGGCGGCCAGCTGCCGGTCGGTGAGCCAGGCGAGCCAGCAGTGGAAGTCGACGCGGTCCAGCAGCTCGCCGCGGGCCCGGGCGGTGCGGGCCGAGCGCGGGTCGCGCAGGCCCGCCGGCCAGCTGCGCCAGTCGGGGCCGTGCACCTCGGCCAGGGCGCACCAGGTGGCGTGGTCGTCCAGGGCCTGGCCCTGGGCGGCGAGGAAGTCGTGGTAGGCGGCGCGCCGGCCGGGGCCGAGCGCGATGGTGCGCACCAGCTCCAGGGCGCGCCGCTTGAGGTCCCACACGGCGTCCCGGTCGATGAGGGTCGAGCGGACCAGGACGTCCTCGCGCAGGGCCGCGGCCCGCTCCAGCAGGTGCTCGGCCTCCTGCCGGGCGGCGCCGGCGAGGTGGGCGAACTCGGGCACCTCCTCGACGCGCAGGTGGACGGGGTCGGGAAAGCGGCGGGAGGAGGGGCGGTAGGGCGAGGGGTCGGTGGGCGGGCCGGGCACGGCCGAGTGCAACGGGTTGACCTGCAGGAAGTCGCAGCCGAAGGTGCGGCCGGACCAGGCGGCGAGCTCCGCGAGGTCGCCGAGGTCGCCCATGCCCCAGGAGCGGGCGGACAGCAGCGAGTACAGCTGGACCATGAAGCCGATGCCCCGCCCGGGGGGCCCGGGCAGCTGCCGGGGGGCGACGATCAGGGGCGCGCTCGCGGTGCGCCCGTCGGGGGTGCGGGCGCGCAGCAGATGGCCGCCGAGCGGCAGCTCCTGCCCGCCGGGGTCATCCCAGGGCAGGGTGCGGCCGTCCTCGGTCTCCACGCGCAGCACGGTGCCCTCGGGGAGCGGGGGCGGCTGCCCTGCCGTGCCGCGCACGACGACGGTGGGGGGCAGCAACCGGCCGCGGGCGGCGGCCTCGTGCGCTTCGAGGGCGTCGCGCACGGCCCGTGGTGTGGAGGCGTCGACGCCGAGGGCGGCGAGGACGGCGACGACGGTGTCCTCGGCCACCTTGACGGTGCGGCCGGGGCCCGCCTCGTAGGAGGCGGCGACGCCGTGCAGTTCGGCCAGGTGCGCCCTGTCCCTGACGACTCCGTCCATCAAGACCTCCGCGGTCGGCCCCGGTGCCGGACGCCTGATGCCCTACCCATGTGCGGCGGCCGCCGACACCTTGCGTTCCCTCATGTCGCTTTGACGCCCCTTCGGGCGGCTTCCGGATCGGTTCCGGACCTGGTCCCGTTCGCGGCGGCAGGGGCATTACCGGCAGTTCGGGCAGGCACGTTGACAGCTCACGGACCTGGTGATGGGCTCGACGCTCCACGGCGCGACGGCTAGGCGCGATGCCCAGGGGCGAGGAGCAGCAGACGGTGCGTTTCCCGGTCGAGGACCCCTCGTACGAAAGCGGCGGTGCGGCGGTGCCCGGCCGCGCGGTGGGCACCGGCCGGCTGGGCCGGCCCCGCCGGGCGGGGGTCACGGTGCTGGCGGCCGCCCTGCTGGGCGGGCTGCTGGGCAACGCGGCGGACGCCCTGGCCGACCCCCGGCCGGGCGACGAGCGGGCGGCGACGGCCGGTTCGCCGGACGCCCCGGACCGCGAGAGCGCGGGTGCGCTGCCGGCGGTGTGGCCGCGGCCGCAGTCGATGCGCGCCCAGGGTTCGTTCGTCCGGGTGGGTGACGAGGTCACCCTGATGGCGGAGCCGGGCACCGACCCGTACGCCCTGCAGGCGCTCAAGGACGTCCTGCGCGACGCGGGCGCCCGCACGGTCGTCGACGCCGCGCCGGGCGGCACTCCGCCGCCCGGCGGGCTGATCGTGCACGCCGGCGGGCGGAGCGCCGAGGGCGCCCTGAAGGCGCTGGGCGCGCCGGCCGCGGGCGACCTGCCGGCGGGCGGCTACCGGCTGGCCACCGGCGTCGTCGACGGGCGGCCGGCGGTGGCGCTGGCGGGCGTGGGCGACGACGGGCTCTTCCACGCGGCCCAGACGCTGCGGCAGCTGGCGGTCGAGCGCGACGGCGGCAAGGGCTTCGCCGGCGCGCTGATCCGCGACTGGCCGACCACGTCGGTGCGCGGGCTGACCGAGGGCTTCTACGGGCAGCCGTGGTCGGCCCAGCAGCGCCTGGACCAGCTGGACTTCATGGGCCGCACCAAGCAGAACCGCTACCTGTACGCCCCCGGCGACGACCCCTACCGGCAGGCCCGCTGGCGCGATCCGTACCCGGCCGCGCGGCGCGCGGAGTTCCGGGCGCTGGCCGAGCGGGCGCGGCGCAACCACGTGACGCTGGGCTGGGCCGTGGCGCCGGGCCAGGCCATGTGCTTCTCCTCCGCCGCCGACCTGCGGGCCCTCAAGCGCAAGGTGGACGCGATGTGGGCGCTGGGGGTGCGCGCCTTCCAGCTGCAGTTCCAGGACGTCAGCTACAGCGAGTGGCACTGCGGCGCGGACGCCGAGGAGTTCGGCTCGGGGCCGAAGGCGGCGGCGAAGGCGCAGGCGAAGGTGGCCGGCGAGCTGGCCCGGC
Source organism: Streptomyces sp. PKA51 (assembly GCF_057552455.1). Taxonomy (NCBI): domain Bacteria; kingdom Bacillati; phylum Actinomycetota; class Actinomycetes; order Kitasatosporales; family Streptomycetaceae; genus Streptomyces; species Streptomyces sp. PKA51. The sequence goes on from NZ_BAAJPZ010000005.1 coordinate 442,138, forward strand.
ACCTGGCCGCCAAGGGCCCGGAGGCGGCCCCGCTCTCCCTGCTGCCCACCGAGTACTACCAGGACGGGCGCACCGCCTTCCGGCGGGCCCTGGCGGAGAAGCTCGACAAGCGCGTCGAGGTGGCGTGGACGGGCGTGGGCGTGGTGCCCCGCACCATCACCGGCGGTGAACTGGCCGAGGCCCGCACCGCCTTCGGGCACCCGCTGGTGACCATGGACAACTACCCGGTCAACGACTTCGCGCAGGACCGTATCTTCCTCGGGCCCTACACCGGCCGCGAGCCGGCCGTGGCCGCGGGTTCCGCCGCGCTGCTGGCCAACGCGGCGGCGCAGCCCACCGCCTCGCGCATCCCGCTGTTCACCGCCGCCGACTTCGCCTGGAACCCGCGCGGCTACCGCCCGGAGGAGTCCTGGCGGGCGGCCGTGGCCGACCTCGCCTCGCTCGCGGGCGGCGACGCGGCGGCCCGCGACGCGCTGTTCGCGCTCGCCGGCAACGACGCGTCCTCGGTGCTCGGCGGCGAGGAGTCGGCGTACCTGCGGCCGCTGCTGGACGACTTCCGCGACGCGCTGTCCGGCACCGACGCCGGGCGGCTGGAGCAGGCCGCGGGCCGGCTGCGGGAGGCCTTCCGCACCATGGCGGGCGCCCCCGAGCGGCTCGGGCCGGCCCTCGGCGGCGAGGTGGGGCCCTGGCTGGAGCAGCTGGGCCGGCACGGACAGGCCGGGCTGCAGGCCGTCGACATGCTCACCGCCCAGGCGCGCGGCGACGGCACGGCGGCCTGGCGGGCCCAGCTGGCGGTGCAGAAGCTGCGCGAGCGGATCAGCGCGGAGCGCGCGACCGTGGGGCAGGGCGTCCTCGTGCCCTTCCTCGACCAGGCGCTGGCCCGCGCCAACGGCTGGACGGGCGTCGACCGGCCGGTGCGCACCGCGGGCGCGGCCACCGACGGCAATGCGGCGACGGCCCTCACCCCGGCGGCGGGCACGCCCCTGGCCGTACGGCTGCCCGAGCCGCGGCCGCTGACGCAGGTCACCCTGCTGACGGCGGACGCGCCGGGGGCCGCAGGCGTCGTGGAGGCGCACGACCCGGTGCGCGGCTGGCAGCAGCTGGGGGCCGTGGCGGACGGCGGCTGGACGCAGCTGCCCGGCAAGGGGCTGCGGGCGGACGGCCTGCGGGTGGTGTGGGAGCAGGGCGCGCAGCCGCCGGCCGTGCACGAGATCGCCCCCTGGTTCGACGACAGCCCCCGGGCCGAACTCGAACTGGCGAACGACGGCCGGGCGGAGGCGGAGATCGGCGGCAGGCCCGCCGTCATCGGCATCCGCGTGATCAACCAGCGGCCGGAGACGATCCGCGAGGCGCTGGCCGTCCAGGCTCCCAAGGGGGTGAGTGTCACCGCCCCCGCCGAGGTCACGGCCGTCCGGGCGGGCGTCACCACGGCCCGCATCGAGGTGTCGGTGCCCGCGGGGACCCCGGCCGGCACCTTCACCGTGCCCGTGCGGCTGGCGGGCCGCGAGCGGGCGGTGACGGTCCGGGCGTACCCGGCGCTGGCGAGCGAGGACCTGGCGCGCGGCGGACGCACCACGCCGCCCGACGGCGACGTGTGGTGGCAGCTCGAACTGGCCCGCCCGGTGCGGCTGGGGCGCCTGGTGCCGCACTGGCAGGGCGGACGGCCGGGCCGCTACCGCGTCGAGGTGTCCGGGGACGGGCGCGGGTGGCGCGAGGTGCCGTTCACGACGGACGCCGGGGGCGGGCTGCGCCTGGATGCGCCCGGCACGCGCTTCGTCCGCCTGCGCGGCGACGGCGGCTACGCGGTGGGACAGGTGGAGACGTACGCGCTGCGCTGACGCCCGCGGCGGGCGCCGTGCGGCATCGCAGAGCGCCGGACGGACTCAAGGGCCCGTCCGGCGCGGGACAAGCAGAAGGCCCGGTGACGGCCTACGCGGAGACGCCGTCGATCCGGGCCATCGCATCCTCCGCGCCGTACGCCTTGAGGTAAGGCAGCCAGCGCGGATCCCTATGGCCCGTGCCGATGATGCGCCACGCCAGCCCCGTCGGCGGAGCCGGCTGGTGGCGCAGGCGCCAGCCGAGCTCCGAGACGTGCCGGTCGGCCTTGACGTGATTGCAGCGGCGGCACGCGGCCACCACGTTCTCCCAGTTGTGCTGGCCGCCCCGACTGCGCGGTACGACGTGGTCGACGCTGGTTGCGACACCACCGCAGTACGCGCAGCGTCCGCCGTCGCGGGCGAACAGGGCGCGGCGGGTGAGCGGCACGGGTCCCCGAAAGGGCACCCGCACGAAGCGCTTCAGCCTCACGACGCTGGGCGCGGGGATGGTGCAGCTTGCACTGTGCAGATAGGCGCCCGTGTCCTCAAGGCTGACGGCCTTCTCATTGAGGACGAGTATGAGCGCGCGGCGGAGCGGTACGACGCCGAGCGGCTCGTACGACGCGTTGAGGACCAGGACATGCGGCACGGGTGCCTCCTTGTACGCCGGCGGCGCGTGGCTCGCGCCGGGACGATCTCCTGCAAGTGTCCCCTTACCCCTGGCACGCGCGCCACCATGACCAGGTAACGGGTCTCGGGTGTTTTTGAACAAGACCTGTCCCATCTCGAACACAACAGCGGGCGAGCGGCCCCCTCCCGTTACTCTGGGAGGCTGCCCCGCTCCCTCCAGGAGGCTTCTGCTGTGTTCTGGTCCGCCCTCCCGGCCGGTGATTCCCCGACCCCCCGTACCTCGTCCCTGGACGAGGCGCAGCGCACGGCGAACGACGCCGCGGGCTGGGTCGAGGAGAACTGGTCCATCTGGCTCAGCAACGGCCTGCGCATCGTGCTGATCCTCGTGATCGCGGTGGCGATGCGCTCCTTGATCCGCCGTGCCATCACCAAGCTGATAGCACGGATGAACCGCACCGCGCAGGCGGTGGACGGCACGGCGCTGGGCAGCCTGCTGGTCAACGCCGAGCGGCGACGGCAGCGGTCGGAGGCCATCGGGTCGGTGCTGCGCAGCGTGGCCTCGTTCCTGATCATGGGCACGGCGGCGCTGACGGTGCTGTCCGTACTGAAGATCAACCTGGCGCCGCTGCTGGCGAGCGCGGGTGTGGCGGGTGTGGCCATCGGTTTCGGCGCGCGGAACCTGGTGACGGACTTCCTCTCCGGCGTCTTCATGATCCTCGAGGACCAGTACGGCGTGGGCGACGAGATCGACGCCGGCGTGGCCACGGGCACGGTCGTCGAGGTGGGCCTGCGCGTGACCAAGCTGCGCGGCGCCAACGGCGCGATCTGGTACGTGCGCAACGGCGAGGTCAAGCGCATCGGCAACCTCAGCCAGGGCTGGGCCCTGGCCGAGGTCGACGTCACCCTGCGCTACGACGAGGACCTGGACCGGGCCCGTACGGTCATCGCCGAGGCCGGCGAGGAGCTGGCGCGGCAGGCGCCCTGGACGGAGCGGATCTGGGAGCCGGTGCGGGTCATGGGCCTGGACTCGGTGACGCTGGAGACGGTCGTGGTGCGGGTGCAGGCGAAGGCCATGCCGGGGCACTCGGCCGACGTCGAGCGGGAGCTGCGCTGGCGGATCAAGCAGGCCCTGGACGCGGCCGGCATCCGCATGGGTGCCGCGGCGCAGGGCCCGCAGGAGGACGCCCCAGCCCCCGCCCCGGACCTCGCGACCGCGGTGGCGCCGCCGTCGGTGCTGGGCAATCCCACCTCGCCGCAGTCCCAGGCGACGGCGCCGATACCGCCGGGGGCGACGCTCGGCAAGTAGCCCGCCCGTCCATGCCCGGTCACGCCTCCTGCAGGACCTTCTCCAGGAACTCGTCGAGGTGCGTGCGCATGCGCTGCAGCCGTTCCTCCAGCGACAGGGTCTCCTTGTAGCGCATCGTCAGCAACGGCACCTTCTTGCCGCGCACGTACAGCGGGCAGGCCAGGTCGGCGCACATGTAGGCGCCGACCGTGTTGCCGTCGCGGCCGGAGGCGCCAACGCGGCGGGCGGCCAGCAGGGAGACGCCCGAGCCGGGGTGTCCCGTCATGCACAGCGAGCACATGGTGGTCTTGGTGAAGCTGCGGGGCCCGCCCTGCGGGACGCGCAGGGTCACCCCCACCAGCTCGCCGCCGCGCTCGGTGACGAGGTAGCCGCGGTCGGGCGCGCCCGGGTCGCGCCAGCCGAGGAAGTCCAGGTCCTCCCAGGGCAGCTCGGCCAGCCCGCGGGGCAGGTTGATGCGGCGCGCCTCGCCCTTGGAGCAGTTGACGAAGCTGGCGCGTATGGCGTGGTCGCCGAGTGGTTCCATGCCACGGAACGTAACAAGACGTGACGAAGGGGCGCATGCGATTTTCCGGCGGGGCCAACGGGCTGCGGAAGATCGTTGCAGAGGGCACTCTTGACGCCGGTGTGAGCCGGGCCCTAACGTCCCCCGTATCGGTTGGAAAGTTTCCTTACAGATCTGCCGAGGGGTGGGACTCGACGTCATGGGCCAGGCCGGAATCCCCGGGACGCCGCGCGTCCTGCGGGCCATGAACGACCGGGCCGCGCTGGAGCTGCTCGTCGACCTCGGGCCGCTCACGCGCACCCGGCTGGGCGAACTGACCGGCCTGTCCAAGCCCACCGCCTCCCAGCTGCTCGGCCGGCTGGAGGCCGCCGGACTGGTGCGCGGCGTCGGCAGCGTCACCGGCCGCCCGGGCCCCAACGCCCAGCTGTACGAGGTCAATCCGTCCGTCGCGCACGTGGCCGCCCTCGCCGTCGACGAGGAGGGCATCACCGCCGCCGTCGCCGACATCACCGGCACCCTGCTCGGCGAGCACCACGTCCGCGCCCGGGCCCTGGACGAGGACGTCGCCCGGCGCACCGGCGAGCTGGTCGCCGAGGCCGTCCGCGGTGCGCTGGCCGCCGCCGGGCTGGGCACCGGCGACCTGCACCGCACCGTCATCGGCACGCCCGGCGCCCTCGACCCGCGCACCCGCGTCCTGCGCTACGCCCCCCACCTGCCCGGCTGGCAGGCCCCCGGCGTGTGCGAGGAGCTGGCCGGGCGGCTGGGCACGCCCGTCGTCATCGAGAACGACGTCAACCTGGCCGCGGTCGCCGAACGCCACGCGGGCGCCGCCCGGGGCGAGGACGACTTCGTCCTGGTGTGGATCGACGAGGGCGTGGGCGCCGCTCTCGTCCTCGGCGGCCGGCCCCTGCGCGGGGCCACCGGCGGCGCCGGCGAGATCGGCTACATGCCGCTGCCGGGGGCGCCGCTGGCCCGCGGCGGCCCCCAGGCCACCGTCGCCCCGGACGGCGGGGGCGGTTTCCAGCAGCTCGTGGGCTCGCCCACCGTGCTGCGGCTCGCGCGGGAAGCGGGCCTGGCCGCCGGGAGCGTGCGCGAGGCACTCGATGCGGCGGCGCGCACGCCGGGCGCGGGCGACGCGCTGTTCGCCGAACTCGCCGAGCGCATCGCCACCGGGCTCGCGGCGGTGGTCGCCGTCGTCGACCCGGGGCTGGTGGTGCTGACCGGGGAGGTCTGCCGGGCCGGCGGCGAACGGCTGCGCGCCCTGGTCGAGTCGCGGCTGGACGATCTCGCCCTGCCCCGCCCGCAGCTGCGCCTGAGCACCGTCGAAGGCTGCCCCGTCCTCGTCGGCGCGCTGCGCACCGGGCTCGCCGACGCCCGCGACGCCGTCTTCGACACGGCCTGACCCGGCGAGGAGGCCCGATGCCACGGTCACCCCTGCGGTCACGGTTACGGGCGCCTGCTGCGGTCCTCCTGCTGCTCCTGCCGGTGCTGTGGGTGCTCTCGGGCTGCGCCGCCCCGGCCGCCGGCAGCGCCGACGACGACCCCACCCGGCCCGTCACCCTGCGCCTGTGGCACGGCTGGTCCCAGAAGGACGAGGTGAAGGCGGTCGACGAGGCCCTCGCCCGGTTCCGCCGCGCCCACCCCCACATCCGCGTGGAGACCACCGGCAACGTCGGTGACGCCACCGTCAACCAGGCCCTGCGCGCCGGCGGCCCGGGCGCGCCCGACGTCGTGGCCTCCTTCTCCACCGACAACGTCGGCCAGTACTGCTCGTCGGGCATGTGGACCGACCTCGGCCCCTTCCTGCGCCGCTCCGGCATCGCGAAGGAGGCGGTCTTCCCGCGCGTGATGCTCGACTACACCGCCTACCGGGGCACCCAGTGCGCCCTGCCGCTGCTCGCCGACGCCTACGGCCTGTACTACGACAAGGACGCCTTCGAGCAGGCGGGCATCCCCCACCCCCCGCGCACCCTGTCGGAGTTCAAGGCGGCCGCCGTCCGCCTCACCGAGCGCACCGCCGGCGGCGGGTACCGCCGGGTGGGCTTCATGCCGGACTTCCGGCTGTACGAGAACAGCCCGGACCGCCTCTTCGCCCAGTGGGGGCCCGCCTACTTCGACGGCGACGGCAGCGCGCGGCTCTCGCGGGAGCCGGCGACCACCGCCTTCCTGCGCTTCCAGCGGGAGCTGATCGACGCCCTCGGCGGCTACGGGCCGCTGGAGAGGTTCCGCACCACCTTCGGCGAGGAGATGTCCTCGCAGCACGCCTTCCGCACGGGGAAGCTCGCCATGCACCTGGACGGGGAGTGGCGCACCCGGATGCTGGAGGCGGACCGCCCCGGCTTCCGCTGGGCGACCGCGCCCCTGCCCGTACCGGACGACCGGCCCGAGACGTACGGGCGCGGCCTGCTGACCGGCACCGTGGTGGGCATCGCGCACAGCAGCCGGCACCAGAACGCGGCCTGGGAGCTGGTGAAGTTCCTGACGACCGACACCGATCAGGTGGTCGCGTTCGCGAACGCGCTCGGCAACGTGCCCTCCACCAAGGCCGCGCTCGCCTCGCCCCGGCTGCAAGCCGGCCCCGGCTTTCGCACCTTCCTGGACATCGCCCGGCACCCGCTGAGCGTCGCCCTGCCGCCCTCGGTCAACGGCGGGATGTACGTGGTGGCGCTGCGCGAGTTCGGCTACGCCGTCGAGGCCGGCCGCGTGCACGACCTCGGCAAGGGGCTGCGGCGGCTCGACCGGCAGATCGACGACGACACCCTCCAGTCCGCCGACTGACGAAAGGGCAGGGATGAACCGTCCGGACCCGGCCCGCCGCGCCCGGCTGCGCCGGCGCCTGCGCACCGTGGGCTTCCTCTCCCCCTGGCTGGCCGGCTTCGGCGTCTTCTTCGCCTATCCGCTCGCGGCCACCGTCTACTTCTCCTTCATGCACTACAACCAGATCCGCCCGCCGACCTTCGTGGGGCTGCGCAACTGGTCGTACGTGCTGGAGCGGATGCCGCTGTTCTGGCCGGCCCTGGGGAACACCCTGTGGCTGGTGGCGGTCATGGTGACGCTACGGGTGGTCTTCGGCCTGGGCATCGGGCTGCTCGCCACCCGGATCAAGCTCGGCAAGGGCCTGCTGCGCACCCTGTTCTACCTGCCGTGCCTGGCGCCGCCGGTGGCCGCCACGGTCGCCTTCGTCTTCCTGCTGAACCCCGGCACCGGCCCCGTGAACGGCATCCTCTCCGCGCTCGGCCTGCCCTCCCCCGGCTGGTTCACCGACCCGGCCTGGGCCAAGCCCTCGCTGGTGCTGCTGTCGCTGTGGGGCATCGGCGACCTCATGGTCGTCTTCCTCGCCGCCCTGCTCGACGTGCCGCGCGAGCAGTACGAGGCGGCCGAGCTGGACGGGGCCGGGCCGCTGGCGACCTTCCGCTACGTCACCTGGCCGTCGATCACCCCCGTGGTGACCTTCGCGGTGGTGACGGGCGTGGTGCAGACGATGCAGTACTACACGCAGGCGCTGGTGGCCGGGCGGATGGCGTCCGGCGTGAGCATCGGCCCCGGCACGGTCGTCCAGCCCGGCTACCCCGACCACTCCACCCTCACCGTGCCGCAGCTCGTCTACTCACTGGGCTTCCAGAACTTCAACACCGGCGCGGCGTGCGTGCTCTCGCTCGTGCTCTTCGCCCTGGCCATGTCGGTCACCGCCCTGCTGATGCGCCGGCGCGGCGGGCTGCTGCGGGCGGAGGACTGACGGCCGTGACGACCGCCAAAGAACCCCGGGCCGTGCTGCACTGGATAGCCGTGCACACCACGGCCGTCGCCGCCGCGCTGTTCTTCACGCTGCCCTTCGTCTTCGTGCTGCTGACGGCGGTGATGAGCGACGAACAGGCGCTCAGCGGCGAGCTGTGGCCCCACCAGTGGCAGTGGTCGAACTACGCCGAGGTCTTCCGCACCCCCGGCTTCCTGACCTGGTGGCGCAACTCGCTGCTGTACGCCGGGCTCGGCACCCTGCTGACCGTGTGCTCCTCCGTCCCGGTCGCCTACGCACTCGCGAAGTTCCGCTTCCGGGGACGGCGGCCGGCACTGCTGCTGGTGATCGCCACCATGATGCTGCCGCCCCAGGTGGTCGTGGTGCCCATGTACCTGGTGTGGGCGCAGCAACTGCACCTGTCGGGGACCCTGTGGCCGCTGATCGTCCCGCTGGCGTTCGGGGACGCGTACTCCATCTTCCTGCTGCGCCAGTTCCTGCTCACCATTCCCACCGAGTACCTCGACGCGGCGAAGGTCGACGGCTGCGGCGAGGTGCGCACGCTGCTGCGCGTCGTGGTGCCGATGGCCCGCCCGGGCATCGCGGCCGTCGCCCTGTTCCAGTTCTTCTTCTGCTGGAACGACTACTTCGGACCGCAGATCTACGCCGCCCAGAACCCCGGCGCCTGGACGCTCAGCTACGGCCTGGAGTCCTTCAAGAGCGCCCACGGCGTCGACTGGAACCTCACCATGGCCGCCACCGCCCTGGTGACGGCCCCCGTCGTCATCGTCTTCTTCTTCGCCCAGAAAGCCTTCGTCGAAGGCATCACACTGACAGGAGTCAAGGGTTGAAGCTTGCAGTAGTGGGGGGCGGCTCCACGTACACCCCCGAACTCGCCGACGGCTTCGCGCGCCTGCACGCGACACTGCCCGTGGACGAGCTGGTCCTGGTGGACCCCGACACCGACCGGCTCGAACGCGTCGGCGGCCTGGCCCGGCGCATCCTCGCCCGGCAGGGCCACCCCGGGCGCGTGAGCTGGACGAGCGACCTTCAGGCAGGCACCGACGGCGCCGACGCCGTCCTGCTGCAGCTGCGGGTGGGCGGGCAAGCGGCCCGCGAACAGGACGAGACCTGGCCGCTGGAGTGCGGCTGCGTCGGGCAGGAGACCACCGGCGCGGGCGGGCTCGCCAAGGCGCTGCGCACGGTGCCGGTGGTGCTCGACATCGCCGAGCGGATCCGCCGGCGCAACCCACGGGCATGGATCGTCGACTTCACCAACCCCGTCGGCATCGTCACCCGCGCCCTGCTCGCCGCCGGGCACCGCGCGGTGGGGCTGTGCAACGTCGCCATCGGCTTCCAGCGGAAGTTCGCCGGACTGCTGGGCGTGGCCCCCGAGGACGTGACACTGGAACACGTGGGCCTGAACCACCTCACCTGGGAGCGGGCCGTCCGCATCGGCGGCCGGGACGTGCTGCCCCAGCTGCTCGCCGAGCACGGCGAGACGATCGCCGCCGACCTGCGCCTGCCACGCGCCCTGCTGGACCGCCTCGGCGTGGTCCCCTCGTACTACCTGCGCTACTTCTACCGGCACGACGAGGTGGTGCAGGAGCTGCGCGGCGGGCCCTCCCGGGCCTCGCAGGTCGCCGAGACGGAACGCCGACTGCTCGCGATGTACGCCGATCCCGCCCTGGACGAGAAGCCGGAGCTGCTCGCCACCCGCGGCGGGGCGTTCTACTCGGAGGCCGCCGTCGCCCTCACCGCCTCGCTGCTGCGGGACACCGGCGACGTCCAGGTGGTCAACACCCTCAACCGGGGCACGCTGCCCTTCCTGCCCGACGACGCGGTGATCGAGGTCCCGGCGGCCGTGGACGCCGAGGGCGCCCACCCACTGCCCGTACGCCCCCTGGAGCCGCTGTACGCCGGGTTGGTGGCGGCCGTGACGGCGTACGAGCACCTGGCGCTCGAAGCAGCGCTCAAGGGCGGCCGGGGGCGCGTCTTCGAAGCACTGCTCGCCCACCCGCTCATCGGCCAGTACGCGCAGGCGGAACGGCTGACCGACGCCCTCCTCGCCCACAACCGGGAGCACCTGGCGTGGGCGTGATCGTCGCGGTCGACGCCGGCAACAGCAAGACGGACGCGGCCGTCGTCACCACGGACGGCACCGTCCTGGGCAGCGCCCGCGGCGGCGGCTTCCAGCCGCAGACCGTCGGCGTCGAACGCGCCGTCGACATCCTGCAGGCGGCCGTCACCGCCGCGCTCGCCACCGCCCGGGCCGCCGGACGGCCCGGCCCCCTGCGCATCGGGCACGTCTCCGCCTGCCTCGCCAACGCCGACTTCCCGGCGGAGGAGGAACTGCTCGCCGCCGAGCTCGCACGGCGCGTACGCCCCGCGGGCGGACAGGGCGGACCCCCCTCCGTCGCCGTGGCCAACGACACCTTCGCCCTGCTGCGGGCCGGCCTGCCCGACGACGGCGAACCGGCCGGCGTCGCCGTCGTCTGCGGCGCCGGCATCAACTGCTGCGGGCTCGCCCCCGGCGGCCGCCGGGCCCGCTTCGCCGCAATCGGCCGCATCTCCGGGGACTGGGGAGGCGGCCTGCACCTGGCCGAGGAAGCCCTGTGGTGGGCGGCCCGCGCCGCCGACGGGCGCGGCGGCCCCACCGCCCTGACCGACGCCCTGCCCGCCCACTTCGGGCTGCCCGGCATGGCCGAACTCATCGAGGACCTGCACCTGGGCCGCATCGACCCCGCCCGCCGCCACGAGCTCACACCGGTGCTCTTCGCGGTCGCGGCCGGCGGCGACGCAGTGGCGCGGGCGCTCGTCGAGCGCCAAGCCGAGGAGGTCGTGGCGATGGCGACGGCCGCGCTGCGGCGGCTGGACCTGTGCGCCACGACGGTGCCGGTGATCCTGGGCGGCGGGGTGCTGACGGCGCGCCATGCGCTGTTGGACGAGGGCATCACGCGGCTGCTGGCGCGGCGGGCGCCGCGGGCGGTGCCGCGGGTCGTGACGGCACCGCCGGTGCTGGGGGCGGCGCTGCTGGCACTCGACCGGGCGCGCGCACCGTCGCCCGCGTACGCCCGCCTGCGGACCCACTACGCGTAGGCCGCCCACGGCGGGGCGGCTGCCGCCGCGTGGGCGCGCCACGGCCCCCCGTCTGCGGACGCGTCGTGGCTTGTCGCGCAGTTCCCCGCGCCCCTGACGGGGCGCCCCGTAGGGGCGCGGGGAACTGCGCGATCGGCCACCGACGGCCCGCAGCCGACGCACCACCCCCAGGCCCGGGCGAAGCACCGCACCCAGCCTGCAGGCGCGCGGTCCCCCGCCCCTGACGGGGCGCCCCGTAGGGGCGCGGGGAACTGCGCGACAAGCCACCACGTGCCCGCAGACGAGCCGCCGTATCGCACCCACCCGGCGGCAACCGCAGACCGACACCGCCCCGCCCCCGCGGAGCGCCCGGCGGGAACCGAACACGCGCCCGGCGCGTGGAGGATGGTGCACCCCGGTCCCTGCGGCCATACTGCTGGCCGGGCACTCGCGACCCAGGGGGAGGTCACGTGTCACCAGCGCATCCGGCCCTGGACCGGCTCAGAACGGCCGTGGCGGCCACCACCGAGCCGGGCAGACTTCGGCTGGCCGGTGCGGCCCTCGCCGTCCTCCTGGTCGCGTTCGGCGCGCTGGCCGCCTGGCAGGTGGCCGCCCGGCAGTCCGCCGCGGACGCCGTCGTGCGGCACAGCCAGCCGCTGAGCGCGGATGCCGCGGACATCTACCGTTCCCTGGCCGACGCCGACACCACCGCCGCGGGTGGTTTCCTGGCCGGCGGCCAGGAGCCGGCCGCGGTCCGGCAGCGGTACGACAAGGACATCGCCGTCGCCTCCGAGTTGCTGGTGAAGGCCGCGGCCAGTACGGATCCGGCCGATCCGGCGCGCAGCCGCATCACCCGGCTCAATGCGCAACTTCCGGTCTACACCGGCCTGGTGGAGTCCGCCCGTGCGGCGGGCCGGCAGGGCCTGCCGCTGGGCGGTGCCTACCTGCGGTACGCCAGCGACCGGATGCGCGAGGAGCTGCTGCCCGCCGCACGGGAGCTGTACGAGTCGGAGACGGGGCGGCTGGAGTCCGACTACGCGGGTGCCACGGCCTGGCCGTGGGCCGCCCTGGCCGCGGGGGTCGTCGCGCTGGGTGCGCTCGGCTGGGCGCAGCGGCGCGAGTACCTGCGTACCCACCGGGTCTTCAACCACGGTCTGCTGGCTGCCACGGCCGCCGCGGGGGTGGGCCTGCTGTGGCTGGTCGCGGGGCACGCCGTGGCCCGCAGCGAGCTGACCGCCTCCTACGAGCACGGGGCGCGGTCGATGCAGGTGCTCGGAGAGGCCCGCATCGCCGCCCTGCAGGCCCGCGGTGACGAGAGCCTGACGCTGGTGGCGCGCGGCGCGGTGCTCACCGCGGCCGGGGACGACGCGTACGAGGCCAGCTATCGAGCGGGGATGCGCGCCCTGGTCGGCGGCGACCTCACCACCGGTGGCGAGCCGCGCGGGGGGAGCCTGCTGGGCAGGGCGCAGTCGCTGGCGGACGGGGCCGCGGGCCGCGACCCGGTGGCCGGGGCGATCCGGGAGGTCGCGCGGTGGCAGCAGCGTCACGGGCAGGCGCGCGCCGCGGACGACGGCGGCTACTACGAGCGGGCGCTGCCGCTGGTCATCGGCGACAAGGACAGCACGGGCGCGGCCTTCGACCGGGTCGACACCGGGTTGCGCCAGGCCCTGGCGCACGAGGAGGACGCCTTCCGGCGGGCGGCGGACGACGGCCGCGGCGCGCTGACGGGGCTGGCGGCGGGCATGGCCGTGCTGGCGGTGCTGGGGGCGGTGGGTGTCGTGCTCGGCATCGGCCGCAGGCTCGCGGAGTACCGGTGAGCGCGGGAGCGGGGAGGGGAGGGCGAGGGATGGGGGAACGACCCGCCGCCAGGGGCTGGGCCCTGCTGACGACGGCGGTGTGCGCGGCGGCGGCCGCGGCCGCCACGGCGCTGCCGCAGCCGGCGGCGCCGGGGCCCACGGCCCGTACGCCCGCCGCCGTTGCCGCTCCGGGCGTGCAGGCCCCGGCCGCCTGCAGTGCGCCGGAGGCGAGCCTGCGGCCCTCGACCGCCGACGGGCCGGCCGTGCGGCGCATCAAGGAGCGCGGTCGTCTGGTGGCCGGGGTCGACCAGAACAGCTACCGCTGGGGTTACCGCGATCCGGCCACCCGGGAGCTGGAGGGCTTCGACATCGATCTCGTCCGTGCCGTCGCCAAGGCCCTGCTGGGCGACCCGGACAAGGTCACCTTTCTGGCGATCCCCACGAACCAGCGCATACCTGCCCTGCAAAAGGGCAAGGTGGACATCATCGCGCGCACGATGACCGTCAACTGCGACCGGATCCGGCAAGTGGCCTTCTCCACGGCCTACTTCGAGGCCGGGCAGCAGGTGCTGGCCCCCAAGGGCTCGCCGGTCACCGGGTTCGACGACTCGCTGAAGGGGAGGAAGGTCTGTACGGCCAAGGGATCGACGGGCGAGGGCGAGCTGCACCACCAGTCGCACGGCGCGACCGTGACGACGGTGCCCAACCAGCTCGACTGCCTGGTGCGGTTGCAGCTGGGGCAGGTCGACGCGGTGGTCACCGACAACGCGCTGGCCGCCGGGCAGGCGGCCCAGGACCCGTCCGTGCGACTGGTCGGCAAACCGTTCACCACCGAGTCCTACGGCGTGGCGATGAACCTCAAGGACGAAGACCTGGTACGCCGGGTCAACGCAGTACTGGAGGACTACCGCCGGGGCGGGGAGGCGAGCCCGTGGATGCTGGCCTACCGCAAGTGGCTGGCGGCCGATCTGAAGGGCATCACCGCACCACCGGAACCGACGTACAAGGACTGACACCGGCAGACACCGGAGGAGAGGAGATCGATGGCGCTCGCGGGGCCCACCGGGCCGGCTCTCAGCCGCGAGGAGGCGGACCGCGAACTGGCACGCCTCGGCGAGGAGCACGAGGCGGTCGAGTCCTCGCTGCTCGCCCTGCAGGACCACGCGGGCCGCAGGCTGCTGGAAGGAGCGCGGCTGAGCGGCACCACCGAGGCCCGCTGGGCGGCCACGGAAGCGCTGATCACCCAGCTGTGGGTGTACTTCGACGCCTTCACCGACGCCCTGGAGGCCGCCCGTGAGCTGCGGGCCCGGCGCCGCTGGCCCACCCAGGGCGAACTGGCCCGGATCGCCGACCTGCTGCGCGGCACCGCCATCACCCTGCCCGGCGTGCCCCCGGCGGCCACCGCCGCGGGGCTGATCCCGCCGCCCCGGCTCAGCGAGCGGCTGAGCCTGCGGGAGCTGGCCGAGCGGATGAACGCCTGGTACGGCGAGGCCCTGGAGGTGGTCGTCGCCGCCGACGCCGTGTGGTCCGCGCTGCCCACCCGCATCGACCTGCTCGCCGCCGACCTGCGGCGGGTGCGCGCGCTCGCCGAGTCGGTGGGCGTGCGGCCCGGCGCCCACCCGGCGGGCGACGAGCTCGACGGCATCGCCGCCGAGCTCACCGCCCTGCGCGCGCAGGTGCTGGAGGACCCGCTGGCCTTCTGGACCGGCGCCCCGCCGGGCACCGGCCCCGGCGGCGGCCGCCTGGACGCCTCCCGCTACGACCGCTGCGCCCGCGCCCTGGAGGACGTGCGGCGCGAGGTCGAGGCCGTCCTGGACGTGCGCGACGACGCCGAGCGCCGGCTGATGCGCGTGCGGGACGTGATCTCGCGCGTCGACCGCACGCTCGGCGAGGCCCGCAGCGCCCGCACCGAGGTGCTGTCGAAGATCGCCGCGTACGAGGTGCCCGTCGTCTCCGGCCCGCCGACCGTGCTGTACGAGCAGCTGTCCGCGGCGTCCGAACACCGCCGCAACGCCGCCTGGCACCTGCTCTCGCCGGTGCTGGAGGGCCTGGAGCTGCAGGCCGAGGAGGAGCTGCTGCGCGCCCGCGAACAGCTCACCGCGGTCACCGCGCCGCTGGCCGTGCGGGCCGAACTGCGCGGGCGCCTGGACGCCTACAAGGCCAAGGCCGCCCGCCTGGGCCTGGCGGAGGACGCGTTCGTCCTGGAGCGGTACGACGCGGCGCGGCGCGTGCTGTGGAGCGCGCCGTGCGACCTGGTCACCGCCGAGGCGGCCGTGCTGCGCTACCAGCAGGCCGTCGCGGAGGCCGTGGCCCCGCCCGCCCGGCCGGCGGTCACGGGGACGACGGACCACAAGGGGGAGCGATGACCGGTACCGGCTGCCAGCGGCCCGGCTGCCCGGGCGCGTACGAGGACGTGGGCGCCGGCGAGCTGTACTGCGACACCTGCGGGCTGGCACCAGTCGTGGCGCCGGGCGGGGCCCTGTCCTCGCCGCCGACGGGGGTGACCCGGGGGCGCGGGGGGTCCTCCTCGTCGTCCTCCGCCGGGTCGTCCTCCGCCGCCTCCTCCGGGTCGTCCTCCGGTTCGACGTCCGCGCATTCGTCGTCGGTGCGTTCGTCGTCGGCGCGTTCCTCCTCCTCGCGCCGGTCGGTCTCCGGGCGTCTGTCGCGCTCGCTGCAGGAGGGCTCGCAGAGCACGCCGACCGCGGCCCATTCGGTCTCGGTGCGCAGCCGGCGCTCGGCCGCCTCCTCCTCCGGCCGCAACCGGCTCGGCGCCGGCCTGGTGACCATGCCCGGCGTGCCGCGGCCCGATCCACGGGCGGCCGTGCTGAGCAATCCGGAGGTGCCCGAGCGCAAGCGATTCTGCAGCCGCAGCGACTGCGGGGCGCCGGTGGGGCGTTCGCGGGAGGGGCGCCCCGGGCGCACGGAGGGCTTCTGCACCAAGTGCGGCCACCCCTACTCCTTCGTGCCCAAGCTCCGTCCGGGCGACGTGGTGCACGGCCAGTACGAGGTGGCGGGCTGCCTCGCGCACGGCGGCCTGGGCTGGATCTACCTGGCCGTCGACCGTGCCGTCGCCGACCGCTGGGTGGTGCTCAAGGGCCTGCTGGACACCGGCGACGAGGACGCGCTGGCCGCCGCCGTCTCCGAGCGGCGCTTCCTCGCCGAGATCGAGCACTCCAACATCGTGCGCATCTACAACTTCGTCGAGCACCTCGACCAGCGCACGGGCAGCCTCGACGGCTACATCGTCATGGAGTACGTCGGCGGCAAGTCGCTCAAGGAGCTCGCCAACGAGCGCCGCCGCCCCGACGGCCGCCGCGACCCGCTGCCGGTCGAGCAGGCGTGCGCGTACGGCATCGAGGCGCTGGAGGCACTGGGCCACCTGCACAGCCGGAACCTGCTCTACTGCGACTTCAAGGTCGACAACGCCATCCAGCAGCAGGACCAGCTCAAGCTCATCGACATGGGCGCGGTGCGGCGGATGGACGACCACGACGGTCCCATCTACGGCACCATCGGCTACCAGGCCCCCGAGGTCGCCGAGGTGGGCCCGACCGTGGCCTCCGACCTGTACACGGTGGCCCGCACGCTCGCCGTGCTGACCTTCGACTTCCAGGGCTACACCAACGTCTTCGCCACCAGCCTGCCCGCGCCGGACAACATCGAGGTCTTCCAGCGCTACGAGTCCTTCTACCGGCTGCTGGTACGGGCCACCGACCCGGACCCGGCCCGGCGCTTCGCCTCGGCGGCGGAGATGGCCGAGCAACTGACGGGGGTGCTGCGCGAGATCGTGGCCCTGCAGACGGGCACGCCGCGCCCGGCGGTCTCCACGCTGTTCGGGCCGGAGCCGCGGGTGGTGGACACCTCCCTCTTCCCGGACGTCGCCGGGGACGTCTCGGCCCTGGGCGTCCGCCCGCGCACCGGCTTCTTCCGCCGCCCGGCCACCGCAGCCCTCGTACCGGCCCCGGCGGCCCCCGCCCCCGGCACGGCTCTCGCGCAGCTCGACGTCCGGGCCGCCGCGCTCGCCCTGCCGATGCCGCTGGTCGACGCCGCCGACCCCAACGCGGGTTTCCTCGCGGGGCTGCTGGCCTCCCGGCCCGCCGAGCTGTACGCCGCGCTGAAGGCGGCCCCCACCGACTCGCACGAGCTGCGGCTGTGCCGGGTGCGGGCGCTGCTGGAGCTCGGCGAGGACGGGCCCGCGTCCCAGGCCGTCGCGGCGCTGGAGGCGGCGCGGCCCGAGGACTGGCGCACCGTGTGGCACCGCGGTGTGCTCGCGCTGGTCACCGGCGACCACGCCACCGCCGCCCTGTCCTTCGACGCCGTCTACGACGCGTTCCCCGGGGAACCGGCGCCGAAGCTGGCGCTCGGTCTGTGCGCGGAGGTGCTCGGGCAGCTGGACAACGCCGCCGAGTACTACCGGCTGGTGTGGGCGACCGACCCGGGCTTCGTGGGCGCCGCCTTCGCGCTGGCCCGGGTGCGGCTGGCCGACGGCGACCGCCCGGGCGCGGTGGGCGCGCTGGAGTCGGTCCCGGAGGCGTCCATCCACTACACCGCGGCCCGGGTGGCCGCGGTGCGGGCCCGGCTGCGGCGGCGCGCGGCCCACGAGGAGCTGCTGGAGGACCTGCGGTCGGCGGCCGCCCAGGTGGAGCGGCTCGCAGGCTTCGGGCTGGACGCCGTGCGCCGCGAGCGGCTGTCGGCGGAGGTGCTGGGCACCGCCTTGGACTGGGTGCTCTCGGGCCGGCAGGGCGAGGCGTCCGCGCAGGCCGGCGATGCTCTGCTGGGCAGCCCGCTCGACGAGCGGGGCCTGCGGTTCGGGCTGGAGCGCTCGTACCGCGTGCTCGCCCGCCTGGCCCAGCGCGGCGAGGAACGGATCGAACTGGTGGAGCGGGCCAACCGTTACCGCCCCAGGACATGGGTGTGATCGATGTCGCAACTGCCCCCACAGCTGACGGTGTGTCCCGTCTGCCACGAACCGCTGGAGCCCTCCGACAACTTCTGCGGAGGCTGCGGTGCCGCCCTGGCGGCGGTGCCGCCCGTGCCCGCCGGCGGGCACGGCACCGGCCGGTGGCGACCCGACACGCCCGCGGCGCGGGAGGCGGCCGAATGCCACGAGGCCCCGGGCGGCGGCGCCGTACCGGCGCAGCCGGGGCGCGGCACGAGCCCCGGCAGGCCGTGCGCCGCCTGCCGGTCGGGCATGATCGACAACGACGGGTACTGCGAACACTGCGGGCATGCACAACCGCGCGAACGGGATCACATGGAGCACGAGTCGGCAGGCGTCGCGGCGGTCAGCGACCGCGGCCTGCGCCACCACCGCAACGAGGACGCCTACGCCGTGTCCACCCCGCAGCCGGCCGGCGGCCGGCCGGCCGTCGTCGCCGTCGTCAGTGACGGCGTGTCCTCCGCGGCGCGGCCCGACGAGGCGTCGGCGGCCGCCGTACGGGCCGCGCACGACGTCCTGGTGGCGGAGCTGGAGCGGGGCGCGGCACCCCGGGAGGCCACGCACACCGCGATCGTGCACGCCGCGGAGGCGGTCACCGACCTGGCCGCCGCCCCGGCGGGCGAGGCGCGCGAGCACGACCCGTACCGCCAGGGCAACGCCCCGGCCTGCACCGTGGTCAGCGCCGTGGTCACCGGCGACCTGCTGACCGTCGGCTGGGTCGGCGACAGCCGCGTCTACTGGGTGCCCGACGACCGCTCCACCGAGCCGGCCCGGCTCACCGAGGACGACTCCTGGGCCGCCCAGATGGTCGCCGCCGGGCTGATGAGCGAGGCCGAGGCGTACGCCGACGAGCGCGCCCACGCCATCACCGGCTGGCTGGGCGCCGATGCGTACGAGGTGGTGCCGCACACCGCCTCGTACCACCCGGACCGGCCGGGCGTGGTGATCGTGTGCACCGACGGGCTGTGGAACTACGCCGAGTCGGCCGAGGAGATGGCCGCGGTCGTGCCGGCCGACGCCCGCAGCCGGCCGCTGGAGTGCGCACGCCATCTGCTGGCGCACGCCCTGGACGGCGGGGGCCACGACAACGTAACAGTGGCGGTACTGCCGTTCCCGGCCCGGCCGGAAGGGGCAGGATCGGCCTGACGGCCAAGCGTTCACGGGGGGATCCACACGCCGGTGCCGGCCTCGCCGCACCGCGCGGCTGTCCGCCCCGCCGCACGCCCGTGCACCACCCACGTGCAGACGTACGAAGGAGCGGATGAAATGGCCAGCTTCGGCAAGGCGAGCATGCCGCGCTTCTCGGTCGAGGTGTACCAGAACGTCAACCTTCCCGAAGGCGGCCGCGAGGTCAATGCGATCGTCACGGTCACCGCCGATGCCGGCCAGGGCGGGGCGGGGGAACCGGCCTCCGGCGGCGGGCAGCAGGCGGCGGTGGTCCTGATGGTGGACTGCTCCGGCTCGATGGACTACCCGCCGGCCAAGATGCGCAGCGCCCGCGAGGCCACCGCCGCCGCGATCGACGCCCTGCGCGACGGCGTCGCCTTCGCCGTCGTCGCCGGCACCCACCAGGCGCGCGAGGTCTATCCGGCGGGCGGCAGGCTCGCGGTGGCCGACGCCACCACCCGCGGCCAGGCCAAGGAGGCGCTGCGCAAGCTGAGCGCGGGCGGCGGCACGGCGATCGGCACCTGGCTGCGGCTGGCCGACCGGCTGCTGTCCTCCTCCGACGCGGCGATACGCCACGGCATCCTGCTGACCGACGGCCGCAACGAGCACGAGGAACCGGAGGCGCTGCGCGCCTCGCTGGACGCCTGCGCGGGCCGCTTCACCTGCGACGCCCGCGGCGTGGGCACGGACTGGGAGGTCAAGGAGGTCACGGGCATAGCCTCCGCCCTGCTGGGCAGTGCCGACATCGTCGCCGATCCGGCCGGCCTGGCCGCCGACTTCACGCGGATGATGGAGTCGGTGATGGGCAAGGAGGTCGGCGACGTCGCACTGCGGCTGTGGATCCCGCAGGGCGCCGAGGTGATGTTCGTCAAGCAGGTCGCGCCGACCGTGGAGGAGCTGACGCAGCGGCGGCAGGAGGCCGGGCCGCGGACCGGCGACTACCCCACGGGCGCCTGGGGGGACGAGTCCCGCGACTACCACGTGTGCGTCAAGGTGCCCGAGGCCCGGGTGGGGCAGGAGATGCTCGCCGCCCGGGCCTCGCTCGTACGGCCGGGGGCCGACGGCTCCGCGCAGGTCCTCGCCCAGGGCCTGGTGCGCGCGGTGTGGACGGACGACCTGGTCGCCTCCACCGCCATCAACCCGCAGGTGGCCCACTACACCGGCCAGGCCGAGCTCGCCCAGGCCATCCAGCAGGGGCTGGAGCTGCGCAAGGCGGGGGACATCGGCGGGGCGACGGCCCGGCTCGGCCGGGCGGTCCAGCTCGCCAGCCGCTCCGGTCACGAGGACACCGCGAAACTGCTGGCCAAGGTGGTGGACGTGGTCGATGCCGCGAACGGTACTGTGCGGCTGAAGACCAGGGTGTCGGAGGAGGCGGAAATGACCCTCGAGACCCGGTCCACCAAGACCGTTCGTGTCAAGAAGTGACGCCAGAGGGGGAATCGACCGACATGCCGACCTGCCCGAACGGCCACCCTTCGGTGGCCGACGACTGGTGCGAGGTGTGCGGCCACCGGATGCAGGGGGCCGCCGCG